>DATHJZ010000160.1:0-52020 GCA_035286365.1 Steroidobacteraceae bacterium | reverse complement strand
CTCACTCTCGTTTCGTGGCGCTCGCGCCCGCGCAGCTTCGTTGCGCTCATGGCGCTCTACGAGAGTAACTACCTGCGCCTGGCGCAGTTGGCCGGAGACCTGAAGAAACTGGCCGACCTGCGCGTCTCGCGCGTGACCGATGACTGTGATTTGCGTCTCAGCGTCACCGAACGGTCGCCTTACACCACCAGTTTCGACCTGACCTATCTTTTCCAGCAGGAAAACGGCGTGTCCACTTACCCGGACATGCGGGTACGCGTCTATCACGACGCCCGGCTGGTCGAAGCGCAGGAATGGGCGTCGCAACACGACCACGAGGCTTTGCGGCGCCTGCGCGGGCTGGCGGAGCGTGAACTGGATCAGCGTTGGGCCCGGAATACGATGTTAAATAAGTGGCTGGAGTACTGTATCGACCGCGGCCACGGGTTTCGCACCTGATAAGCGACCCCCTTCGGCCGCGCAGGGGTGTATGAAAGCGTTGAAGTCGTTAGGCTTGCTCGGCAACGGTAATGCCCAGCCTGAATCCGTGCCCGAGGATGGACGCGTAGTCGAGCTGTTCCGCAGCCGTGCGGAACTGCGCAAGCAGCACGAAGAGCTCGCCGCCGAAGCCCAGCGCCTGCGCGATCGTCTCAAGCAGCAGGAAGCCGCCACCGGCCGCGTGCAGGAGATGGTCGAGGCGCTCGAAAAGCGGCTCGAATCGGCCGATACCGGTCTATCTACCCTGGTTTTCTATCACCTGCGCGCCCTGTGGAGCGACGGTCGCGAGATCATCGGCCTGCTGATCCAGGACCTGGCCGCCAAGCAGGAAGATCGCGAGCGCAAGGCGTTTGCGCTCGAAGGCAATCGCAAACAGTTTCAACAGCGCCAGGCGGGCGAACAGCAATTGCGCCAGGCGGAGTCGCTCATGGTCGCTGCGCGCCAGCAGCAGGTGGCGTTCGATGCCCGGCTCGCCAAGCTCAACAAGTGGTGGCACCGCTGGGAACGTCCGAAAGTGGCTGCGCAGCGCCCCGCGTTGCAGGCCGAAGTCGAAACCGCCGAGGGCACCCTGCTCGCGGCGCGCGCGCGCTGCGAACAGATCGAGAAGGTGGGGGCGGGCGAGTTCCGGGGAATTTCGGTTGAGGCGAAACGCGCCATCAATATCGCGGCGATCGCGTGTGCGGAAGTGTTGTGCCTGCGCCTGGCGCGCACCACGTTGGTCGCCTCGGCGCGCACTGCCATGGCGCGGCGCGAGTCCACCGAGTATTACGGGGATCTTGCCGCCTGCGTTTCCATCATGGGCGACATCGTCAAGGCGCGGACTCTGCTCAAGCAGCGCAGCGGCCTGACACAGGAAGTGGCCCAACGCAGTGAACGCCTGCGTGGCAGCGCGGCCTATCTTGGCGATTTCGAAACCGTCCCGATTCCGGAATCCTGCGGTGTCTCCGAAGGCGACGTGCTCGCGCACGGCTCGCAGGGCGTCACGGCAGCCAGACTGCCGAACGTGGTCGCTGAAGATACCTGGGACCTTTTCAGGGTCCTGTTGAAGTGACCGGCTGCGCGCGCCGACGGCGCGCGGCCGCTGATGATTTCAGCCCGGCGCTTTCGGCTCCGCGCGCACCGTACGCGGCGCGCCGTGGGTGGGACGCAGTCCCGTAACCATGTCGGTCATGACCTCGGTCGCCTGATCCAGCACCGTGTCCGGGAATTTCACGTCCGCGAGTTCTTCCGAAGTCTTGATCGCCGGCAGATTCTGCGCGGCACGGCGCGCGTTCTCGCGCACCAGGCGGTCCTTGTCGACGCGTTCGCGTTCGGCCTTGCGCGTTTGCAGATTGAGCGACAGCGAGGTCTGCTTGCGCATCACGTCGGCCGCGGCCAGGTCGGCCACCAGCCAGCGATAGTCGGGATCCTTGTCGGCGCGGGTTTTCTCTTCGGTGGCGAGCACCGGGATGTTCGGCTGCTGTCCCTTCGCCTCGCTGCGGAATGGCACACCGGCGATGCGATCCCACGGCAGCGCGCCTTCGAGCGCGCTTTCGCCAAACTCGTCCATGTCGATCTGCGAGGGCAGGTTGACGTCGGGTTCGACGCCGCGATGCTGTGTGCTCTCGCCGGTGACGCGATAGAACTTGCCGATCGTCACGGTGAGCTGGCCATTGACCGGGCGCGGCGACCAGCGATCGAGCGGCACGAGGTTTTGCACCGTGCCCTTGCCGAAGGTGCGCTGGCCGAGAATCGTGGCGCGATGGTAATCCTGCAGCGCGCCCGCGAAGATTTCCGAGGCGGACGCACTGAAGCGATCGACGAGCACCGCGAGCGGGCCCGAGTAGGCGACGCCGGACTCGGGATCGTCCTGAACCTCGAGTTCGCCCGTGGTGACCTTGAGCTGCACCACCGGGCCCTTGTCGATGAACAGGCCGGTCAACGCGGTCGCTTCGGGTAGATAGCCGCCGCCGTTGCCGCGCAGGTCGAGCACGAGGCCGTCGATCTTCTCGCCCTTCAATTCATTGATGAGGCGGCGCACGTCGCGCGTGGTGCTGCGGAATTCCTTGTCGCCGGCATTCTGCGCTTCAACGTCCTGGTAGAACGCCGGAACGTTGATGATCCCGACGCGGTAGTCCTTGTCGCCGCGCTTGATGGTGCGCAGCTCCTTCTGCGCGGCCTGCGCTTCGAGTGTGACCTTGTTGCGTGTGAACTCGAGCGTCTTCTCGGCGGTGCCGGGTCCGGCGCCCGCCGGCAGCACCTGCAGGCGCACCTGCGTGCCGGCGCGGCCGCGGATCAGCTGCACGACGTCGTCGATGCGCCAGCCGAGAACGTCGGTAACCGGGCCTTCCTTGCCCTGGCCGACGCCGGTGATTCGGTCTTTGACCGAGATTGTGCCGGCGACGGCTGCCGGGCCACCTTCGATGACGTTCATGATGGTGACGTAGTCGTCGACCAGCTGCAGCGACGCGCCGATGCCGTCGTAGTTGAGGCTCATTTGGATGCGGTATTCCTCGGAACTGCGCGGCGAGAAATAGCTCGAATGCGGGTCGTAGGCGCGCGCGTAGGAATTCATAAGCGACTCGAACACGTCGTCGGCGCTGACCTGGTCGATGCGCTTCAGGGTGGTCTCGTAGCGCTTCTTCAGTAGTTTGGCGGCTTCGTCCCAGCTCTTGCCGGTGAGCAGCAGTGACAGCGCGTCGTTCTTGACGCGCTTGCGCCAGAACTCGTCCAGCTCGGCGGAAGTGGCCGCAAAGGGCGCCTTCTCACGATCGAATTCGAACGTTTCGTTGAGCGTCCAGTCCGGTTCCTTGTCGAGCTGCGAGATCGCGAACTTGATGCGCTCGCGGTTGCGCTGCTGGAAGCGCGCGAAGATCGCGAACGCGGGGTCCACATCGCCGCTGCGGATCATGTCGTCGAAGCGCAGCTTGTACTGTTCAAAGTCCCCCACGTCGGAGGCGAGCAGGCTGGAATGCTGACCGTCGATACTCTCGAGGTAGCGCGCGTACACGATCGCCGAGAGCCGGTCGTCGAGCTTGGAGCCGCTGTAGTGCATGCCCTCGAGCATGGATCCCACCCGTCGCGCTACGGATCGATGCCGCTCGCTTGGGACCACGGATCCAGCCGGCAGCTGTGTGTTGGCGGGGGCCTGGGCCGATCCAGTCAGCACCAGCAGGGCGATGAGCATGGAAGGGGCGAGCCAGCGGTAGTAGCGGGTGGACGGTGGATTCATGCGGCGGCGTATCTCGGCTGTGGGAGTCCGTACAATTCAACACTAAGGCCGTGGGACGGCCTGCTCAAGTGGCATCTCAGTAAACATAGGCCAATCCATGCGCCCCTTGGTCGTTCTACTTGGAATCGTGATGGGTTCGACAGTCTCGATCGCAGCGGTTTTGCTGCTGGTCGGGCTGGTTTTCCTGTTAATGCCGGACTACAGCGCCCGGCTGCACGAGGAGCGTGGGCCGCTGCTGATGGCGTGCTTTGTGATGGTGCCGCTGGCCGGCATTGCCTGGGCGAGCTTCTACGGCGAGATGCGTACGCGGGGCTGGCGGTACGCGGCGCATGCGGGTCTCGTGGTGATGTTGGCGGTTGCCCTGTGGACTTACTGGCCGAAAGCTTGAAAGGCAGCCGCATGTAGCTTCGAGCGCTGCTTTGGAACTTGGTTCCGGCCTCCCTGCTACGGACCCTGAGGGCCGGCAGGTGTGCGCAGATCGGATGACGGACGTGGCCGGCGCCGCGCCGCGCGAATCAGCGGCGGTCGCGCCGCTGTCGCCAAGCCTCGCGAGTGCCCTTGCCCTGGGTGCTGTTGTACGGATCGCAGCCTGGCGGTTCGCCGCTCGGAAACAGGAATTCGCCTAACAAGGTGACCTTGATGTCCTGGCTGCGTTGCTGCGGCGTAGGCTCGGCGGCGCGCTTTTTCTCGCGTTCTTCAGCCTTTCGATCGGCGAGAAAGTACTCGCTCATTTTGTTCTACAACCCCGTGACTTGTCGGACGGCTCCCCAAGCCCAGTGTCGCCGATTTGCGTCACAAAATCGCAGACCCGCTTATGGCGGATGCCGGGAATTCGTGAACTGCTTCACGTTTCGGGGCGCGAGGTTTTACTTATACCTTGCGCAGGATCCAGCGGAACAGTCTGGCCAGGCTCAGGAACACCGCCGGACCCGCGACCACGGTCCAGAACGACGAGCGTGGCTCGAACAGGCCCTCGAAGAAATCGCCGTAGAGCGCGAACACGCTGCCGTGTGCGTAGTCCTTGAGCGCAATGTGGCCGACGATAAAAATGAATGCCGGCATCACCAGCAGGCCGAACAACACCGCAAGCGCGAGCGTCATCGCTTCGAATTTGAAACGCGGCAGTGCGAAATACCAATCGCGCGCGCGCACGAACCAGTTGAACAATTTGGCCAAGGCCCCCGAGGACTCCCGCCGGACGGCGTGAAAGCGCGGGCATAATAGCGCATGAGCAAAATCAGGGCGGCGGTGATCGGCGTCGGCTATCTCGGACGTTTTCACGCACAGAAATACGCGCAGCTTCCCGTCTGCGACCTCGTGGCCGTAGTCGACGAACGCGAAGAGGTGCGCAATGCGGTGGCCGCTGAGGTGCGCACGACGGCCATGGCTGACTACCGGACCCTGCTCGGCAAAGTGGACGCGGTCAGCGTCGCAACCCCGACGCCGGCGCATTTCGAAATCGCCGACGCCTTCCTCGCGGCCGGCGCCCACGTGCTGGTCGAAAAGCCCATCAGCGAAACGCCCGAACAGGCCCGGGCGCTGATCGAGCAGGCCGCCAGGCACAAGCGGGTGCTGCAGGTCGGACACCTGGAGCGTTTCAACGCGGCCATCCTGGCGGCCGAGCCGCACCTCAGCACGCCGCGGTTCATGGAATGCCAGCGGCTGGCGCCTTACAAGGAGCGCGGCACCGACGTGAACGTCGTGCTCGACCTCATGATCCACGACATCGACCTGGTGCAGTCGCTGGCGCGCAGTGAAATCGTCAGCATCGATGCCATTGGCAGCCCCGTGTTTTCCGGCGAAATCGACATTGCGAACGCCCGGATCCGCTTCGCCAACGGCTGTGTGGCGAGCACCACGGCCAGCCGTGTAAGCCTCAAGACCGAACGGAAGCTCAGGATTTTCGAGGACGCCGCGTACATTTCGCTCGACCTGCAACAGAAAATTCTGACTTTGATCCGCAAGCGCGAAGGCCCGCCCCAAACTGGCCAGCTGCCGGTGACGATCGAGGAGGCGAATCTCGAGCAGGGCGACGCCCTCAAGGCCGAGATCGAATCCTTTCTCGAGTGCATACGGAACGACCGCCGGCCCATCGTGTCTGGAGAGGATGGGCTGCGTGCGCTCGAAACTGCCATCCGCATCACCGAACAGGTTCACGCGAACCTCGCCGCGACGCGGAAACCGGCTTGAACATGTGCGCGGCGCACCTACATATGCCGCATGAACACAACGATCAAACCCGTGCATGATGTTCGCCGCACGCTCGACATCGATCTCGTCGCGGATTTCACCTGCCCGTGGTCGTGGCTGGGGATGGCGCAGCTCACGCGCGCGTTGGGCAATCTCTCGGGGGACGTAGAAACACGCCTGCGCTGGCACCCGTTTCGCATGACTGCGCCCAAGGCGAATGCCGCGCCGCGCAGTTTCCACGAGTATCTGGCCGAGCGTCTGCCCGCGGGCATCAGCGTGCCTTTCGCGGAAAAGAGCCTTACAGAAGCCGGTCGCGAGCTCGGCATCAACTTTCATTTCGAGAAACTTGGGTCCCTGCCGAGTACCGCGGAGGCGCACCGGCTGGTACAGCTGGCCGACCAGGAAGGCCGCCACGCGAACGTCGCGGCCGCGATCTTCCGCGCCTATTTCGAGCGTGGCGCAGACATTGGCGACGTCAACGTCCTCGCGCAGATCGGCAGCGAGGCGGGTCTCGATGACAGAACTGTGCAGGCCTTCCGCGAAACGCGTGAGGGGGATAGCGCCCTGATCGGCAGCGAAGAGCGGATGCGCGGCTTCGGCGTGCGCAGCGTGCCGAATCTGTTGTTTGGCGGTCGGGTGCTGGTGCCGGGTACCGTGAATGTCGCGACCTACGTGCACGCGCTCGACCAGGCGCTGTTTCCGGTCGCCGACGAGGAAGCGAAGGAACAGCCGACGCTGCATTGATAGCGAACGCAGGCGCGCCGTTCTGGCGGCTGCCTGCGTGGCGCGTTACCTTTAGGCCGCATGTCGCAGGCCACTCTCAAATCGGATCTCCGCGCGATCGTCGGCGAGCAGGGAATGCTCGCAGGCGCCGCCGTGCGTGAGCGCGCCAGCACGTTGTGGCACGGCCGCGTGGACGCCGAACTACTGGTTCGCCCGCGCAGCACCGAACAGGTCTCCGCCGTGCTCAAGCTTTGCCATGCACGCGGTCAGCCGGTCGTCACGCACGGCGGACTCACGGGCCTCGTCAACGGTGCGGACGCCGACGCGCGCGACATCATCCTGTCGCTCGAATCCATGAATGCCATCGAGCGCGTCGACGTGCCGGGCCGTTGCCTGCGTGCGCAAGCCGGCGTGCAGCTCGGACGCGTGCAGCGCGAAGCCGAAGCCCATGGAATGGTTTTTCCGCTCGACCTGGGTGCGCGCGACAGCGCCACCGTCGGCGGCAACATCTCGACCAATGCGGGCGGCCTGCGGGTCCTGCGCTACGGAATGATGCGCAGCCTCGTGCTCGGCGTCGAAGCCGTGCTCGCCGACGGCACCGTGCTCACCTCGCTCAATCGCATGCTCAAGAACAATGCCGGGTACGACCTCAAGCAGCTGTTCATCGGCAGCGAAGGCACTCTCGGCGTCGTGACGCGCGCCGAATTGCGCCTGGTCTCGCGCACGCGCAGCCAGGAGACGCTGCTGGCGTCGGTGCCGACGTTCGACGCGCTCGTGGATTTGCTGGGCCGGCTGGATTCGGGCTTGGGCGGCCAATTGGCGGCGTTCGAAGCGCTGTGGGGCAACTACTACGACTACAACACCGCGCCGCCGGCACAGAACGCAGCGCCGCTGGCGCGTGGCGCGCCGTTCTATGCCATCGCCGAGACTCTGGGCGGCGATCCTTTGTCCGATCGCGCCCGGCTCGAAACGGTACTCGGCGAGGCGCTCGAGGCGGGCGCGGTCACCGATGTGACGCTCGCCAACTCCGAGAACGAGCGGCGCGCCATCTGGGCAATTCGCGAAGACGTCTGGCAGGTCAAGAACATCGCGCCGCTACTCACGTTCGACGTGAGCCTGCCCATCGAGAACATGCGCGAATACTCCGATCAGGTTTGCGCGGCCGTGACCGCGTTCGCCGGCGAGAATCGCGCCTTTGTATTCGGCCACATGGCCGATGGCAACCTGCACCTGGTCATCGCCGTTGGCGACGATGCCGCAACGCGTGCGCGGGTGGAGGGCATCGTCTATGAGCCGCTCGCTGCCATCGGCGGGTCGGTGTCCGCCGAACACGGCATCGGCCTCGAGAAGCGTGCCTATCTACCGCTGTCGCGTACGGCGGCGGAGATTTCCACGATGCGCCTGCTCAAGCAGGCGCTTGATCCCAAGGGCATCCTCAATCCCGGCAAGGTTTTCGCATGAGCAAACTGCCTCCGCACTTGAACGCCACGAAACGCGACGTCAGCGTTGCGGCCATGCAGTTCGCCTGCGGCTGGGACGTCGACGCCAACATCGCGACCGCCGAGAAACTGGTACGCCAGGCGGCGGGCAAGGGTGCGCAGATCATCCTGATCCAGGAATTGTTCGAGACGCCGTATTTCTGCATCGAGCAGGACTCGCGCCATCTGCGCCTCGCGGCGAGCGTCGCGGACAACCGCGCGATCAACCACTTCGGCAAAATCGCGCGTGAGTTGAACGTCGTGCTGCCGATCAGCTTTTTCGAGAAGGCCAACAACTCGTACTTCAATTCGGTTGCGATCCTGGATGCCGATGGCACGAATCTCGGTGTCTACCGCAAGGCGCATATCCCTAATGGGCCCGGATACCAGGAGAAGAACTACTTCAGCCCCGGGGATACGGGTTTCAAGGTGTGGGACACGAAATACGCGCGGATCGGCGTCGGCATCTGCTGGGATCAATGGTTTCCCGAGTGCGCGCGGGCGATGGCATTGATGGGTGCGGAGTTGCTGTTCTACCCGACGGCCATCGGCAGCGAGCCGCCGCCGGCATTGCCGGTGAATTCACGGGATCACTGGCAACGTACGCAGCAGGGCCATGCAGCCGCGAATCTCACGCCCGTCATCGTTTCGAACCGAATCGGGGTCGAGCGGGCGCTGCAGAATCCGGAGGGGCTCTACCTGCGCTTCTATGGCTCGAGCTTCATCGCCGACGCAACCGGCGCGAAGATCGCGGAGGCCGGCGAGGAAGGCGAGGCGGTGCTCATCGCGAGGTTCGACCTGGCCGCGAATGCGGAATTGCGCGACAATTGGTTCGTGTTCCGCGACCGGCGCCCGGAGCTGTACGGGCTGCTCACTACCTACGATGGTTCGAAACAATCGGAGCATGGAGGCGGGAATGGTCAGTAAGGCGCAAGAGCTGGCGGAGATCGACGCGCTTTTTGCGCAGGCGGATCAGGACAACGACGGACAGATCAACTTCACCGAGTTCAAGGCGTTGGTGCGTGAACTCGATGCCGGTATGTCGGAAGCGGAGCTGCGCATCGGCTTTACGGAGACCGATACGAACCAGAACAGTCGCATCAACATCGACGAGTTCCGCGCGTGGTGGTTGAGCACCTGACGCGCTGCTAGATCGTTTTCTCGCACCAGTATTGCAGTTCGCTGCTCTTGCTGGGCTCGTACACGTAGTTGAACCCGGTAAAGCCCCACGGAGCGGCCGCATTGGTGACGCTCGCGGCGAATTTCGCCTGGTGGATGAGCACCGGCTCGCCGCTCGATATGGCGTAGACGTACAGGCTGATCGCGGCGAACTCCGCGGGCTTCGATACGTACGCCGCCTTGAATTCAAAGTAGCGGCCTATCTTCTGCCCCGCGACGCGATAGGGATCGTCAGTGGGTTGCGCGACCACAGAGAAGTTCTCGCCGCCGTAGATGACGTGGCAGCGCACCGAGTCCGCGAAGGCCGAGGTGCCGAGCAGCGTCGTCAACAACCAGGTGTATTTCATGTCATTTGCCCGTGCACTGGCGCACGACTTCGCTGCGCGAGTCGCCACAGGGACTGCTCGCGCCGTCATCGACACGCGGCACGCCGTTCGCCTCGAGGCGTACGACGCGGGTGCGCCACGCGCTGACTCCGGACTTGTCGACACGCGCTTCCAGCAGCCAGCCGGTCGTCGTGGCCTCGGTATCGAACCCGTTGAAGAGAAAATTCCCCAGGCTGTAGACGATGGGTTTGCCGCGATGGATCTCGGCTCCCTGCGTCACGTGCGGATGGCCGCCGACGATCATGTCTGCGCCGGCGTCGAGCATGCGCCGCGCAAACACGCGCTGGCGTTCGCTCGGATAGCCTTCGTCCTCCCAGCCCCAGTGCATGAAGGGGATGACGATGTCGGCGTGGAACACCTCGCGCGCGGCGTGAATGTCGCGCAGGACCTGTTCATCTTCTCCACTCCACGCGACACCAGGCCGACTGGCGCTGGCCTCGAATGACCGCGGTTTGAATTCCACGTAACCGAGAAAGGCGATACGCAGGCCATTGCGCTCCACCACCCACGGTCGATGCGCGGCTGCCAGGTCGCGACCGCCACCGAAGTAGGGCAGGCGCGCCGCCTCGAGCAGCCCGAGTTGTTCGGCGAATGCGTCCTTGCCGAAGTCACCCGAGTGATTGTTAGCCACGCTCACGGCATCGAAATACCTGGCGAGAGCAGGAATAGTGCGCAGTTCGGCGCGAAACGTGAACGGTTTGGTCTCGGCCGTGCCGGTGGTCGCAATCACGCATTCGAGGTTGGCGATGCGCAGGCGCTTGGGGCCGAGGTGCTTCGCCACACCCGCGAACGGATCGGTGCCAGCAGCGATGAGAGTGCCGGGCGCTTCGGCCACCATCACGTCGCCGACGAAGGTGAGATCGACGCTCGCTTCCCGGGCGATAGCGGCGCCGCCAACGATGCAAAGCGACAGTGCGGCAAAAACGGGCGGGACTTTTTTCATGATTCGGCAGCGATTCGCCGCGCTTGTAACGACAATAGTTCGTTCTCGAATTGTCTGCGCTTTGTCAGCCGGTCGGCATTGTACTTGCCGTTGCGCGGCGTAAGCGACGAGTAACGCGCAAGCGCCAAGGTCGCCCGCGCTCGCTTATACGAGCGCAGGTACGGCGCCACCTGCCGCAGCAACGCCAATGCCTGCTGACTTGTCACGGCGTAACAGAACGAGGGTGTATGGCGATCCGAGCTGATTCTTTTGCGCGTGATCTTGCCGACGCCGAATGCATCGATGACGAACTCAAGCAGCTGGACCTCGGTGCTGGCGATGCTGACAACCAGCCGCCGGTTTTCATGCGCATGCTGGCGAGTCAGTGTAATCGTGCCTTCGCCATCGATGAGGCCGGCAATGTACGCGGCGGATTCGCCTGTTAGTTCTCTTGAACGCCGTGCACGTGCCACGGCGAATCGTAACTCGGCGAAAAGGAGCAGGCTCCCCGGATTTCTCCGGGGAACCCTCGCTTTTGGTGGAGGCGGCGGGACAGTTGTTCCCTCTCTTTCGAGAAGGCCTGGACTATGCCTTCATCCTTGCAACACTTGCGCGCTGCAAGGATGCGGGGCGTCTTATCCGAATCTTTCGATCCGGATCCTGGTGCCGGCTCTACCGCGATCGGTTCAGCCAGTCCATGAGTCTCTACACGGCAGAACAGGTTGGCCCCGTTCCACCGCTCGGCGTTGCCACGTCGCTTGCGCGACGGCAGGGTTCACCGAATGAGCCCCGTTATCACTTTGCCCTTACGAGCAAAGGCGACCATTGCGTTCCTTCGCATCAATCGAACCCGCGTCCGCAAGCGTTAGACGTAAGACTCTACGTACGTAGCTGCTTCTTTGTTTTCTCGCCTCGCGCTACCCGAAGAGCAGGGAAGACGCTCAGCCAGCGACTGTGACTCTTAACGATTCCGCCAGTAGCACACGGAAACGCGATCCTATGAGCGCTACCCCAGGTCCAGCGGCATAGGCACCAACTGGTCTGAGGGCAACCGCGATTAGGCGGCTAGTGCGTAGTTGTCGTCGTTGGCAACTATGAAGTGCACAGTGTTTAACGAGGGCCATGCGCCTCGGTACGCCTCTTACGGTTCACAACCCACGTCGAAACCGGTCGCCCCCGTAGAAAGCCCGGCAAGCATACATGGAGCCGACCACAATCGCTGCAAGTCGGCATTCGGCGCGCAGGTTGCTCGATTGGCGGGGCCGGATCAGCGGCCGCGCATGATGCGCGCCTTGTTGCGATTCCAGTCGCGGTCCTTTTCGGTGGCGCGCTTGTCGTGCTGCTTCTTGCCCTTGGCCAGGCCGATTTCGAGTTTGGCGCGGCCACCCTTCCAGTGCAGGTCGAGGGGGACCATCGTGTAACCCTTGCGCTCGACGCTGCCGATGAGGCGTGACAGCTCCGCCTTGTTGAGCAGTAGTTTGCGGGTGCGAAGCGGTTCGGGGATCACGTGCGTCGAAGCTGTCTTGAGCGGCGTGATGTTCGCCCCGAACAGGAAGGCCTCGCCTTCCTTCAGATAGACGTACGCCTCGGCCACCTGCGCCTTGCCGGCGCGCATGGACTTGACCTCCCACCCCTGGAGCACGAGGCCCGCCTCGAGGCGCTCTTCGATGAAATAGTCGTAGCGCGCCCGGCGATTCTCGGCGATGAGGCGCGGCGCTTCTTTTTTGTCGGCTTTGTTCATGGGTGCTCGAAGGCCGATATTGTACCCGTGCGCCCAATGTTTAATTTAAATTGGGGCCATGCGTGAAGTGAAACGCTCGGCGTTGATAGCGGAAACGCCGGCGCGTATGTACGCGCTCGTCAACGACATCGAGCGCTATCCGGAGTTCGTGCCGTGGTGCACAGCCGCGCGTGTCGACACGCGCAAGGCAGGCGAGATCGTCGCCACGCTCACGATCAAGCGTGGGCCGGTCAGGTCCGAATTCACCACCCGCAACCTGCTCGAGCCCGACAAGCGCGTGCTCATGCAATTCGTCAGTGGGCCGTTCCGTGTGCTCGAAGGTTTGTGGACATTTACGGCACTCGGGGACCTGGGTTGCCGCGTCGAGCTCGAGATGCGCTTCGAGTTCGCCAACCGCCTCACCAACGCACTGTTCGCCCCCCTGTTCGAAGACACCGCCGCCTCGCTGGTCGATGCCTTCGTGAAACGCGCCCGGGATACGAAGGCTAACTAGCCGTGAAGCGCTGTACCGTGGTCTTCGCGACTCCCGCGCACCAGTGGCTGTGGCAGGTCGAGATCGCCGATTCAGGAACCGTGGGCGATGCGCTCGCCGCCGCACGTGCGCAGGCGGGCGCGCTCGAGGTGCCCTGGGCGGCGGAGGTGGGGATCTTCGGCGAGCTGTGCGGCCGCGAGCGGCAGGTGGACGACGGCGATCGTGTCGAAATCTATCGACCGCTCAACCTGGACCCGAAGGAGTCCCGGCGGGCTCGGGTACAACGGGAGCGGGCGGCGGCACGGGATCCGGCTTCTGCTCGGCCGGTGTCTTCGAATCCGAAGAACTCGACTCGGTAGTGGTCTCTGCAGGCTTGTCGCGCCCGAACATGCGCTTCCACAGGCTCGGTTTCTCGCGCTTCTTCTTGGTTTCGGCCATTGCCTTGCGCAGATCCTTCTCGACCTGCTCGAGATCCGACTGCGTGGGCACGCCGAGGTTTTCGTAGCGCGCGACCTTCTCGTCGGTGAAGTACACGGTGAGGCGGCGCTTGAGCGGCTCTTTCTGGTGCCGCGAGCTGAAGAAATAGTAGTAGTCCCAGCGATCGTCGTTGAACGCGTCGGGCACCATCGGCGTGCCGAGCAGGAAGCGCACCTGACTACGCGTCATGCCTTCCTTGAGCTGGCTTACGGAATCCGCGACCAGATAATTGCCCTGCTGGATGCTCATCCGATAGACGCAGCCGGAGGACAGAAGCGCGCCGGCGGCGAGCAAAAGAGTTGGTAGTGCAAGGCGTTTCATGGTGGCGCATCATACCGCATCGTTTTCAGGAGGCCGCTGGCTTGGAAAGCAAAGACCTGCGCAAGGCCGGACTCAAGGTCACCGGACCGCGACTCAAGATCCTCGAAATACTCGAGGGCAGTACGACGCGTCACATGTCCGCCGAAGGCATTTACAAGCGTTTGATCGAGTCCAACGAGGACATCGGTCTCGCGACGGTGTATCGCGTGCTCACGCAGTTCCAGGCTGCGGGACTGGTCTCGCGCCATCATTTTGAAGACGGCATGGCCGTGTTCGAGCTCAACCAGGGTACGCATCACGACCATATCGTGTGTCTGGACTGCGGCCGCGTCGAAGAGTTCATGGATGACGAGATCGAAGAGCGTCAGAAAGAGATCGCCGAACGTCTCGGCTACGAATTACGCGATCACGCCATGACTTTGTACGGCCACTGCCACAAGCCGGGCTGCCCGTCGTACAAGGGCCCCCAGAAGGGCCAGGTCAAGAACAGCTGACTTGATGCGCGGCGGGCCGCTTCAGGCCTTGCGCTTTGCGCCGCGCGCCTTCTGCGCCGCGCCACCTGCCATCTGCAGCATCTCGCGCGCGTGTTCACGAGCTTTGCCGGTGACTTCCATGCCGCCTAACATTCGCGCCAACTCCTCCGCACGCTCGTCCATGGTGAGTTCGGAAATCGTGGTGCGTGTGATCTTGCCATCGGTGAGTTTCGCGACGCGCAGATGATGGTGGCCCTGGCTTGCCACTTGCGGCAGATGCGTCACGCAAATCGCCTGTCCGGAGAAGCCGAGCGCCTTCAGTTCGCGGCCGACGATCTCGGCGACCGCGCCGCCGACGCCCGAATCCACTTCGTCGAATACCATGCAGCGCACGTCTTTGGCGGCACATGCCACCTGCACGGCGAGAGACAGGCGCGCCAGTTCGCCGCCTGATGCGACCTTCGCCAGCGGCCGCAGCGGCTGGCCGGGATTGGCCGTGACACGAAACTCGACCGCGTCGAAACCCTGCGCGGCAGGTTCCCCCGTCGGCTGGCTGATGTCGATCAGAAAGCGTCCGCCGGCCATGCCGAGAGTCTGCATGCGCGCGGTAATGTCCTTCGACAGTGCTCGCGCAGCGGTTTGCCGACCCGCCGAGAGCTGCGTGGCGACCTTGCGGTAAGAGTCGAGGGCTTCGGCCTGTTGCTTCTTGAGAGCGTTGAGGTTGTTGTCCGCGCTGTCGAGTTCCGCGAGGTCTTTCTCGAGTTTTGTTCCGAGCGCGCTGAGTTCGGCGGATGGCACACGATGTTTGCGGCTCAGCTCCTCGACAGCGGCGAGGCGGCGTTCGACTTCTTCCTGCCGGGCCGGATCGATGTCGAGAGTTTCGAGATATCGCGATAGCTCGCGCGCGGCCTCGCGAATCTGGATCGTGGCCTCGTCGACCATCGGGACGACCTTGGCCAGGCGCGGATCGACGCTCGACAAGGTCTTGATGCCGGCGAGGGCACGGCTCGCCGTGGCGTGCGCATTGCCTTCGTCGGAGTCGTAGAGCAGGCCGACCGCGGCCTGCGCGGCTTCCGCCAGCCGACCGCGATTGGAGTGACGCGCGCGTTCTTCGGAGAGATCGGCGACTTCACCTTCCTTGAGATCGAGCGCCTTGAGCTCGCTCACCTGGAATCGCAGCAAGTCGCTGCGCGAATCGCGATCGCGCGCCTTGCCTTCGAGTTCGACGATGCGGTTGACGAGCGCGATCCAGGCTTTGTGCGCCTCGCGCACCTTGCCGGCGAGCTCGATGTTCTCGCCGAAATCGTCGAGCAGTTCGCGCTGCGATGCGGAGCGCGTCAGCGACTGGAACTCGTGCTGCCCGTGGATGTCGACGATGAGCCCGCCGACATCGCGCAACAACTGCAGCGGCACCGACACGC
The DNA here is from genome assembly GCA_035286365.1 of Steroidobacteraceae bacterium. GTDB lineage: Bacteria > Pseudomonadota > Gammaproteobacteria > Steroidobacterales > Steroidobacteraceae > CADEED01. The sequence goes on along the minus strand of DATHJZ010000160.1, from coordinate 36,549 downwards.
CATTGAGATAGCCGCGCGAGCGGCCGTCGCTCGCGATGACGCGGCGCACGGTGAGCTCGTCGTCGGGAGCTTCGACCGCTTGCTCGGCGAGGATTTCGCGCAACCCCGCCGGACTGCCGCTGATGTCGAAGGTGGCCGAGAGCTCGGCGCGTTCGGTTCCTGCTCTAACTACTTCCGCGCCGCCCTTGCCGCCCGCCAGCAGCGCCAGCGCATCTACGACGATGGATTTGCCCGCCCCGGTTTCTCCGGTGAGCACGGTGAGACCGGCGCGCACTTCGAGCTCGATCAGGTCGATGATGGCGAAATCACGAATCTGCAGATGGGTCAGCATGGCTCACTCGGATTTGTTGATTCCGCCGCGTCCCCAATGGAGCTTGGAACGCAGCAGACGGTAATACTCGAACTTGTTCGGATGCAGCAGCGTGATCTTCTGCGCGGTCGGGTGAACTTCCAGCCGGTCGCCGGGCACCAGTTCGCCGAGCGACACGCCGTCGGCGGTGACTTGCGCGCGCGTTTCGGGTCGGTCGATCAACTTGACGGCGATGGTCGAACGGCTCGAAACCACGATGGGGCGATCGGACAGCGTGTGCGGACAGATGGGCGCGACTACGAGCACATCGAGATGCGGCGCCACGATCGGGCCACCGCAGGACAGCGCATAGGCGGTCGAGCCGGTCGAACTCGCCACCACCAGGCCATCGCCGCCATGGGTGTTCACGTAAACGCCGTCGATCCAGGTTTCGAAATCGAGCATTCGCCCGGTTTCCCATTTCTGCAGTACGACATCGTTGAGCGCAAAGGCACTCGTGATGACCCCGTGATGACCCACGATGCGCGCCTCCAGCAGCGCGCGATCGTCTCGTTCGCAGCGGCCTTCGAGCGCGGCGTCCACCGAACCCAGCATGTCCTGCGGCAACACGTCCGTGAGAAATCCCAACCGTCCGCGATTGATGCCGATGAGCGGCACGCCGCGATGCGCGACGAGGCGGGCTGCATATAGAAGAGTGCCGTCACCGCCAATGGCGACAACCAGATCCGCGCGATCGGCAATTTCGTCCTCCGGAATCCGGGTGGCGAGATCGGGCGGCGCGTCGAGCGGTTCGGAATCGGGCAATAACGCCTGAACCCCGCGTTTCTTGAGATGCGGAAGCAGCGTCAACGCGGATTCGGCGACGCGCGCGTCGCTGAACCGGCCTATGAGCGCGCAAGCTTGCGCCGGTAGAGCCATGGTGCCTTGTAGCATGGGCCACACAGTGGGCCAATGCACTGAATCACATCGAAAACTGTCGAATGCCGTCGCTTCGGGTTTCTTGACGGGCAGATGACAGCTCAGTAGCTTCGTCGGAGTGAACGATAACCCCGACGATGCACTATCCGAGCGCGAACAGCTGCTGCTTCGGGTCCTCGTCGGAAGCTACATCCGCGACGGTCAACCGGTGGGCTCGCGTTCGCTGTCACGCGAATCCGGCCTCGCATTGTCGTCGGCCACCATTCGCAACATCGTTGCCGACCTGGAACAGCTCGGGTTCGTCAGCTCGCCCCATACGTCCGCCGGGCGCGTACCGACCGACAAGGGCTATCGCTTCTTCGTCGATTCGCTGCTCAAGGCGCGCGCGCCGATCGAAGACGAACCCGCATTCGCCGAGTTGCGCCGCCAGCTCGATGCCTCCCGCGACGATTCCAAAGCGCTGGTCGCCGCTGCCTCCCAGTTATTGTCGAACGTCACGCGTCTCGCCGGCGTCGTGACGCTGCCGCGCACGCAGCAGGCCTCCATTTCGCAGATTGAATTCGTCGGGCTCTCCGACAATCGCGCGCTGGTCGTCCTCGTGTTCAACGATCGCGAAGTTCAGAACCGCATCATCCAACTCGAGCGGTATCACTCCTCGGACGAGTTGCGTCGCGCGGCGAATTTCCTCACCGAGCGCTGCCGTGGCAAGACGCTGACGCAGGTGCGCCAGGAGATCCTGGGCGAAATGCAGGAAGCGCGCCAAAACATGGATTCGGCGATGAAGGATGCGATCAACGTTGCCGAACGCGTGTTCAAGTCCGACGATGCCAATCGCATGGAATATGTGATTGCGGGCGAAACCAACCTGATGGGCGCGGGCGAGTTGTCGTCGGTCGACAAACTGCGGCGCCTGTTCGAAGCGTTCAACGAAAAACGCGACATTCTCAATCTGCTCGACCACAGCCTGCGCGCGGACGGCGTGCAGATCTTCATCGGGCAGGAATCGGGCTTCCGCATTCTCGACGACTGCAGCGTGATCACCGCGCCCTACAGCGCCGACAACGAAGTCGTGGGTGTGATCGGGGTGATCGGGCCGACCCGGATGGCCTATGAACGTGTCATCCCCATCGTCGACGTCACCGCCAGGATTCTCGGCGCCGCTCTGGCACGCCGCTGACGGTCCGTCCGACAGTTTCTTTGCCGCCCCAGCCTTGAAATCCCGTAAACCGGGGCCACAAAGCCGCGCAGGCTTTGCGCCGCACGTAACTACCTGTTTCATTGAGGTCTTTTGATGACGGATCCGAATCATGACCAACTCGGCGCTGGACCCGAGGACAAGACCACGGTGCTGCCCGAGACGGCGGTGGCGCTGGTCGAGATGGAGCGACTCCAGCAGGATCTGGCGGCGTCCGAAGAGCGCGCCAAGAGTCACTGGGAGCAATACCTGCGCGCGCTTGCCGACGTGGACAACGTGCGCAAGCGTGCCGCCAAGGATCTGGAGAACGCGCGTCAGTACGCCGTCGAAAAATTTGCGCAGGACCTGATCGCCGTCAAGGACTCGCTCGAGCTTGGCATCGCAACTTTTCAGAAAGAGGGGGCCGCAAAGGCCGACGTGACGAGCCTCATCGAAGGACAGAACGCCACGCTGCGCCTGTTTGCGAAGGCGTTCGAGAAGGCACAGATCGAAGAGATCAACCCTGAGGGCGCTGCCTTCAATCCGGACCTGCATGAAGCGATGATGGCGCAGCCGAGCGATGCTGCGCCGAATACCGTGATCGCCGTCATCCAGCGCGGCTACCAGTTGAATGGCAGATTGCTGCGGCCGGCCCGTGTGGTCGTATCCGCGGCGAAAGGCTGATTCTCGAAACAATCTTCTTGAAAGAAGGGGCCCGGCCTCCAGAAAGGGGGCACTGGGTCAATACCCAAAAAGAGTCAGTGGAGATTTGATATGGGCAAGGTAATCGGCATCGACCTGGGAACCACCAATTCCTGCGTCGCGATCATGGAAAGCGGCAAGCCGCGCGTCATCGAGAACAGCGAAGGTGACCGTACCACGCCGTCCATCGTCGCGTTCACCAAGGACAACGAAGTACTCGTGGGCCAGTCCGCCAAGCGGCAGGCCGTCACGAATCCGCAGAACACCCTGTTCGCGGTGAAGCGCCTCATTGGCCGCAAATTCCAGGACGACGTCGTCCAGAAAGACATTCACATGGTGTCTTACAAGATCGTCAAAGCCGACAACGGCGACGCGTGGGTCGAAGCCCAGGGCGAAAAGAAAGCGCCGCCGGAGATTTCCGCGCGCGTGCTCATGAAGATGAAGAAGACCGCCGAGGATTACCTCGGTGAAGAAGTCACCGAAGCCGTCATCACGGTGCCGGCCTACTTCAACGACCAGCAGCGCCAGGCCACCAAGGACGCCGGCCGCATCGCGGGTCTCGATGTCAAACGCATCATCAACGAGCCCACTGCAGCCGCGTTGGCATACGGCCTCGACAAGTCCGGCAAGGACCGCAAGATCGCGGTGTATGACCTGGGCGGCGGCACGTTCGACGTGTCGGTAATCGAAATCGCCGAGATCGACGGCGAGCGCCAGTTCGAAGTCCTATCTACCAACGGCGACACCTTCCTGGGTGGCGAAGACTTCGACATGCGCATCATCAATTTCCTCGCGGACGAATTTCTCAAGGAGTCCGGCGTCGACGTGCGCAAGGATCCGCTGGCCGTGCAGCGCCTGAAAGAGGCGGCCGAGAAGACCAAGATCGAGCTGTCTTCCAGCCAGCAGACCGACGTGAACCTGCCGTACATCACGGCCGATGCATCCGGACCCAAGCATCTCAACATCAAGCTCACGCGCGCCAAGCTCGAGAGCCTGGTCGAAGAGCTGGTGAAGCGCACGATCGAACCCTGCCGTATCGCGTTGAAGGACGCCGGCGTCGGCACGCAGGACATTGCCGAGGTCATCCTCGTCGGCGGTCAGACGCGCATGCCGCTGGTGCAGAAGTACGTGAAGGATTTCTTCGGCAAGGATCCGCGCAAGGACGTGAACCCCGATGAAGCCGTCGCCGTCGGCGCGGCCATCCAGGGCGGTGTGCTCGCGGGTGAAGTGAAAGACGTGTTGCTGCTCGACGTGACGCCGCTGTCGCTTGGTATCGAGACGTTGGGTGGCGTGATGACCAAGCTCATCGAGAAGAACACCACGATTCCGACCAAGACCTCGCAGACGTTCTCGACCGCGGATGACGGCCAGTCGGCCGTGACCATCCACGTGTTGCAGGGCGAGCGCGATCGCGCCGGCGACAACAAGTCGCTGGGCAAATTCGACCTCGCCGACATTCCGGCGCAGCCGCGCGGCATGCCGCAGATCGAAGTCACTTTCGACATCGATGCCAACGGCATCATGCACGTCGGCGCCAAGGACAAGGCCACGGGCAAGGAACAAAAGATCGCCATCAAGGCGTCTTCGGGCCTGACCGAGGATGAAATCAAGCGCATGGTGAACGACGCGGAAGCGCACGCGGAAGAAGACAAGAAATTCCGCGAGTTAGTGGACTCCCGTAACCGCGCCGATCAGCTGGTGCATGCGGTCGAGAAATCACTCAAGGATCTCGGCGACAAGGTCGACGGCGGCGAACGCGCCAAGGTCGAGTCCGCGCTGTCGGATCTGCGTGGCGTGCTCAAGGGCGACGACAAGGCCGCGATCGACAAGAAGGCCGAGGCCCTCATGGCGGCTGCCTCCAACATCGCGAGCCAGGCTGCTGCGGCACAGGCGGGCGCGGGTCCTGAGGGCGGTGGCGCCGATGCCGGCGCAGGCACCAGCGGCCCTTCTGCTTCTGGAAAGGGCAACGATGATGCGGTTGACGCCGAATTCGAAGAAGTGAAGGACAAGAAGAAAGCCTGACCACTTCGTCGAGAGTCCTGGGAGGGACGACGCCGCATGGCGAAACGCGATTACTACAAGGTGCTCGATCTGCCGCGCACCGCGACCGAGGCCGACGTCAAGAAGGCCTACCGTCGTCTTGCCATGAAGTTTCACCCGGACCGCAATCCGGGTGACAAGGAAGCCGAAGAGAACTTCAAGGAAGCCAAGGAAGCTTACGAAATTCTTTCCGAGACGGACAAGCGCGCCATCTACGACCAGCATGGGCACGCCGGCATCGATGCTTCGCGCCAGGGCGGCGGTCGCGGCAACGCGGGCGGCGATGCCTTTGGAGAGATGTTCGGCGAGATGTTTGGCGACATCTTCGGCGGCGGTCGTCGCGGCGGCGGGCGCCAGGTGTTTCGCGGCGCCGATCTCAAATACGAACTCGAGCTCGATCTGAATCAGGCGGTGTTCGGGCACGCAGCCGAGATCGACATCGCGAAACTCACCGAGTGCGAAACCTGTGGCGGCAGCGGCGCAGCCAAGGGTCACAAGCCCGTCACCTGCGAAACCTGCAATGGTGTCGGCCAGGTGCGCATCTCGCAGGGCTTCTTCCAGCTGCAGCAGCCGTGCCCCAAGTGCCGCGGCGCCGGCACCATCATCAAGAACCCCTGCGATTCATGCCTGGGTCAGGGGCGCGTGCGCCGAGCCAAGCGCCTGGCGGTGAAGATTCCCGCCGGAGTCGATACCGGCGATCGCATTCGACTCAGCGGCGAGGGTGAGTCCGGCCGCAACGGCGGCCCGCCGGGCGACCTGTACGTCGAAGTGCACGTGCGCGACCACGACATCTTCGATCGTGAAGGCGCCGATCTGCTGTGTGAGGTGCCGGTGAGTTTTGCCACCGCCGTGCTCGGCGGAAGCATCGACGTACCGACACTCGACGGGCACGTGGCGCTCAAGGTGCCGACGGAGACGCAGTCCGGCACGCAGTTTCGCCTGCGTGGCAAGGGCGTGAAGCCCGTGCGCGGCGGACCGCACGGCGACCTGTTCTGCACCGTGGTCGTCGAGACGCCGGTGAATCTCAGCAGCGATCAGCGCGAGATGCTGCGCAAGTTCGAAGAGACGCTCAAGCGGGATGCCAGCAAGCATGCGCCGCGTGGCGAAAGTTTCTTCGCGGGCGTGAAGCGGTTCTTCTCTTCCGAGCCGACCTAGCTACTTCGCCGGTACGGGCGGCAGCTTGATTGCCGCGCGCAACACGCCGGCCGCTTCGGACTCCGCGGCGCGATACCCGGCTTCTTTCCCGAATTCGACCACCAGCCATTCGGCGGCCTTGCGGCCCGCGGCGATGTCGCTGGCGTAGTGCACGCCGCAGGTCATGCGGTGATGGGCGAATTCGTCGGCGCGCGCGAGCAATTCGGTGCGGCGCTCCGGGACCATGTCCGCCAGCACCAGCGCCACGGAATATCCGTACGCTGAATGCCCGCTGGGATAGGACTGGTTGTCCGCCACGTCGCCGATGCACGGCTTCAGGCGAGGCTCCACGACGTACGGGCGTGGCCGCGCAAAGCGGTGTTTCGCGGCGCGCACATAGATGCTCACATCGCCTTCGACGCGTTCCATGAACGTCCGCAACGGGTCCAGCGACCCTTCCGACGCCGCCGCCACGCCGAGCGGGCCGTAGAACTGCCGGATGTCCTTCTTGCGATCCGCGCGTGCGGCTTCGCGCTGGGCTTTCGTGCGGGCGGCCTGGATCGCCAGCAACTCATCAATCTCCGCGCGCATTTGCGGGGAATCTTTCGCAGGCGGTGGCGCGACCTGCGCCACGAAAACCGCCGTGTCTGCCGGCAGGAAAGTCGGCCCCTGGAGCGACCACCAATAGGCGCCAGCGGCGCACAACAGCGCCAGCGAGATCGCCGCGATCCTGATCCTGCGCGTCATCCCAGGGTCGTTTCCTGCGCCCAATGGCGGGAGCGCGCGAGCGCCTCAGTCCAGCGTGCGCGGCGCGCGCGCATCTCTGAGGTCTTCATCTGCGGCTCGAAGCGCCGATCGAGCTGCCACAACGATGCGAGTTCAGCGCGCGAGCGCCAGAAACCGCAGCCGAGACCGGCCAGCGCCGCCGCGCCGAATGCGGTCGTTTCCGTGTTGCGCGGACGCAGAACCGGTACGCCTAACAAGTCCGCCTGGAACTGCATCAGCAGCGAATTGCGCGCGCCGCCGCCGTCGACACGCAGCTCGGTGATGGGCTGGCCGGCATCGGCCTCCATTGCAGTGATCAGATCCGCGGTCTGAAAAGCGATGGATTCGAGCGCGGCGCGCGCGATGTGCGCGCGCGAACTGCCGCGGGTGAGCCCGAGCAGCGTGCCGCGTGCTTCCGGATCCCAGTGCGGGGCGCCGAGTCCGGTGAACGCGGGGACGAGGTACACGTCCCCCGTGTCGGGCACGCTCTGCGCGAGTGCTTCGATCTCGTCGGAACTATCGATGATGCCGAGGCCGTCGCGCAGCCACTGCACGATAGCTCCGGCCATGAACACGCTGCCCTCGAGTGCGTACTGCGTTTGTCCGCATCGCCACGCCACGGTGCTCACCAGCCGATTGCGCGAACGGATGGGCCGGTCGCCGGTGTTGAGCAACGCAAAACATCCCGTGCCGTAAGTATTCTTTGCCATACCGGGCGAAAAGCACGCCTGGCCAAACAGCGCGGCGTGTTGATCGCCGGCGATACCGGTCACTGGCAATTCGTGGTTGTCGATTTGAATGACGGGGGCATCGCGCAGCGACAAGCTCGAATCGACCACGCGCGGCAAACAGGCGCGTGGCACGCGCAGCAGCTCGAGCAGGCGGTCGTCCCAATCTCCACGCTCGAGGTTGAACAACAGCGTGCGGCTGGCATTGGTGGCGTCGGTGATGTGCTGGCGGCGGCCGCTCAGGTGGTAGATCAGCCAGCTGTCGATCGTGCCGAATGCGAGTTCACCGCGTTCCGCGCGTGCACGCGCGCCGGGCACAGAGTCCAGCAGCCACGCGAGTTTGGTGCCGGAGAAGTAGGGGTCAATCAGCAGACCCGTGAGTTCGATGATTTCAGCGGCCACGCCGGCCGAGGTGAGTTCCGCGCACGCACTGGCAGTACGCCGGTCCTGCCAGACGATGGCCGGCGCGACCGGAAGGCCAGTGGCGCGATCCCACAGCACCGTGGTTTCGCGCTGATTGGTGATGCCAACGGCCACGATCTGTCGTGCGGTAATCCGGGCGGTGTCGAGTACCGCGGCGACGGTTGCGAGCTGCGAGTCGAGTATTTCAATGGGATCGTGCTCGACCCACCCGGGCCGCGGAAAGTACTGCGGGAATTCGCGCTGTGCCTGCGCGACGATCCGTCCTGCCACGTCGAATACCAGCGCGCGCGAGCTGGTGGTGCCCTGGTCGAGCGCGAGAATGTATCGCGCGGCGCTCATGCGCGTGTCGGTCAGCCGGGCAGGCCGCGCGGGCGCATGCCCGCGGCGCGGTAGATAGCGTCGATCGCGCGCATGTTGCCGATGGCGTCATCGCCGCCCGTCAGCGGTTGCGCCCGGCCCTCGATCACTTCCAGTACGTGGCGCAGCTGGAAGTGAAAGGTCGTATCGCCGCCCGACACGATCTGCGGCACCGACTGCGCGTCAGTCTCGATCGACAAGGTGGCGCCGGAGTGGGGCGACACGGGGTTGTCGAACTCCAGCACGCCCTTGTCGCCCTGCACGCGCAGGCGGCGTAACAGGACACCGTCATCGGGTTGCATCGAGCATTTGAGCGTCGCCGTGGGCCCGCTGGTGAACGCCAGCTCCGCCGTGACCTCGAGATCGACGCCAGGCGTGGCGCAGCGCGCCTGCGCGCTCACCACCGTCGGCTCGTCGTTGGCGACCGTGCGGATCCAGTGCATGCAATAACAGCCCAGATCCATCATCGCGCCGCCGCCGAGTTCCTCGATGTAACGAAGTTCGCCCGGCGTATCGGGCAACAGCGCATTGAAGATGGCCTCGATGTGGCGAATCCTGCCGATGCTGCCGCCGCGCAAGGCCGACAGCGCGCGCTCGAACAGCGGGTGAAAGCGGTAGTGAAACGCCTCGAGAAGCTGGCGGTCGGCGGCGCGCGCCGCGGCCACCATCTGCGCCGCGTCCTGCGCGTTGCTGGCAAACGGTTTTTCCACCAGCACGTGTTTGCCATTGGCGAGCGCCGCCGTGCACCACTCGAGATGCGCGGACGGTGGCAGGGCGACGTAGACCAGGTCGACGTCGTCGCGCGCGATCAACTCGCCATAACTACCGCAGGCCATGGGAATCGAATGTTGCGCGGCGAAGTTCTGCGCCCGTTCGAGATTGCGCGCACCGATGGCGACGACTTCGGCGCCCAGCAGTGCGTTGGCGGGCGTCACGATGCCGCGCGGCGCAATTCGCGCCGCTCCGAGGATGCCGATGCGTATCATGGGGCGGCAGTCTCGCACGACTGCGCGCGCTGCGGCACACTGTCGCGGCGAGAGTGAGAACGGGAGCAAGCGTGACGAGAGCGGCGTTGATCGGTGCCACGGGACGCATGGGTGTCGCCATCGTGCGCGCCGGCGTGGCGAGCAACGCTCTGCAGGTGGTTGCCGCCATCGCATCGCCCGGTAGCAAGTGGGCTGGCCTCGACATCGGCGCGGTGGCCGGCGAAAAATCCCTCGGTGTAAGCGTGGTCGGCGACCTGCCGCCGGATCTTGGCAAGGCAGAAGTGGCGATCGATTTTTCGCGACCCGATCTGAGCCTGCGCGCGCTGAACGTCTGCCGCGCTGCTCATGTACCCATCGTGATTGGCACCACCGGGCATGGCGCCGAGTTCGAAGCGCGCGTCGCCGCAGCGTCGCGCGACATCGCCGTGCTGATCGCACCTAACACTTCGATCGGAATTGCGGTCGCGCAGGAGTTGGTGCGCATGGCGGCGAGCCTGTTGCCGCCGGAGTTCGACATCGAAATTTCCGAAGCGCACCACAAACACAAGTTGGACGCACCGTCGGGCACTGCGCTCGCGCTCGCCGACAGCGCTGCCAAGGCGCGCGGCCTCGATCCGAATGCCGACACGCTGACGGGACGCGCCGGGCAGGGTGCCAGGCGCAGCGGCGAAATCGGCATCGCTTCCTTGCGGGCGGGGGACATCGTGGGCACACACACCGTCCTGTTTGCCGGTTTTGGGGAGCGCCTGACTGTCGGCCACGAGGCCACGGACCGGTCCATCTTTGCCCTCGGGGCGATCCGGGCGGCCGGCTGGCTTTCCGCCCAAAAACCCGGTCGGTACACCATGGCCAACGTACTTGGATTAAAAACAATCGCTTAAGGCACTTTTCAAGTCTCGCCATTAGAACTTTCCAGGCGATTTATCTGCGAAACGAACCAGAAGTTTCGTGGACACTCCGGGGCGCGCTTCGTAAAATTGCCGCCTAATCCGAAACGGGTTAGTCCAACGCAGGGCGGGAGGATGTTCGCGAGAACTCCTCCCGCTTTGTGCATGTACGCTCCGCGCGCGGAGATCAATCACTCAACAATCATTTACGGGTCTGGCAGAGGCTCGAGGGGAGTTTCCGCGTGACGGTAACCGCGGTCCTGGCTCTTGAAGATGGAACCATCTTCAGCGGCCAGTCTATCGGCGCCAAGGGCAACACTACTGGCGAAGTCGTTTTCAATACCGCGCTGACCGGTTATCAGGAAATTCTTTCCGATCCTTCCTATTCGCGACAGATCGTAACGCTGACTTATCCACACATCGGCAATACGGGCACCACGCCCGAAGATCTCGAAGCGCCGACTGCCTATGCCGCCGGCCTGGTAGTTAGAGACGTTCCGCCGCTCGCCAGCAACTGGCGCAAGAGCGAAGACCTGCGCGAATTCCTCACGCGCCACAAGGTGGTCGCCATCTCTGGGATCGACACGCGCAAGCTGACGCGCATCCTGCGGGAGAAGGGCGCCCAGGCCGGTTGCATCATCACCGGCGAGAAAATGGACCCGGCCGCAGCGGTGCGACTCGCCAAGAAATTCCCGGGCCTGAAGGGCATGGACCTCGCCAAGGTCGTGTCGACCAAGCGCACCTATCAATGGAACGAGGGCAGCCTCTGGCAACCCGAGGATCGTCCGGTGATGCGCGCCCATCAGCGGCTGCACGTGGTCGCGTACGACTACGGCGTGAAGCGCAACATCCTGCGCATGCTTGCCGATCGCGGTTGCCGCATGACCGTGGTTCCCGCGCAGACCTCCGCCGAAGAAGTGGTGGCGCTCGATCCTGACGGTGTATTTCTCTCGAATGGCCCGGGCGATCCCGAGCCCTGCGATTACGCCATCGAAGCGATCCGCGCGCTGGTGGTTGCGGAGATGCCAACCTTCGGCATCTGCCTGGGGCACCAGTTGCTGGGGCTGGCGAGCGGCGCGCGCACGATGAAGATGAAATTCGGCCACCACGGCGCGAATCATCCCGTGCAGGACCTGGAAACCGGCCGCGTGTTCATCACCAGTCAGAACCATGGCTTCGCGGTCGACGAAAGCGACCTGCCGTCGACGCTCAAGGCCACGCACCGCTCGCTGTTCGACGGCTCGCTGCAGGGAATCGCGCGCATCGACAAGCCGGCCTTCAGTTTTCAGGGTCATCCGGAAGCGAGCCCGGGCCCGCAGGAAATGGGCGCGATGTTCGACCGCTTCGTCCACCTGATGCTGCGCCGACTCCAGCAGAAGCTGCGCGGTCCCCGCAAGGCGTCGAAGGCCGACTGACCAACTCATGCCAAAACGCACCGACATAAAAAGCATCCTGATCATTGGCGCCGGCCCGATCATCATCGGCCAGGCCTGCGAGTTCGATTACTCCGGGGCCCAGGCCTGCAAGGCGCTCCGGGAAGAAGGTTACCGGGTGATCCTGGTGAACTCGAATCCCGCGACGATCATGACCGACCCGGAAATGGCCGATTCGATCTACATCGAGCCCATCAACTGGCGCACGGTGGCGCGCATCATCGAGAAGGAGCAACCCGATGCGTTGCTGCCCACGATGGGCGGCCAGACCGCGCTGAACACGGCGCTAGACCTGGTGCGCGAAGGGGTGCTGGCGCTGCATGGCGTCGAGATGATCGCGGCCAGCCGCGAAGCCATCGACATGGCCGAAGACCGCGAGCTGTTCAAGAACGCCATGAAGGAAATCGGCCTCGAGTGTCCACGCGCGGCCGTGGCGCACACGCTCGCCCAGGCCCACGAGATCCAGCAGACGGTCGGCTTCCCCTGTGTCATTCGTCCCTCGTTCACGATGGGCGGCTCGGGCGGCGGCATCGCCTACAACCGCGAAGAATTCGAGCAGATCGTCGAGCGCGGGCTCGACGCCTCGCCGACCTCCGAAGTGCTCATCGAGGAGTCGGTGATCGGCTGGAAGGAATTCGAGATGGAGGTCGTGCGCGACAAGAACGACAACTGCATCATCGTCTGCGCCATCGAGAACCTCGATCCGATGGGCGTGCACACGGGCGACTCGATCACCGTGGCGCCCGCGCAGACGCTGACCGACAAGGAATACCAGCGCATGCGCAACGCGTCGATCGCGGTGCTGCGCAAGATCGGCGTCGACACCGGCGGCTCGAACGTCCAGTTCGCCGTGAACCCGAAAGACGGGCGGCTGCTGGTCATCGAAATGAATCCGCGCGTGTCGCGCTCCTCCGCGCTCGCCTCGAAGGCGACCGGGTTCCCGATCGCCAAGATCGCGGCAAAACTCGCGGTCGGTTACACGCTCGATGAGCTCAAGAACGACATCACCGGCGGCGCGACGCCGGCCTCGTTCGAACCCAGCATCGACTACGTGGTCACCAAGATCCCGCGGTTCACATTCGAGAAATTCCCGGCCGCGAATTCGCGCCTCACCACGCAGATGAAGTCGGTGGGCGAGGTCATGGCCATCGGCCGGACCTTCCAGGAATCGCTGCAGAAGGCACTACGCGGTCTCGAAACCGGTCTCGACGGCCTCAACGAGATTCTTCCCGGACCCATCGCCGACCCGCTGACCGAGGAACAGCGCGACAAACTCGCCTATGAGCTGCGCGCGCCGGGTCCGAATCGACTGCTGTATGTCGCGGATGCCTTCCGCGCCGGCTGGTCACGCGAACGGATCGAAGAGCTGTCGTACATCGACCCGTGGTTCCTGGCGCAGATCGAAGATCTGATCAACGAGGAATCGCAGGTGCGCGCGGGCGGCGTTGCCGCGCTCGAGACCGATCGCCTGCGCGATCTCAAGCGCAAGGGATTCTCGGACAGTCGCCTCGGCACATTGACGCGCACGGGTGAGGAGGCGATCCGCGCCAAGCGGCACGCTCTCAATATCCGTCCGGTGTTCAAGCGGGTCGACACCTGTGCCGCGGAATTCGCCACCTCGACCGCCTATCTGTATTCCACGTACGAGGAAGAGTGCGAGGCGCAGCCCACGCAGAGACGCAAGATCATGATTCTCGGTGGCGGGCCGAATCGCATCGGCCAGGGCATCGAGTTCGACTACTGCTGCGTGCACGCCGCGCTGCAGCTGCGCGAGGATGGATTCGAAACCATCATGGTCAATTGCAATCCGGAGACGGTCTCCACCGACTACGACACCTCCGACCGGCTGTATTTCGAACCGCTCACGCTCGAGGACGTGCTCGAGGTCATCGCGAAGGAAAAGCCCGAGGGCGTCATCGTGCAGTACGGCGGCCAGACGCCGCTGAAACTGTCGCGAGCGCTCGAAGCGGCCGGCGCGCCCATCATCGGCACCTCGCCCGACTCGATCGACATGGCCGAGGACCGCGAGCGCTTCCAGGTACTGGTCAAGAATCTCGGGCTCAAGCAGCCCGCCAACGCCACGGCGCGCACCGAGGACCAAGCTGTCGCGCTGGCGCGCACCGTGGGTTTCCCGCTGGTTGTGCGTCCTTCTTACGTGCTCGGTGGCCGCGCCATGGAAGTGGTCTTCAACGAAGAAGACCTGCGCAATTACATGACGCACGCTGTCAAGGTGTCCAACGACAGCCCGGTGCTGCTGGACCGGTTCCTCGACGTCGCCATCGAAGTCGACGTGGACGCCTGCTGCGACGGCGAAGACGTGCTGATCGGCGGCATCATGGAGCACGTGGAGCAGGCCGGCGTGCACTCGGGCGACTCGGGCTGCTCGCTGCCGCCGAATAGTTTGTCGCCGGAGATCCAGGCCGAACTGCGCGAGCAGACGCGCAAGCTCGCGAAGGCGTTGTCGGTCATCGGCCTCATGAACATCCAGTTCGCGATCCAGAACGGCATCATCTACGTGCTCGAGGTCAATCCGCGCGCCTCGCGCACGGCGCCGTTTGTATCCAAGGCCACCGGCCTGCAGCTCGCCAAGATCGGCGCGCGCGTCATGACCGGCCGCAAGCTGAAGTCCATGGACAATGCGACCGAGATCGTGCCGCCGTACTACTCGGTGAAGGAAGCGGTGTTCCCGTTCACCAAGTTCCCGGAGGCCGACCCGATCCTGGGCCCGGAAATGAAGAGCACGGGCGAGGTCATGGGTACGGGGCGCACCTTCGGCGAGGCCTATGCCAAGGCGCAGGCCGCCTCGGGCGTGACCCTGCCGCGCTCAGGCGTGGTGCTGATCAGCGTGCGGGATCGCGACAAGGCGGGCGCCGTGGTGCTGGCCAGGAAGCTCATCGAGCACGGTTTCGAGCTCGCCGCCACCGACGGCACCGCCAGGGTCATCAACGAGGCGGGAATTGACTGCAAACGCGCTAACAAGGTGCGCGAGGGCCGGCCGCACATCGTCGACATGATCAAGAACGACGAATTTGCGATGATCGTCAACACGACGGAAGGCAAGACGGCCATCACCGAGTCGAACTCGATCCGTCGTGAGGCGGTGCACAAGCGTGTCACGTACTACACGACGCTCGCGGGAGCGCTCGCAACCTGCGAAGCTCTCGATCATCTCGACGCGGTCGAAGTGAACAAACTCCAGGACCTGCACAAAGAGGCGCGGTCATGAAACGCACTCCCATGACGCTGCGCGGCTCGGAAGCGCTGCGCAACGAACTCAAACGCCTTAAGGGCGAGGATCGTCCGCGCGTCATCAAGGCGATTGCGGAGGCGCGCAGTCACGGGGATCTCTCCGAGAACGCCGAGTATCACGCTGCCCGCGAGCAGCAGGGTTTCATCGAAGGCCGCATCGGCGAGATCGAAGCCAAGCTGTCGACCGCCGAAGTCATCGACACGGCCTCGCTCACCAATACCGGCAAGGTCATCTTCGGCGCGACCGTCGACCTCGAAGACCAGGACGGCGGCAAGCGCATCTCGTACCAGATCGTTGGCGAAGACGAAGCCGACATCAAAACCGGACGCATCTCGATCACCTCGCCCATCGCGCGCGCGATCGTCGGCAAGAGTGTCGGCGACGTCGTCGACGTGGTCGCGCCCGGCGGCAAGCACAGTTACGAAGTGATGGAAGTCCGGTACGTCTAGTTAGTTTCAGCAGAAGGGGTGGGGTATGAAGCGATTCGCATCGTTGGGTTTCGCGTTGTCGGCGCTGGCCGCCGCTCCGCAGGTCCTTTCCGAGGACTGGGTCGCGCTGCAGGATGGCAAGACTCTCGCCGGCTGGAAGGCCGCCGAACGTCCCGAATCCTGGGTCGTCGAGGACGGCGTCTTCGTGTCGCGCGGCGAGCGCTCCCACCTGTTCTACGTCGGCAAGGTCGGCAAGCACGACTTCCGCAATTTCGAATTCTCCGCCGAGGTGATGACCTCGCCAGGAGCCAACAGTGGCATTTACGCGCACACCAAGTGGCAGGGCCCGGGCTGGCCCGCTGCCGGCTACGAGTTGCAGGTGATCAACTCCAATCCGCCCGCGGAAAAGATGGGCGGCTACATCGAGTACAAGTACACCGGCAGCGTTTACGCCGTGCGCAACACCTGGGTCGCGCCCGCGAAGGACAACGAGTGGTTCAACTACCGCATCCGCGTGGTTGGCAAGACGATCCAGACCTTCATCAATGACAAGCTCGTTTGCGAATACGCCGAGCCGGAGAACGCCTTTCGTCCCGACGACAAGAAAGGCCGGTTGTTAGGTTCCGGTACGTTCGCGCTGCAGGCGCACGATCCGGGCAGCATCGTGAAGTACAAGAACATGAAGGTGCGCGTCCTGCCGAACGATGCGAAGCCGCCTGCCGATCTCGTGCCGATTGCTGATCGCGCGCTCGATCAGTTGGTGACGCAGGCGTCGAACGACAACATTCCGCTGATCGATCTCGGGCTCGCGCCGCCGGCAGGCGACGCAGCCGCATTCTGGAGTCAGGTACGCAGGTTCGGCATGACGGCCGGCACGCAACTGCCCGCTGCATCGGTGGCGCAGATTCCGTCCAGCGTTCTCGTGATCGTCGACAAAGACAAGGCGCCGGACGTCGCGCTGCTCAAGGCAGCGAAGGCGGCAGGCGCGAAGGTGGCCTTCAGCGCCGGCGGCGCGACGAGCGTCGACGAAGTGAAACTCGCGGCACGGCTCACCGCGATCAAGGATGCGGGCCTTGTCTGGCAGGACTTCTGGGTGCCGGGAAAGTCCGGCCTTTAGGAAACGCGCACGATCTCGAGCGTCGGATTCGCACTCAGGGGCGTGCCGGCGCGCATCGTGCGCAGCAGCTCGTTGGTTTCGTGCGCCGGCATCGGCTTCGCGAAGTAATAGCCCTGACCGGTCGAGCAGCCGAGCGCGAGCAACTGCGACGCATGTTCGCGCGTCTCGATGCCCTCGGCGACGGTGCCGAGATGCAGGCTCTGCGCCATGCTGATGATGGCGCGCACGATCGCCGCGTCGTTGCGATCCACGTTCATGTCGCGCACGAACGTGCGATCGATCTTGAGATAGTCGATCGGCAGGTTGCGTAGATAGGCCAGGCTCGAATATCCCGTGCCGAAGTCGTCCACCGACACCCGCACGCCGAGATCGCGCAGCGCGTGCAGCTTGGTCACGTGCTGCTCGGAATCCTGCATCGCGACGCTCTCGGTGAGCTCGACTTCCATCTGGTGCGGGGCAATGTCGAATTCGTGCGCGATGGCGACCAGCCGCTCGGGCAGGTTGGAGCGCTTCAACTGCTTGGCGGATACGTTCACCGCCACCGGCACGGGCTTGAGTCCCGCGCGCTGCCAGGCGGCGATCTGCCGTGCGACGTTCCTGAAGACACATTCACCCAACTCGACGATCAGATCGGATGCTTCGGCAACCTCGATGAATTGCAATGGCGGCACCGAGCCGTGCCGCGGATCGTTCCAGCGCGCCAGGGCTTCGAAGCTCACCAGGCGACCGCTGCGGATATCGACGATCGGTTGCAGGTGAATCTCGATGGCATCGCGGTTCACCGCGCTGCGCAGGTCCTGCTCGAGCGCCAAGCGCGTGTGTACGCGCTTGTTCATCGCCGAGTCGAACATCTGCACGTTGTCGCGGCCGCGTGCCTTGGCTTCGTAGAGCGCGATATCGGCCGAGCGCAGCAGCTCGCTCATCGTCGTGGCGTCGCGCGGATACACGGACAGGCCAATGCTGGTCGTCGCGGAGTAGGTGGCCTCACCAAGGCGAACCGGCTTCTTCAAGGCCGCGGCGACCCGCTCGGCGATGGCTGCGCAATCGGGTTCGAGCCCGTAGTGCCGCGTTACCACGAGGAATTCGTCGCCGCCCATGCGCACTACGAGGTCGGGGCTGGCGATGGAATCGCGCAGCCGGCGCGCGACGCTGCGCAGATAGTCGTCGCCGACCGAATGGCCGCGCGAATCGTTGATGTTCTTGAAGTTGTCGCAGTCGATGTAGAGGATCGAGAGCGAATCGCCGCGGCGTGCCGCTTCGTCGATGAGGCGCGGCAGCTCGTCGTTGAGATAGGTGCGGTTCGGCAGGCCGGTCAACGCGTCATGCGTGGCCAGGTGCTGCAGCGAAAGCTGGTGTTCCTGCGCGCGGCGTTCGGCTTCGCGCCGATGCGAGATGTCCTGCAGCAGCATCGCGTGCACGCGGCCCAGGCCCGGTTCGAGATCGGCGATCGAGAATTCCACGTCGCGGCGTTCGTCGTCGCCGCGGATCACCTGCGCGGTACGGCTCTCGGTCGGCTCGTCGCGATCGGTGCCCGGCGCAAGTGAAACGGGCGTGTCGAAGATCGTGGCGACGTCGCGGCGGCGCAGTTCGTCGAGGGATGCGCCGACCAGGCGTTGCGCCTGTGGATTTGCGTCGAGCACGCGCCGCGAGGTCGGATCGAACAACACGATGCCGGACGCGGCCCGATCGAAGATGGCGCGATAACGCGTTTCGTTGGTAGCCGCCAGTTCGGAGGTGCGCTTGAGGCGGCCGCTGTAGGCGTGCCAGGCGGCTACGACAATACTGATGAGCAACGCGACCCAGCCAACCAGGTAGCGCACGCCCTGCTGTCCGCTTTGCATGACCGACCGCGGCAGCGTGGTGTAGATCACCGCGAGCGGGTGGTTGTCGATGGTGTCGAGGCGCAGCTGGCCTTCGATAGTCGTGTCCGAACGCCGGATGATGCGGCGGCCATCGGACGCGATCAGCAGCTCAGGTTTCTCGGCGGCCACCGAGCGATCGTCGAGCATGGCGAAATGGACGTTGAGCTGCGTGTCGGCGCCAATGCTGGCGATTTCCGGGGCCGCGATCCGCCGCGCGAATACCAGGGTGCCGCCTGGCGGTCCGCTGCGATCGCTGCGCAGCACCGTGTGCGCGGCGATCACGTGCGGCACGCCGTTGATCTGGACCAGGCGCAGCGTGCCTTCCTGGTCGAGCACGGTCCGCACGATCGGCGTGAGGCGATTGATCTCCTTCACGATGGGGTCGCTCGCCGGATGGCGGTAGCGCGCGTCGTCCGTGTCGTTCTCGAAGGACGACAGCAATTTTTCTTTCGGATCGAGCAGCCAGACGAGATCGACGTTCATCTCGTCGAGTCCGGCTTCCGAGAAATTCTGGTATTCGAAGTTGGGGTCGAGCGTCGACACGTACGAATACATGTCGTCCCAGCGCGCGAAGTCGCGCGACACGGTTTCGATTTCCGTGTTCTTGGTGACCAACGCCTTGCGCATCACTTCGATGCTGCGCGAAACCTCGTTGTGTTCGATGTTCTCGAACTTGCGCAGGATGAGGTAACGGGACGCAGCCCAGGTTCCGAGCACGATGAGCGCGGCGGCTAGATAGACCGCCACGGCTTCGCGCCCAAACGATCGTGTGTGTTGAGCCGCCATGTTTGACACTGATATACGACTTATTCCAGTTACTTACCACTGGAAGTTCGGCAATGACTCCCGTCGGGCGATCCTCGCCCCTTAGATAGGAATCGGCCAGTGGGAACGACTCTTTATGCGTCCGGGATCACAATTCCGGGCCGGTCGATTCGGCGTTTGTAGTAGAGGGCCGTATGCCCAATCCGTTGCACCAGAAAACTCTGTGTCGCACTCGCCAGTTCGGACAGACCGACGTCACGCTTCTCACGCTCCGCGCCACGAAACTTCACCTTGATGAGCTCGTGGTCATGCAACGCGCGGGCAGCCTCCGCGATCACCGACGGAGTCAAACCCGCATTGCCGATGAGCAGCACGGGATTCAATGCGTGACCCAAACCGCGGAGATACTTGCGCTGCCGTTCCGAGAGTTCCATGGCCCGTATTGTAAAGATTGCCGGTGGCGCGCAGGTCCAAACCTCAGAGCCTCGAAGGTCACGCGGTCCCAGGCTCGATTTCGCGGCCGGCATTGAAACCAAACGACTCAGGTCCCATCAAACCGAGCCTGGGCGCCGGCTTCGACGAAGTGGTGGATTCGGTGCGCCAGACAATCACCAAAGTACGGTCCGCCAATCCCGATACATCCCGGGTCAGTCGATCTGAGCTTTGCCCGCTGGCGAGTGGTTTTAGGATGGTGTAGCGTGGCCGCAATCCTGCATGCCGGGTCGCTTGCCTAGCGAGGGTAACTCTTTGAACGATTTGACGAAAAATATCCTGTTATGGGTCGTAATCGTGATGGTCATGGTGGTGGTCTTCAGCCGCTACGTGCCCACCGGTACTGAACCTACTCAGGTCAAGTACTCGACCGTGCTCGAAGACCTGCGCAACAACCGGCTGGATTCGGTCACGTTGCGCGGCGACGAAGTGCTCGGCGTCCGCAAGGACAAATCGCGCTTCAAGGCCTTCAATCCCGAAACCGAGAACACGGCGCTCATTTCCGCGCTCGTCAACGCACACGTCGATTTCCAGGGTGAGCCGCCGAAGCAGCCCAACTTCCTCATGCAACTGCTGCTGCAGCTGGCGCCCGCGCTGCTGCTGATCCTCGTGTTCGTCTACATGCTGCGCCAGATGCAGGGCTCGGCTGGTGGCCGCGGTGCCATGTCGTTCGGCAAGAGCCGCGCCCGGCTGTTAGGTGAGGACCAGGTCAACGTCACGTTCGCGGATGTCGCGGGCGTGGACGAAGCCAAGCAGGAAGTGGGCGAGATCGTCGACTTCCTCAAGGATCCCGCCAAGTTCCAGAAGTTAGGCGGCAAGATTCCGAAGGGCGTGCTCATGGTGGGCTCGCCGGGTACCGGCAAGACGCTGCTGGCGCGCGCCATCGCCGGCGAAGCCAAGGTGCCGTTCTTCACGATTTCCGGTTCCGACTTCGTCGAAATGTTCGTCGGCGTCGGCGCCTCGCGCGTGCGCGACATGTTCGAGCAGGCCAAGAAGCACGCGCCCTGCATCATCTTCATCGACGAAATCGACGCGGTCGGCCGCCATCGCGGCGCCGGCATGGGCGGTGGACACGACGAGCGTGAGCAGACCCTGAACCAGCTGCTGGTCGAAATGGACGGCTTCGAGGGCAATGAGGGCATCATCGTCATCGCCGCAACCAACCGGCCCGACGTGCTCGATCCGGCGCTGTTGCGTCCGGGCCGCTTCGATCGCCAGGTGGTCGTGCCGCTGCCCGACGTGCGCGGTCGCGAGCAGATTCTGCGCGTTCACATGCGCAAGGTGCCGCTGGGCGAAGACGTGAAGCCCGGCTACATCGCACGTGGCACGCCCGGCTTCTCCGGCGCGGATCTCGCCAATCTCGTCAACGAAGCGGCGCTGTTTGCCGCCAGAGCGAACAAACGCATCGTCGGCATGGACGAATTCGAACGCGCGAAGGACAAGATCTACATGGGCGCCGAACGGCGTTCGATGGTCATGTCCGACCAGGAAAAGAAAATGACCGCGTATCACGAGGCGGGACACGCCATCGTGGGCTACGCAGTACCCGAGCACGATCCGGTCTACAAGGTGACGATCATCCCGCGCGGCCGCGCGCTGGGTCTCACCTGGTACCTGCCGGAGGGCGATCGTTACAGCACCAGCAAGCGCCAGCTCGAAGGCCGCATTGCTTCGCTGTTCGGCGGCCGCGTCGCGGAAGAGCTGATCTTCGGCGTCGATGGTGTCACCACGGGTGCGTCCAATGACATCGAGCGCGCCACCGATCTCGCGCGCAGCATGGTTACGAAGTGGGGCCTGTCCGACAAACTCGGCCCGCTCACGTATTCGGAAGAAGACGGCGAGGTGTTCCTCGGCCGCCAGGTCACGCAGCACAAGCAGGTCTCGGACGACACCGCGCACGCGATCGACGAAGAGATTCGCCGCGTCATCGACCTGAACTACAAGCGCGCCAAAGAGATTCTCGAGTCGAATCTCGAGAAGCTGCACACCATGGCCGATGCACTCGTGAAGTACGAAACGATCGACGAGAACCAGATCAAGGACATCATGAACGGCAGGACGCCCAAGCCGCCGGCGGATTGGGATGACTCTGTCGGCAGTCCTCCGCCGAAGCGCCCCGAAGGCGAGGCGGACGGCGGCTCGAAGATCGGTTCGCCGGCCGGTCAGACCTAAGACTAACTAGTCTCGCGTGCGCGCCAGCACCTGGGTCTGTCGGGATCGAACCCTCGATCTCGGCACACCTGTAGTGATGGGCGTTCTCAACGTCACTCCCGACTCCTTCTCCGATGGCGGGCGCTTCCGCGAGCGCGATGCGGCGCTCGCCCAGGCGCGCCGCATGATCGAGGAAGGCGCGGGCATCATCGATGTCGGCGGCGAATCCACGCGGCCGGGTGCACTACCTGCCGGGATCGACGAGGAGCTGTCGCGCGTCGTGCCGGTTATCGAGGCTATACGGCGCGAATTCCCGGTCTTCATCTCCGTCGACACCAGCAAAGCCGCCGTCATGCGGGCTGCCTGCGCAGCAGGCGCAGACATCATCAACGACGTGCGCGCGCTCGCGGAACCCGAAGCATTGGTGGCGGCTGCCGAAACAGGCGCCGGTATCTGTCTCATGCACATGCGCGGCGAACCGCGCACCATGCAGGACGCGCCTCACTACGACGACGTGGTCGCCGAAGTCAGCGCATTTCTTGCGCAGCGAATCTCGAGGTGCCGCGGGGCCGGCATCGACCTCGCGCGCCTGGCCGTGGATCCGGGCTTCGGTTTCGGCAAACGCGTGCCTCACAATCTCGCGCTGCTCAAGAATCTCGCCGGCCTGCAAGAGCTGGGTGTACCGATTGCGGTGGGACTGTCGCGCAAGTCGATGCTGGCGACGCTCACGGGACGAGGAGTCGACGAACGACTCGCGGGCGGCGTCGCATTGGCCGCCATTGCGGTTCTTAACGGAGCGCGTATCGTGCGCGCGCACGACGTCGCCGGCACCGTTGACGCAGTGCGCGTCGCGGCTGCGGTGACACTGGGAGATCGATTCGATGGCACGTAAGTATTTCGGAACCGATGGTGTGCGCGGCCGCGTGGGCGAACATCCGCTGACCGTGGACTTCGCGCTGCGCCTGGCGAGCGCCGCGGCGCGCGTGCTCGCGCCCAACGGCGGCACCGTGCTCATCGGCAAGGACACGCGCCTTTCGGGTTACATGTTCGAGGCCGCGCTCGAGGCCGGCTTCGTGGCCGCCGGTGTCAACGTCAACTTGATCGGTCCGCTGCCGACACCAGGCATCGCGTACCTCACGCGCAAGTTCGCCTGCGACTTCGGCATCGTCATCAGCGCCTCTCACAACCTGTACGACGACAACGGCATCAAGTTCTTCAACAGCGAGGGCGGCAAACTATCCGATGAAGTGGAGTTGGCCATCGAAGCGGAACTCGAGCGGGGCCCCCCGATCACCTTGTCGTCGATGAATCTTGGCCGTGCCTCGCGCGTCGACAAATCGCGCCGCATGTACCAGGACTTCTGCTCCGAATCGCTGCCGAAGGGCATGACGCTCGCGGGCCTCAAGCTCGTGGTGGATTGCGCGAACGGGGCCGGCTACAAAGTGGTGCCACGTACGCTCGCCGATCTCGGCGCGGAGATCATTCCAATCGGCTGTTCGCCCAACGGCCGCAACATCAATGACGGTTGCGGCTCGACCAGCCCGAGCCTGTTGCAGTTGACGGTGCCCGGGGTGCGGGCGGATGCCGGCATTGCGCTCGACGGCGACGGCGATCGTCTCGTCATGGTCGACGGTCTCGGTCGCGTCATCGACGGCGATCAACTCATCTACATCATCGCCAGCTCGCGCAAGCGTGCCGGAACTCTCAAGGGACCCGTGGTTGGCACTGTCATGAGCAACCTCGGACTCGAAGTCGCGTTGCGCAAGCAGGGCATCGACTTCCGCCGCGCGCAGGTGGGCGATCGTTACGTACTCGGACTGTTGCGCGAAACGGGCGGCGAGGTGGGTGGCGAGACTTCGGGCCACATCCTGCTGTTGGACAAGACCACCACCGGGGACGCGCTCATGGCCGCATTGCAGGTGCTCGCCGTCATGCGCGAAACGAAGCAGGGCCTGGCGGAACTGGCCGCCGGAATGCCCCGGTTCCCGCAGACCATGATCAATGTGAAAGTTGCGCGACGTTTCGATCCAAAGTCCGTTCCCGAGCTGGAAGACACCGTACAACGGGTGGCATTGCGTCTCGGAGAGGACGGGCGGGTGGTCCTGCGCCCTTCGGGCACCGAACCAGTCATCCGGGTCATGGTCGAAGCCCGGGATGAGACCGACACCGTGCGCTGCGCCGAGGAAATCGCGGCCGTGGTGCGGCGCGTTGCGTCCTGAGGGGCGCATCGTTATGATCGCGCCCCTTTTTTGAGCACCCCACATGCGCCGGCAAATCATCGCAGGCAATTGGAAAATGCACGGCTCGCGCGTGGAAAACGCCGCGCTGGTCGATGCAATCGTGCACAAGCTGCCGAACTCTTCCGCGGAAGTGTGGGTGTGCCCGCCGTTCGTCTATCTGGCCGAACTCAGCCGGGCGCTGGCCGGCTCGCGCATCAGTCTCGGAGCGCAGGATGTTTGCGCGGAGACGCAGGGCGCGTTCACGGGTGAAGTGTCGGCGGCGATGTTGCGAGACGTCGGTTGCACCGGCTCGCTGGTTGGACATTCCGAGCGGCGCGCGTTGTACGGCGAAACTGATCAGCTCGTGGCGCGCAAGTTCGCCGCGTTGCTCGCCGCGGGACTCACTCCCATTCTGTGCCTCGGCGAACAACTCGCCGAACGCGAATCCGGACGCACGTTCGAAGTGGTCGATCGCCAGCTCGATGCCGCACTCGATCTGTCCGGCGTCGCGGCATTTTCGCGCGCAATCATCGCTTACGAACCGGTGTGGGCCATTGGCACCGGGAAGACCGCGAGCGCGCAACAGGCCGAAGAAGTGCACGCCCACATCCGTGGGCGCATCGCCAGTCGCGATGCTAAGATCGCGGCCCTTGTGCGCATCCTCTACGGCGGGAGCCTCAAGGCCGCGAACGCCGCGGAACTCCTTTCAATGTCGAACGTCGACGGTGGACTCATTGGCGGCGCTTCGCTCAAGGCGGAAGAATTCCTTGCCATCATCGCGGCGGCGCGCGCCTGAAATAGGTACTTAAGAGATGTTGCGAACGATTCTCACGATCCTGCAGGTCCTTTCGGCTTTCGCCATCGTAGGACTCGTACTGTTGCAGCGAGGCAAAGGTGCTGACGCCGGCGCCGGTTTCGGTGCGGGCGCGTCGGGCACGGTGTTCGGCGCGCGCGGCGCGACCACGGGCCTCTCGCGCATGACGGCGATTTTCGCCGCGATTTTCATGATCAACAGTCTCTTTCTGACGTATTCGTTTCAGCGCGATGCGCGCGCTCAGCCGGAATCGCTGCTCGACAAGGTTCCGGTGACCACTACCGCGCCGGCGCCTGCGCCCGCCGCGCCAATCGATGCGAACGCCGTGCCCGTGCCGGCCGCGCCGGTGGAAAAGGCTCCTGAAAAGCCCTGAAGATTTTTTTTGCGCAACGCCGACGTGGTGGAATTGGTAGACACACTAGCTTGAGGGGCTAGCGGAGCGATCCGTGGGAGTTCGAGTCTCCCCGTCGGCACCATCACTTTCCTTTCCCTGATACAATCGCGCCCGAATTTGTGGGGGCGGTTGTCTCTCTTCGAGTGAGAGGTTGCTGCCCCTTTTCGTGATGGTGCAGAACATCCCCAAATGCTTGCGAATTACCTGCCCGTACTGATTTTCCTGACCGTTGCCACGGGGCTCGCGCTCGTGATGATGTCGCTGGGCCTCGTCATCGGCCGTTGGCAATCGCGCGCCAAGGCCGACGCGCAGAAGCTCTCTCCTTATGAATGCGGCTTCGAACCCTTCGAAGACAGCCGCATGAAATTCGACGTGCGGTACTACCTCGTCGCCATCCTGTTCATCGTGTTCGATCTCGAGATCGCGTTCCTGTTTCCCTGGGCCGTGGTGCTCCAGAGCATCGGCGTCCCCGGGCTCGTCGCCATGGGGATCTTTCTGTTCATCCTCGTGGTGGGATTCATCTACGAGTGGAAGAAAGGAGCGCTCGAGTGGGATTAGAAGAGCCCAGCGCGGAAAGCGCGGCGGAAGGTTTTGCGGAACGCGGCTTTCTCACCACGAGCGTCGACACCGTTTTCAATTGGGCGCGCACCGGTTCGTTGTGGCCGATGACGTTCGGTCTCGCCTGTTGCGCCGTCGAAATGATGCACGCCGGCGCTTCGCGCTACGACCTCGATCGTTTCGGTGTCGTGTTCCGTCCGAGTCCGCGTCAATCCGACGTCATGATCGTCGCCGGCACGCTGGTGAACAAAATGGCGCCGGCCCTGCGCAAGGTCTACGACCAGATGCCCGAGCCGCGCTGGGTCATCTCGATGGGTTCGTGCGCGAACGGTGGTGGCTACTACCACTATTCCTACGCCGTCGTGCGCGGCTGCGATCGCATCGTGCCGGTGGATGTTTATGTGCCCGGGTGTCCGCCCACGGCCGAAGCGCTGCTGTACGGCATCATCCAGCTGCAAAAGAAGATCGAGCGCACGAGCACGATTGCCAGACCATAACCCGCGCCCATGAACGATACGTCGACGCCCAAGATTGCCGCGCTCGCTGAAAAAGTCGAAGCCCGGCTGCCGAACCTGCTGCTGCGTGCGCCGTCGTTGCCCGACGAGCTGTGCTACGAAGTGCAGCCGGACCACTTGCGCGAAGTCTGTCTCGCGTTGCGCGATGCGCCCGAACTTGCGTTCGAGATCCTCATCGATCTCGCCGGCATCGATTACCTCGACTACGGGACGACCGAGTGGAAGACGAACTCCGCCACCGGTTCCGGTTTCAGCCGCGGCGTGAATCGCGGCGCGGCGCGCGTGCCGCACGACGGCGCGCGCTTCGCCGTGGCCTATCAACTGCTGTCGATCACCAACAACCAGCGCGTACGACTGCGCGCGCGCTGCGTAGACGCCGAAGATCCCCTGATCGATTCCGTGGTTGAAATCTGGGCCGGTGCCAACTGGTTCGAACGCGAAGCGTTCGACCTGTTCGGCATCCTGTTCACGGGACACCCTGATCTGCGCCGCATCCTCACGGACTACGGCTTCATCGGGCATCCGTTCCGCAAGGATTTCCCGCTGATCGGCAACGTCGAGGTGCGCTACGACGCCGACAAGCAGCGCGTAGTGTACGAGCCCGTGTCGATCGAGCCGCGCACCCTGGTTCCCAAGGTCATCCGTGACGACAACCGTTACGACGCGGCCCTGAAGAATCAGAAATAAGACGCCCAGATGAACGAGATCCGCAATTACACGATGAACTTCGGTCCGCAGCATCCGGCCGCGCACGGCGTACTGCGCCTGGTGCTCGAGATGGACGGCGAAGTCATCCAGAAGGCCGATCCGCACATCGGGTTGCTGCACCGGGGCACCGAGAAGCTGGCGGAATCCAAGCCGTTCAACCAGTCCATCGGTTACATGGACCGGCTCGACTATGTGTCGATGATGTGCAACGAGCACGCCTACGTCATGGCGATCGAACGCTTGTTAGGCGTGACGGTGCCGGTGCGCGCGCAGTACATCCGCGTGATGTTCGATGAAGTCACGCGGGTGCTGAACCACCTGATGTGGCTGGGCGCGCACGCGCTCGACATCGGCGCAATGACGGTCTTCCTGCTCGCGTTCAAGGAACGCGAGGACCTGATGGATTGTTATGAGGCGGTGTCGGGCACACGCATGCACGCCACGTACTACCGCCCGGGCGGCGTGTATCGCGACCTGCCGGATTCCATGCCGAAGTACCAGGCATCGAAGTGGCGCACGCAGAAGAACGCGGACACGATGAACGAAGCGCGCCAGGGTTCGCTGCTCGATTTCATCGACGAGTTCGCCGGCCGCTTCCCGAAGGCGGTCGACGAATACGAAACGCTGCTCACCGACAATCGCATCTGGAAGCAGCGCACGGTCAACATCGGTGTGGTGACGCCCGAGCGCGCGATGGCGCTGGGCTTTACGGGCGCCATGTTGCGCGGTTCGGGCATCGTGTGGGATCTGCGCAAGCACCAGCCATACGAGATCTACGAGGATCTCGATTTCGACATCCCGGTGGGCGTGAACGGCGACTGCTACGACCGCTATCTCGTGCGCATCGAAGAACTGCGGCAGAGCACGCGCCTCATCAGGCAATGCGTCGACTGGCTGCGCAAGAATCCGGGGCCCGTGATGATCGACGATCGTAAAGTCCGTCCGCCGCGCCGCGAGGAGATGAAGGGCGACATGGAATCGCTGATCCATCACTTCAAGCTGTTCACGGAAGGGTATTCGGTGCCCGCCGGCGAAACCTACGCCGCGGTCGAAGCGCCCAAGGGCGAGTTCGGCATCTACCTCATCTCGGACGGGGCCAACAAACCCTATCGCTTGAAGTGCCGTGCGCCGGGCTTCGCGCACCTGTCGGCGCTCGAGGAAATGAGCAAGGGTCACATGCTCGCCGACGTGGTCGCGGTAATCGGTACACAGGACATCGTTTTCGGAGAGGTGGATCGATGACGCACGTCGTGAAGACTGCGGATGGTGGCAGCTTCGAGCCGGTGTTCGGCGAGAAGGCGCGCGTGCTCAATGAACACACACGTCACGAAATCGACGAATGGATTGGACGCTTCCCGACCGGACGCCAGCGTTCGGCGGTGTTGTCGGCGCTGCGTTTCACCCAGGAACAGAACAACGGCTTCCTCACGCCGGAATTGATGGACGGAGTGGCCGAGTATCTGCGCCTGCCGGCCATCCAGGTCTATGAAGTCGCGAGCTTCTACTCGATGTTCGAGACGCATCCGTGCGGCCGGCATCACGTCAGCATCTGCACGAACATCAGCTGCATGCTGAACGGTGCCGAAGACCTGGTCGCGCACTGCGAAAGGAAACTCGGCATCAAGCTCGGCGAAAGCACCAAGGACGGCCGCATCTTCCTCAAGCGGGAAGAAGAGTGTCTCGCGGCCTGCACCGGCGCGCCGATGATGATGGTCGACCACGAATTCCACGAGTACCTGACACCCGAAAAGGTGGACAAGGTGCTCGACGAGCTGAAGTAGGACTAGCTAGATGGGCGCTGTCGAAAAATGGGCCGACAAGATGAACCTCACGGTGTTCGAGCCGTTGAAGTTCAAGGAGTCCTGGAAGCTGGAGAACTACCTCAAGATCGGCGGCTATGACGCGTGGAAGAAGATCCTCGCCGAGAAGCCGACGCGCATCAGCGTGGTGGAGCAGGTCAAGGC
Organism: Steroidobacteraceae bacterium; assembly: GCA_035286365.1. Classification (GTDB taxonomy): domain Bacteria; phylum Pseudomonadota; class Gammaproteobacteria; order Steroidobacterales; family Steroidobacteraceae; genus CADEED01. The sequence goes on along the minus strand of DATHJZ010000160.1, from coordinate 7,455 downwards.
TTCCGGCCTGCGCGGCCGCGGCGGCGCCGGCTTCCCCACCGGCACGAAATGGAGCTTCATGCCGCGCGATGCCTCGATGCAGAAATACGCGGTGTGCAATTCGGACGAGTCCGAGCCCGGCACCTGCCACGATCGCGACATCCTGCGCTTCAATCCGCACTCGCTGATCGAGGGCATGGCCATCGGCGGCTACTGCATGAACGCCACGGTGGGCTACAACTACATCCGCGGTGAATTTCTCGGCGAGCCCGTGCCGCGGTTCGAAGCGGCGCTGAAGGAAGCCTATGAGGCCGGGTTGTTGGGCAAGAACATCCAGGGCAGCGGCGTCGATTTCGATCTGTTCACGGCCGTGGGCGCCGGCGCCTACATCTGCGGTGAAGAAACGGCGCTGCTCGATTCGCTCGAAGGCAAGCAGGGCAAGCCGCGCTTCAAGCCGCCGTTCCCCGCCGCCTACGGTTTGTACGGCGCGCCGACCACCATCAACAACACGCAGAGCTACGCCGCGGTGCCGACGATCCTGCGCAAGGGTCCGGAGTGGTTCGCCAAGCTCGGCGTTCCGAACGCCGGCGGTACGGCTATCTTCTCGGTTTCCGGCCACGTCGAAAAACCCGGCAACTATGAAGTGCCGATGGGTATTCCGTTCGTCGACCTGCTCGAGATCGCCGGTGGCATGAAGGGCGGGCGCAAGCTTAAGGCCTGCATTCCGGGCGGCTCTTCGGTCTACGTGCTGCCTGCCGAGAAGATCCTGGCTGCAAACATGGACTTCGATTCGTTGAAGGCCGCCGGTTCTTCGGTGGGATCGGCCGCGGTCATCGTGATGGACGAAACCACCTGCATGGTGAAGGTGCTCGAGCGCCTGTCGCGCTTCTATAAGAGTGAATCCTGCGGCCAGTGCACGCCGTGCCGCGAAGGCACGGGCTGGATGAACCGTGTGATCCTCCGGATCATGGCCGGGCAGGGCGAGAAGAAGGATCTGCAGCTGCTGGTCGACGTGGCGGGCCGCATCGAAGGGCACACGATCTGCGCGCTCGGCGATGCCGCCGCGTGGCCGGTGCAGAGTTTCCTCAAGCACTTCCGCCATGAGTTCGAATACATGATCGACAACGGTGGCAGAAGCATCGTTGACGATCCGGCGAGGCGCGCAGCATGAGCACGCCCCCGCCCGTGACGACGCCCCCGGCTGCAGCGCCCCCGTCCGACGTCGTCAACGTCGAAATCGACGGCAAGGCCGCGCGCGGCAAGAAAGGGCAGATGATCATCCACGTCACGGACGCGGCCAACGCGTACGTGCCGCGCTTCTGCTACCACGACAAACTACCCATCGCGGCCAACTGCCGCATGTGCCTGGTGGAAGTCGAGAAGGCGCCGAAGCCGCTGCCGGCCTGCGCCACGCCCATCACCGAAGGCATGAAGATCTTCACCAAGTCGCCGAAGGCCATCGGGGCCCAGAAGGCGACCATGGAATTCCTGCTCATCAATCACCCGCTCGACTGCCCGATCTGCGATCAGGGTGGTGAGTGCGAGCTGCAGGATCTCGCGATGGGTTTCGGCCGGGACATGGCGCGCTTCAACGAACGCAAGCGCGTGGTGAAAGACAAGGACATCGGTCCGCTCGTCTCCACCGACATGACGCGCTGCATTCACTGCACGCGCTGCGTGCGCTTCGGCCAGGACATCGCCGGCATCCAGGAGCTCGGCACGACCGGCCGTGGCGAGGACATGGAGATCGGCACCTACGTCGAACGCGCCGTCGAACACGAATTGTCGGGCAACATCATCGACCTGTGCCCGGTGGGCGCGCTCAATTCCAAGCCTTTCCGATATCGCGCGCGCTCGTGGGAGATGACGCAAGCGGCGCTGATCTCCCCGCATGACGGCGTCGGTACCAACCTCTTCGGTCATGTCTTGCGCGGCAGATTGATGCGCATGGTGCCGCGGCCGAACGACGCGATCAACGAAACCTGGATCGCGGACCGCGATCGGTACAGTTACGAAGGCATCTACTCCGGTGACCGCCTCGAAGCGCCAATGGTGCGACAGGGAGAGGGCAACGGCGAATGGAAACGCGTCAGCTGGGAAGTCGCGCTGGAAACCGCCGCGCGGGCGCTGAAGGTCGCGGGGGCAGAGCTCGCCACCATCGCGAGCGCCGGCTCGACCGTCGAGGAGCTCTATCTACTCGGCAAGCTGGGCCGCGCGCTGGGCTCGGCCAATATCGATCATCGCCTGCGCCAGGCGGATTTCCGCGATCAGTCGGCGGATCCGGCTGCGCCCGGCCTGGGTGGGCTCGCGATTGCCGCCATCGACCAGCTCGATGCGCTGCTGATCGTCGGCTCGAACCTGCGCCGCGAGGCACCGGTGCTCGCGCACCGCGTGCGTAAAGCCGCGAAGCGCGGCGCGAAGGTCTCCTTCCTGAATCCGACCCGCTTCGACTACCTGTTTCCGGTCGCGGCCTACCTGGAGTCCTCTCCCGCCAAGCAGATCGCCGATCTTGCGGCTATCTACACGGCCTGCCTCGATGGCGCGGCTGCGCCTGCGCATCTGGCGACCCTGGTCGCCGGCGCACAGGCGAACGTCGGCCATCGCGCCATCGCCACCGCACTCAAGTCCGGGCAGAAGCGGGCGATCTGGCTCGGCGCGCTCGCGCTACGTCATCCGGCTTACGCGGACCTGCGCACCGTGGCCGCCGGCATCGCCGCGGTGACGGGCGCGACACTGGGAACGCTCGCCGAGGGCGGCAACGCCGCGGGCGCCTATCTGGCCGGAGCGGTTCCGCATCGCGAACCGGGCGGCATCGCGACCGCCAGCCCCGGCAAGAATGCGCGCGAGATGTTCGCGCAGCCGCAGAAGGCCTATCTACTGTTCGGGGGCGCAGAACCCTGGGCCGACGGCCTGGGTCCGGACGCCATCAAGGCGTTGTCAGGTGCCGGTTTCGTCGTGGCCGCCACGCCGTATGCCGACGACACGCTGAAGTCGGTCGCGCACGTGCTGCTGCCGATTTCGACCTTCGTCGAAACGTCCGGTACCTACGTGAATCTCGAGGGCCTCTGGCAGAGCTTTGCGGGCGCGGCCACGCCGCTGGGTGAAGCGCGGCCGGGCTGGAAAGTGCTGCGCGTGCTCGGCAATCTCGCCGACGTCGCGGGCTTCGACTATCAATCTTCCGAAGAAGTGCGCGAGGAAGTTCGCGCGATCTGCGGTGGCGTCACCGCCGCCTCGTACCAGGGGTCCCACGAGGCCAAAGTCAGCGACGTCGATGCGCGCGTGGTCGACGTGCCGATGTATTCGGTGGATGCGGTGCTGCGCCGCGCACCGTCGCTGCAGCGTACGAAGGAAGGCAAGCTCGCGGCCGTGGTGTTCGGGAGCGTCGGCGCATGATCGAGTGGATGGGCAGTCTCATTCGATATCCGGCCTGGCCCGGAGTGTTGCAGTCAACGTTCTGGATCATCGGCGTGACGGTGGCGCTGATCCTGTCGGTCGCCTTCACCACGCTGCTCGAGCGCAAGGTCATCGGCTACATGCAGTTGCGCCGCGGTCCGAATCGCGTCGGCAGCATCTTCGGTTTCCTGCCCGGCATCTTTCAGCCCTTCGCCGACGTCATCAAGCTGCTGATCAAAGAGGTCGTGATCCCGGCCAAGTCGAACAAGGTGCTGTTCCGGCTGGCCCCGATGATCACGCTGATCCCGGCCTTTGCCATCTGGGCTGTGATTCCGCTCGATCCGAACCTCGTCATTGCCGACGTGAATGCCGGGCTCCTGTACGTACTCGCGCTCACGTCCGTGGGCGTCTACGGCGTCATCATGGCGGGCTGGGCCTCGAATTCGAAGTACGCGTTTCTCGGCGCCATGCGTTCGGCGGCGCAGATCGTCGCCTACGAGATCGCGATGGGCTTTGCATTGGTCGGCGTGATCATGGCCGCGGGTAGTTTGAATCTCGGCGACATCGTGCGGCATCAATCCGGCGGCTGGTTCGCGTGGAACTGGTCCTGGCTGTTCCCGCTGTTCGTCGTGTACTTCATTTCCGGCGTCGCCGAGACCAACCGCGCGCCGTTCGACGTGGCCGAAGGCGAATCCGAAATCGTGGCCGGCTTCCACGTCGAGTATTCGGGCATCGCGTTCGCGCTGTTCTTCCTCGCCGAATACGCCAACATGATCCTGATCTCGGCGCTGACCGCGATCTTCTTCGTCGGTGGCTGGTTGAGCCCGTTCGACGGGCACATCGAACCGGCCGACATTCCCGTGGCAATCAGCAGCATTCCGCGGGTGGGCTGGATTCCCGGCTGGTTCGTGAGCGACGGCTTCCACTGGCTGTTCTTCAAACTCTTCTGCTTCCTGTTCCTGTTTCTCTGGTTCCGGGCCACGTTCCCGCGCTACCGCTACGACCAGATCATGCGTCTCGGCTGGAAGATCCTGATTCCGGTGACCATCGTCTGGATCGCGGTTGAAGGCGTGCTGGCGTATTTCAAGGTCGGACCCTGGAGAATCGCCTGACAAAGGTGAGCTGACAACATGCGCAACATCATCAAGACATTTGCTTTGTGGGAGCTCCTCGGCGGCCTCGTGGTCACCTGGAAAAAGTTCTTCACGCGCAAGTTCACGATCAACTACCCGGAAGAGAAGACCCCGCAATCGGCGCGCTTCCGCGGCCTGCATGCGCTGCGCCGTTATCCCAACGGCGAAGAGCGCTGTATCGCCTGCAAGCTGTGCGAGGCCGTGTGCCCCGCGCTCGCCATCACGATCGAGTCGGATGTCGCGAACGACGGCACGCGTCGCACGACGCGCTACGACATCGACCTGTTCAAGTGCATCTACTGCGGCTTCTGTGAGGAAGCCTGCCCGGTAGACGCTATTGTTGAAACGCGAATCCACGAGTACCACATGGAGCATCGCGGCGAGAACATCATGACCAAGGACAAACTACTCGCCGTGGGCGAGCGTTACGACGCGTTGATCAGCGCCGACAAGGCCGCCGACGCGGCGTATAGATAAGAGAAGGGCAGGGAACAAAGTGCTGGTTGAGATTCTCTTCTGGGCGTTCGCCGCGATCCTCACGATCTCGGCGCTCGGCATGATCACGGTGCGCAATCCCGTGCACGCGGCCTTGCTGCTGGTGTTGTGCTTCTTCACGAGCGCCGCGATCTGGCTGCTGATCGAAGCGGAGTTCCTCGCCATCGTGCTCGTTCTCGTCTACGTCGGCGCGGTGATGGTGCTGTTCCTGTTCGTCGTGATGATGCTCGACATCAACGTCGAAGAAGTGAAGGCGCGCGTCACGCGCTATGCGCTGCTTGGTGGCATCGTCGCGGGCGCGGTGGTGTTCGAGATCGTGAGCGTCGTGTGGACGCGCAGCCTGGGTGTCGAAGTGACGCAGGGCGCGGTCGCGCAGCCCGCGACCTACAACAACACCGCCGAGCTCGGCAAGCTGCTGTACACCGAATACGTCTATCCGTTCGAGCTGGCCGCGGTGCTGCTGCTGATCGCCATCGTTGCCGCGATCTCGCTGACCATGCGCAAGCGCACCGGGCTCAAGCAGCAGAACATCGCGCGGCAGATCGCCGCGCGCGCCAAAGATCGCGTGCGCATCGTCAAGGTGGCGCCGGTGCGGCCGGATGCGCCCGCGTCCGAGCCTTCTTCGAAGGGGAATGGCCCGTGATCCAACTCAACTGGCTGCTGGTCCTGTCCGGTGTGTTGTTCGCGATTTCGGTCGCGGGAATGTTCATCAACCGCAAGAACCTGATCCTGCTGCTGATGTGCGTCGAATTGCTGCTGCTCGCGGTGAACTTCAACTTCGTCGCGTTTTCGCGTTTCAACGGCGACATCAACGGGCAGATTTTCGTGTTCTTCGTGCTGACCGTGGCCGCCGCGGAGTCGGCGATCGGCCTTGCGATCCTGGTGGTGCTGTTCCGCGAACGCCGCAGCATCAACGTCGAAGACCTGAGCACCTTGAAGGGCTGAGCGCGTGGAATCCCTGAACCCAAATCTGCTGCTCGCCATTCCTCTCGCGCCGCTCCTGGCCGCGATCATCGCCGGCGTTTTCTGCAGCGTCATCCCGCGCTGGGTCGCGCACACGGTCACGATTGCGGGCGTCGCCATTGCCTGCGGTTTGTCGCTGCACGTCGCGGGCTCGATCTTCCTGCACGGCGCGGAGCCCTATAACGGTACCGTCTATACCTGGCTGGTCAGCGACGGCGTCGGAATGCAGGTCGGCTTCCTGGTCGACCAATTGACCGCGCTGATGATGGTCGTCGTCACGTTCGTGTCGCTGTGCGTGCACGTCTACACCATCGGTTACATGGCCGAGGACGACGGTTACAACCGCTTCTTCAGCTACATCTCCTTGTTCACGTTCTCGATGCTGATGCTCGTGATGGCCAACAACTTCATGCAGCTGTTCTTCGGCTGGGAAGCGGTGGGCGTGGTGTCCTATCTGCTGATCGGCTTCTGGTACAAGCGGCCGACCGCGATCTTCGCGAACATGAAGGCGTTCCTCGTCAATCGCGTCGGTGACTTCGGTTTCGTGCTTGGCATCGCCGGAGTCGTCTACTACACCGCGCAGTTCGGCGGCGCCTCCTTGAACTACGTGGACGCATTCAAGGCCGCTCCGCAGATCGCCGAACAGACCTTCTCGCTCGCCGGCACCAACGGCGTGAACGCGATGACGTTCATCTGCATCTGCTTGTTTATTGGCGCGATGGGAAAGTCCGCGCAGGTGCCGCTGCACGTATGGCTGCCGGATTCGATGGAAGGTCCGACGCCCATCTCCGCGCTGATCCACGCGGCCACGATGGTGACCGCCGGCATCTTCATGGTGGCGCGCATGTCGCCGCTGTTCGAGTTCTCCGAATACGCGCTCAACTTCGTGTTGTTCATCGGCGCGACCACCGCGCTGTTCATGGGCTTCCTCGGCATCATCAACAACGACATCAAGCGGGTCGTCGCATATTCGACGCTTTCGCAGCTCGGCTACATGACCGTCGCGCTCGGCGCGTCCGTGTACAACGTCGCGATCTTCCACCTCATGACGCATGCGTTCTTCAAAGCACTGCTGTTCCTGGCCGCGGGCTCGGTGATCATGGGCATGCACCATGAGCAGGACATGCGCAAGATGGGCGGGCTTGCGCAGTACATGCCCATCACCGCGATCACCTGCTGGATCGGATCGCTCGCGCTGATCGGCACGCCGTTCTTCTCGGGCTTCTATTCCAAGGACCTGATCATCGACGCGGTGAAGGAGCAGCATCTGCTGCATCCCGATAACGGGATCGCCGCGTACGCATACTGGTGCGTGATGATCGGTGTCTTCGTCACCGCGTTCTATTCGTTCCGGCTGTTGTTCATGACCTTCCACGGCAAGCCGCGCTTCGAAACGGCGGCGGCGCATCCCGGCCACGACCATGATGAGAAGCATCAGCCGCACGCGGAAGCAGGCCATGTCGCGCATGACCACGCGCACGATGACCACGGC
>DATHJZ010000159.1:0-2095 GCA_035286365.1 Steroidobacteraceae bacterium | reverse complement strand
ACTCTTGCCCCGCAGGTGTCGGCCGCAGACAACGGCTTTTACCTCGGCGCCGGTGTAACCCAAACCAAGTTCGATCCCGACGACGTCGACGATTTCAAATTCGACGACAACAGTTTCAAGGTCATCGCCGGGTTCCGCCCGCTCGACTGGCTGGCAGTCGAGGCGAACTACATCGATCTTGGCAGTGAGTCCGAAGGCGGTGCCTCGATCGACTCGAATGCGATTACGGCGTCGGTGCTGTTACTCAAGGAATTCCAGGTGGTCGACTTCTACGCGCGCGCCGGCCTTGCGCGCTGGAATGTCGATGCCAGCCTGGGTGGTCTCGACGCGTCCGATGAGGGCAACGAATTCACCTACGGCGTGGGCGTCGGAGTCCATTTCGGAAGCTTGGGCGTACGCGCTGAATACGAGAAATTCACGATCGGCGGAGATTTCGAGACCGACGTCAACACTCTTTCCCTTAGCGCCACCTATACCTTTCTGTAGCGTTCGTACCACAGGTGGCATCGTAACCACATGATTTTCCGGTACTACTTTTTTAAAAAGTTTGGAACCTTTCCGGAGGGTCGCGTGTCTCATTACCTGAGCGGGTAAAACCGCTCCACGCTTCCCTCCCTGAGCGTGTAGCCCGGTTCACGAGACCTGTGCCGGGTTAGTCTGGCCCCGGTGGTTTACCACCGGGGCTTTCTTTTTATGGGGCCCCGTCGGCCGGCTGGCGAAGCATTTGCTCGAGGCGCTTCTGCGCCGCCGGTACGCCAATCTTGTCCGTCGCTGAAAAAACCTGCGCGGTCATTCCGTCCGCAATCCTGTCCTCGGTGTCCTTGAGGGTTGCTGCACGTTCGCGCTGGTTGAGCTTGTCTGCCTTCGTGAGCAGCACGTGGACGGCCCAGTCCGAGGCATGAGCCCAATCCAGCAATTGCTCATCCCCCTCCTTCAAGCCGCGGCGAATATCGACGATGAGAAAGAGGCCGCGGATGCAGCCCCGCGCCGGCAGTCGTTCGATGAGCCCGATCCACTGTGCCTTTTCGACCGGACTGGCTTCGGCATAACCGTAGCCAGGCAGATCGAGAATGCGCCGACCTTCTTCGACCTCGAAAAAATTCAGCAATCGCGTGCGGCCCGGAGTCTTGCTCGCCCGCGCCAATCCGTTGCGGACCATGATCGCGTTGATCGCGCTCGATTTGCCGGAATTGGATCGCCCCGCGAATGCGACTTCGGCGCCGCTATCATGCGGAAACTGCTCTTCACTCGCCGCCGACAGCAGGAAGCGAACGTTCGGGAACTGGCTCATGGGGCTACGCTACGCTTCAGGCGACAAACGCTAGTGTACAATTCGCGGCCTTTCAGGGAGCCCGCAAGACCATGATTGAGAGCAGATTTTCCTTGAGCGTAGTCACCGCATTGATTTGCGCAGCGTTGGGGTTCGCCAGCGTTGCCGCTGCCGAAGAGGCGCCAAAGGGTTCGGCCGAGGCCGGGTCCACAAAGGCCGCGGTCTGCACGGCGTGCCATGGCCTCAACGGCAACAGCACGAATCCGGAGTGGCCGGTGCTGGCCGGGCAAAACGCCGTGTACATCCGCGAGCAGCTCGCGATGTTCAAGGCAAAGAAGCGCAACAACCCGATCATGCAGCCGATCGTCGATCCGCTCACTGACCAGGACGTGGCCGACCTTGCTGCGTTCTACTCGGCACAGACTCCGAGCGGCCTCGAAGCCGATCCGTCGTACTGGAAGGCGGGCGAAGCGCTGTACAGATCCGGAGATGCGGCCCGCAGCATCCCCGCGTGCACGTCTTGCCATGGTCCGGCGGGACTGGGCAATGCGGGTTCGGGTTATCCGGCACTTCGCGCGCAGCATTCGGTCTACACCGTGAAACAGCTTCAGGATTACCTGACACAGAACCGGTACCGTGACGCCACCGACCCGGCGAAGGTCAGTCAGACACGCAACAGCGTGATGATGACGACCATCGCCGCGCGGCTGACGCCGGAAGACATCCGCAACCTGGCGTCGTACCTGCAGGGGCTGCGCTAACTACCCTCCGCCCGGAGCTTCGACGATGACTCGAGCGTACATTCTCGCGAGCGCGCTCGCCGGC
>DATHJZ010000158.1:0-2840 GCA_035286365.1 Steroidobacteraceae bacterium | reverse complement strand
TCCGCTCGAGGAACCGCCGCTCAAGTACTCGGAATCGAAGCTGTTGTGGCAGGCGCCATACGGCGAACGCGTGCCGACCAGGCCCGTGGCGAACTGATCGAGATTGGTCTTGCCCAATGCAATCGCGCCGGCGTCGAGCAGCGCCTGCACCACGGGCGCGGAGGCCGCGGGTTGATAGCTGAAGGCGGGGCAGCCCGCCGTCGTCGGCAGCCCGGCGAAATCGATGTTGTCTTTGATCGCGAACGGGACGCCAAACAACGGCAGCGATTCCGGCGGGCGCGCGGCGAGTTCCCGCGCGCGGGCACGCAGCGAGTCGTCGTCGACCTGGGCAATCCAGATGTTGTGCGCGGTGTACCTGCGCCGCTGCTCGATGATGAATTCCACCAGCTGCAGGGGAGTCAGCGCGCCGCAGCGATACGCGGCCAGCAGGGAGTCGAGAGAGAGATTGATCATGACTGCACCGGCCGAATAACCAACAAAGTGTCGCCCGCGTTCGCGGTCGAGCCTTCGGGCGCGCGCACTGCGACCACGGTGCCGGGTTGATCGGCGGTCACGCTGATTTCCATCTTCATGGCCTCCATGATCAACAGCACCTCCCCACGGGCGACCGTCCTGCCGGCCGCGACTTTCAATTGCCACACGCTGCCGGAGACCGCCGCGGTTACGGCGATGCAACCTTCCGGGATCGCCGGCGGCTGCGCCCGTGGTGGTGCTTCGGCAGGCTGTGACTCGTTGAGCCCCGCCGCGCGCCAGCGCTCTCGTTCTGCGGCAAACGCAGCCTGTTGGCGCGCCCTGAACCCGGCGATCGAGTCGCGTTCGCGCTCCAGGAAGGACAGGTAGTCGGCCAGACTCAGCGTCGATTCCTCAATGCGCAGCGGATGCCGGCCGTAAGGGAAGCCGGCCCGCAAGCGCAGGAGCTCGTCCGCGCTCACCGGGTAGAAGCGGATCTGGTCGAAGAATCGCAGCAGCCACTGGCGGCCGTGGAAATCGCCGTCGGCGCGGAAACGGTTCCACATCTGCACCGTGCGGCCGACGAACTGGTAGCCACCCGGGCCTTCCATGCCATACACGCATAGATAGGCGCCGCCGATGCCGACCGCATTCTCCGGCGTCCAGGTGCGGGCGGGGTTGTACTTGGTGGTGACCAGGCGATCGCGCGGGTCGAGCGGTGTCGCGACCGGCGCGCCGAGGTAGACATCGCCGAGCCCCATGACGAGGTAGCTGGCGCGGAACACGATATCGCGCACTTCCTCGCGGCTCGCGAGTCCGTTGATGCGCCGGATGAACTCGATGTTGTCGGGACACCAGGGCGCATCGGCGCGCACCGATTGCTCGTATCGCCGGGTCGCGAGCTGCGTCGCCGGATCGTCCCAGGACAGCGGCAGATGAACGATGCGGCTGGGCAAGCGCATGTCCGCGACACCCGGCAATTGATCGATCGCGGCCCACAACCACGCGAGCACTTTCGCCTGCGAGACGCGCGCCGGCTCGAAATGGATCTGCAGCGAACGGATGCCGGGTGTGAGATCCAGCACGCCCGCGAGTGGCTGCCGCTGCAATGACTCCAGCAACGCCTGCACCTGGAATCGCAACGCGAGGTCGAGCACGGCCGCGCCGAACTCGACCAGCACATTGCTTTCCCCGGCGCGCCGTACGCGGACGGCGGCGTGCTTCATGGACTGCGGCAGATCGAGCAGGACCGACGGGTTGTCCGGGCGCGCCGCTGGCGCGGACACGCGCCGGAATCGTACGCGGTCGCCGGGGCGCAGCTGGCCCAACTTCCATAGTTCCGCATCGATCAACGTGACGGGGCAGACGAAACCGCCGAGGCTGGGGCCGTCCGGCCCGAGGATGACCGGCATGTCGCCGGTAAAGTCGATACTGCCGATGGCGTAGGCGTTGTCGTGAATGTTGGAGGGGTGCAAGCCCGCCTCGCCGCCGTCGGCGCGCGCCCATGCGGGTTTGGGGCCTAACAATCGCACGCCGGTACGGCTAGAGTTGTAGTGCACTTCCCATTCGGCGGCGAAGAACGACTCGATGTCCGCGGACGTGAAGAAATCGGGCGCACCATGCGGCCCGTCATTGACGCCGAGTTCCCACGCCGATGCATGAACCGGGCGATCGGCCGGCGCGATGCCCATGCAGCCGGCGAGCTCGCAGCCCGCCACGTTCAGACGCAGTACATCGCCGGTGCGCAGCGCCCGCCCGCCATGGCCGCCGAATCTGCCCAGCGTGAAGGTCGACTTGCTGCCGAGGTAGTCGGGCACGTCGAAGCCGCCACGCACGGCGAGATAGCTGCGTTGACCCGCGCCCACGATGCGCCTGAGGCGCAGCACGCTGCCGGCGCGCACCGCGCGGGGATCCCAGAAAGCCACCGCAGCATCGTCAAGCGTCGCTTCCATCGCGGCGCCGGCGAGCGCGATGACCGAATCGCAGGCGAAGCGCACGGTGGCGCCGGTGACGGTCATCTCCAGCGCCGCCGTTCCCTCCTCGTTACCAACCATGCGGTTGGCCAGCCGCAGCGCCAGCGAATCCATCGGGCCGGAAGGCGGCACGCCCACGTCCCACAGCCCGCGACGTCCCGGCCAGTCCTGCACGGTAGTCAGAGTTCCCGGTGCAAGCACCTCGAGAGTGGGTAGTTGCAGGGTGTGGGACGCGAGCAGCCCGGTGGTCTGTTCGCCCGCGACGAAGACCGGGTGTTCGAGGATGGAAACCAGGTAGGGCAGGTTGGTTTCGATACCGTCGATGTGCGCCTGCCCGAGCGACTGCGCGAGTCTCGCGATGGCCGCTGCGCGGGTGTCCGCGTGCGCGATCACCTTGGCGAGCAGCGGATCGTAGAA
>DATHJZ010000157.1:0-4468 GCA_035286365.1 Steroidobacteraceae bacterium | reverse complement strand
AGCAGGACACCGGCTTCTACATCCAGCTGGAACTGAACGGACTAGCCAGTGTCGGAATTCCGGTCGACGCTTTCCTGGAACGCACAATTCGAGGATACTCGCCGGAAACTTCGGCCCGGTGAAAAACAACTACATGATTTCAAAAGCATTTTCGCGCGCCTGCGGCATCTTCGTCGTCTCGCTGCTGGCCTCCGCGGCGTTGGCACAGACCCGCGAAGCTTCCAGCTCCGGCGTGCTGCTCGATCGCGTCGCGGCCACGGTCAACGAAGGCGTGGTGTTGTCGAGCGAGCTCGACGAGCAAATGCTCGTCATCTCCGAACGATTGCAGCAGCAGAAGCTCGACCTGCCGCCCACCAACGTGCTGCGCCAGCAGGTGCTCGATCGCCTGGTGCTGCAGGAGCTGCAGATGCAGCGCGCGGACCGCGCCGGCATCAAGGTGTCCGATGAACAGCTCAACAACGCGCTCGCCGATGTCGCCGAGAGCAACAAGCTGAAGCTGGCCGATCTGCCGGCCGCGCTCGCCGGCCAGGGCATCGACTACGCCGGCTATCGTGAAGGCATCCGCAAGGAAATCGCCTTGCAGATCCTGCGGCAGCGCGACGTGATCGCGCGCATCAACGTGAGCCCGCGCGAGATCGATCAATTCCTCGAACGGCAGAAAAAGATGCCGTCCGAATCGAACGAGTACAACGTGTCGCACATTCTCGTGGCCGTGCCCCAGGCCGCGACGCCCGCCGAACTCGAGGAAGCCCAGAAGAAGGCCGAAGAGGTTTATCAGAAAGCCACGAGCGGCGAAGACTTCGCGCGTCTCGCGGTGGCCTATTCGAACGCGCAGACCGCGCTCGAGGGCGGCTCGCTCGGCTGGCGCAAGGGACCGGAACTGCCCACCTTCCTGGGCGAAGCGATCGCGACAATGAAGGCCGGCGACGTGACGAAGCCGATCCGCACGCCGTCGGGTTTCCACATCGCCAAGCTCAACGAGATGCGCGGCAACACGCAGGTGATCGTCAACCAGGTGCACGCGCGGCACATCCTCATCAAGCCCAACGAGCTGCAGGACGACGCCACCGTGCAGCAGAAGCTGGTCTCGATCCGGGATCGCATCCTCAACAAGGGCGAGAACTTCTCGGCCGTGGCCTCCGTCGTTTCCGAAGATCCGGGTTCAGCGGCCGAAGGCGGTGATCTCGGCTGGGCCGGTCCCGGCACTTACGTGCCCGAGTTCGAAAAGACGCTCGCGCAGCTGCAACCCGACGAGATCAGTCAGCCGTTCCGCACGCAGTTCGGTTGGCACATCATCCAGTTGCTGGGCCGCCGCCAGTTCGACACCACGGACGACGTGCGCCGCCAGCGCGCGTTCACCGCGCTGCGCGAATCGAAAGCCGACGAAGAGACCGAGCTGTGGCTGCGACGCCTGCGCGATGAGGCGTACGTCGAGTACAAGCTCTGAAACTCAAGGGAGCGGGCAAGGCCAGGACCATCGCGGTCACCGCGGGAGAACCTGCCGGCATCGGTCCGGATCTGTGCCTCGCTCTCGCCCGTCTCGAATTCCCCTGCTCTCTTGCGATCGTCGGCAGCCGCGCGCTGCTGACGGAGCGCGCGCGCCTGCTCGGTCTCGACATCGCGCTCGATGACTATCAACCAGGCGCGGCGCAGGCGCACCGGCCGGGCCGGCTCTCGGTCATCGATATTCCGCTGGCCGTTGCCTGTGTGCCGGGGCGGCTCGATCGCGCGAACGCACCCCACGTGATGGCCATGCTCGACCGCGCCACCGACGGCGCCACCGAGCGCGAGTTCGACGCCATCGTGACGGCGCCCGTGCAGAAGAGCGTGATCAACGACGCCGGTGTGCCTTTCACCGGTCACACCGAATATCTCGCTGCGCGCACGCGCGCCGCGCACCCGGTCATGCTGCTGGCGGCCGATTCGTTGCGCGTGGCGCTCGCCACCACGCACCTGCCGCTGCGCGCGGTCAGCGATGCGATCACACCCGCGCTGCTCGACAGCACGCTCAAGATCCTGCATGACGACCTGGGCCGGCTCTGGGGCATGGCGCGGCCGCGGATCGCGGTGTGCGGACTGAACCCGCACGCGGGCGAGAGTGGCCACCTCGGCACCGAAGACCGCGATGTGATCGCACCCGCCATCGAGCGCGCGCGCGCCGCCAGCATGCTGGTCGACGGGCCCATCCCCGCCGATACGGTATTCGTGCCGCGCGCGTTGTCTAACTACGACGTGGTGCTCGCCATGTACCACGACCAGGGCCTGCCGGTGCTCAAGCACAAAGGCTTCGGTCATGCGGTGAACGTGACGCTCGGCCTGCCCATCGTGCGCACGTCGGTGGATCACGGCACGGCGCTCGATCTGGCCGGCACGGGCCGCGCCGACGCCGGCAGCCTGGTCGCCGCGACACAACTCGCGCTCGAGTTCGTGGCAAGAAGCGCGCATTGATTTTCGCCCGCAAGCGTTTCGGCCAGCATTTCCTGCATGACCGCAGCGTGCTCGAGCGCATCGTGCGCGAGGTTGCGGTCTCTCCCGACGATGCGCTGCTGGAAATCGGGCCCGGCCGCGGCGCGTTGACGGAGCTGCTGCTCGGCAAATCGCGCACGCTCGATGCCATCGAGATCGACCGCGACCTGGCGCAGCAGCTGCGCGCGCGCTGGGGCGCGCCACAGGGTTTCGAGCTGCACGAAGCCGACGCGCTCAAGTTCGACCTTGCGGCGCTGGCGCGGACCCGCGGACAGCGGCTGCGCGTGATCGGCAACCTGCCCTACAACATTTCGACGCCGCTGTTGTTTCACGTGGCCGCCGCGCATGAGTACATCGACGACCTGCACATCATGCTGCAGAAGGAAGTCATCGAGCGCATTGCTGCGGCGCCTGGCAGCGGCGATTACGGCCGCCTGACCGTGATGCTCGCGCCCTGGTTCGAAGCGAAGCATCTGTTCGACGTGGGCCCGGGCGCGTTTACGCCGGCGCCGCGCGTGTGGTCGGCGGTGGCGCGCCTGCGCGTGCGGCGCGAGCCGGCATTCGACGTGCCGCCGGCATTCGCGCGCACCGTTTCGGCCGCGTTCTCGCAGCGACGCAAGACGCTGCGCAATGCGCTGAAAGCCATCGTCGGAGTCGAAGCCATCGTCGCCGCAGGCGTGGACCCATCCATGCGTCCGGAAACTCTTACACCGGCCGAGTTCGCCGCGATCGCGGCCCACGTGCGCGAACCATAGTCGGTATTATTAGGCCCGCATGGAGCCGAGCCAGCACAAGATCCGCGTCGACGTCGACACCTCCTATCTCGAAGATCAATCCGATCCGAAAGAGCGGCGCTACGTCTTTTCCTACACGATCACGATCCGCAACGAGGGCAGCATCCCCGCGCGGCTCCTGACGCGTCACTGGATCATCACGGACTCCAACGGCAAGGTGCAGGAAGTGCGCGGCGAAGGCGTGGTCGGCGAACAGCCCTACCTCAAACCCGGCCAGGGGTTTCGTTATTCCAGCGGTGCGGTGTTGGAGACACCCGTCGGCGCCATGCAGGGCAGCTACCAGATGGTCGCCGACGACGGCGAACAGTTCGATGCGCCCATCACCCCGTTCCGACTGGCCATGCCGGGCCTGTTGCACTGAGTTCCTGAAGAACGCATGGCCCGCTACGCCATCGGCGACATCCAGGGCTGCTGCGACGAATTGAGGGCGCTGCTCGAGCGCTGCGACTACTCCGCCGATCGCGACCAGCTGTGGTTCGTCGGCGACCTGGTCAATCGCGGGCCGCAATCTCTCGAAACGCTGCGGTTCGTGCGCGCGCTCGGCGCCAATGCCACGGTGGTGCTCGGCAATCACGATCTGCATCTGCTGGCACTCGCCTATGGCTCGAAGCGCAAGCAGAAGGACGGCGACACGCTCGCCGGGATCCTCAATGCGCCCGACCGCGACCAGCTGCTCGAATGGTTGTTAGGCCGGCCGCTCGCGGTGTTCGACGAACCGCGCGGCGATTTCCTGGTGCACGCAGGCCTGGTGCCGGAATGGCTGCCGCGGCAGGCCGCCAAATATGCGCGCGAGGTCGAGGCGGTATTGCGCGACGATCCGCGCACGCTGTTCGACGGCATGTACGGCAACAAGCCCGAAAAGTGGAACGAACAGTTGCGCGGCATGGAGCGGCTGCGGTTCGTCATCAACGTGTTCACGCGCATGCGCTATTGCCGGCAAGACGGCACCGTCGATCTCAAGATGAAAGGCGCGCCGGGCGACCAGCCCGTCGATTTCTACCCGTGGTTCGATGTGCCGGAGCGCGCCAGTCGCGACGTGCGCGTCATCTGCGGGCACTGGTCAACGATCGGGCTGATGCGGCGCAAGGACCTGTTGGCGCTGGACACGGGCTGCGTCTGGGGCGGCGCGTTGACCGCGGTCAATCTCGATGCGGACGGCGAGCCGGTGCAGCTCGCCTGCCCATCGCATCAGTTGCCAGGCGGCGGCG
>DATHJZ010000156.1:0-21917 GCA_035286365.1 Steroidobacteraceae bacterium | reverse complement strand
GATAGCAGGCGTAACCCTGCCGACGTGGTTTGCGGAAACTTGAGGTGACTGACTCTGGCCAAACGAACGTCAGATAAAGACGTATAAGCCCAGGGACGGACAAGACGAGGAATCACAAGCCGGGCGCAAAGGTACAGGATTCGCGCCCTCTCGTCCCTGAAACTTGCATTTGTGGTCTTAATGTGGCTGCGATTCGTCAGCCGGGCCCCTGAATCGGCGGTTTGGCGCCGCCTGGTCGGTCCCGCCCAGCCAGCCTCTGAGTTCAGTGACTCTTGAGCACGCGCGCAAAGATCTCGAGCGCCTGGGTATAGCCGCTCTTCATGGCGCCGAATCCCACGCGCAGGTGCGCCGGCATGTCGAAGCAGTCGCCAGGCGCCGTCAGCACTCCCGCCTTCGCCAGCGCCTCGCACAGCGGGCGCGAATCGCGTCCATCGCGCAGCCAGGGGAAGCACGTGGTGCCACCGGCGGGCGGCGCCCACGCGAGTTTGTCACGGTGCTGATCCATGAATTGCGTCAACAACGCGAGATTGCCGCTCGCCACGCCTCGCAACCGATCGAGAATCTCGGGCGCGTTGGCCAGCGCGTGCGCACCGATGGCTTCGGTCAGTGGCGAACAGGAGATCGAGAAGTAGCTGCGCAGGTCCAACAATGCCTCGCGGCGACGCGCGTCGCGATCGATCAGCCAGCCGACTCGCAGTCCGGGCAGCGACAACGCCTTGGCGAAATCGCCGAGCACGATGGTGTTCGGCAAAGTACTGGCGCTCGCGATCGGCTCACCCGAGAACTGCGCCCCCGAATCCACTGGTCGATAGACCTCATCCACGATCAGCGGAATGCCGCCGGCGCTCAATTCCTCCGCCAATGCACGCTGCTGCGCGGCTGGCATCGTCGAGCCCGTCGGATTGTGCGGCGTGTTGACGAACACGGCGCGCGTGCTCGAATCCACCGCGGCGAGCACATTGGCCGCGCTCTGCGCGAAGCCATCCTCGCGGTCGAGTTCGTACTCGCGCACGCGCATGCCCCACGCGCGCGCCAGCACCGGCACCGCTGGATACGCCGGCTTCGGCACTACGATGGATGCACCGGCTTCCGCGAACAGGCAGGTCAGCGCGACCAGCGCCTCCGAAGCTCCGGTCATCACCAGCACCTGATCCGGATCGACGCCTTGCAGCGCCGCGATGCGCTCGCGCAGTAGTTTGCTGCCCTGCGGTGGTGCGTAAGACAACACCAGGTCGTCGAGCGACCGTGCGCTTGCGCCGCCAAGCTGCAGGATTTCACTCAGGCTCCACAGCGGCCCCGTGCTCGAAGCCAGGTTGTAGCGGATCGGCGGCGTCGCGAATTCGTGCGCCGCGAGCCAGTGATCGAGCTTGAATGGCGGGACTTTCATGGCGGTATCATCCTGCGCCTTGGGGCTGCTCTCAATGTCACCTCGCATCCCAGGGCACGGAAGCGTGCCTTGACAACCATAGGACACCTCGATGGATCTGAAGCTCTCGAACAAACTGGCACTGGTCTCCGGCAGTACCGCCGGCATCGGCTATTCGATCGCCGAAACGCTGGCCGCCGAAGGCGCACGCGTCATCGTGAACGGCCGCACCCAGGCCGGCGTCGATACCGCGCTCGCATCGATCCGCAAGGCCACTAACAAAGATGCGATCGGATTCGCGGGCGACCTGTCGAAGGCCGACGTGGCCGACATGCTGGCCGCCACGCATCCGGGTATCGAGATTCTGATCAACAATCTCGGCATCTTCGAGCCCAAGCCCTTCGAGGAGATTCCGGACGCGGACTGGATGCGGTTCTTCGACGTAAATGTGCTGAGCGGCGCGCGCCTGGCGCGCCTGGTGCTGCCCGCGATGCGGCGCGCGAACTGGGGCCGCATCCTGTTCATCTCGAGCGAGAGCGCCATCCAGATTCCCGCCGAGATGATTCACTACGGCATGACCAAGGCCGCGCAGATCGCGGTCGCGCGCGGCCTGGCCGAAGCGGTTGCCGGCACCGGCATCACGGTGAACAGCATCCTGCCGGGCCCGACGAAGTCGCGCGGCGTCGGCGATTTCGTCGATGCGCTCGCGAAGGAACAAGGCAAGTCCGGCGCCGATTTCGAAAAGGAATTCTTCCAGAGCGTGCGTCCGACCTCGCTCATCAAGCGCTTCAGCACGACCCAGGAAGTCGCGTCGCTGGTGGCCTACATCGCAAGTCCATTGGCGTCGTCCACCACGGGCGCCGCATTGCGCGTCGATGGCGGTACGGTGAAGAGCGCGTTTTAGGAGTGCACATGCTCAAGACATTGAGTTTGATCGTTGCCGGTGCCCTGGCAGCGGCGGCCGTCACCATCACCCTGATTGCCAGGATTCGCCGCCGGCGCGCCGACGCGGATCTCACCAGGCACCCCGAGCGGCTGGAGCAGATGCTCGATCCCACGGACGACGCCTGATGAACGACAACTACCAGGCCATGCTTGACGTCGCTATCGCCGAAGCGCAGCGCGGCCGCGACGAAGGCGGTATCCCGATCGGCGCCGCGCTGTTTCACAACAGCGGCAAGTTGTTAGGCTGCGGCCACAACCGCCGCGTCCAGGAAGGCGACCCTTCGGTCCACGGCGAGACCGACGCGTTCCGCAAGGCGGGTCGTCAACGCAAGTACCAGGACACGATCATGGTGACGACGCTCGCGCCCTGCTGGTACTGCAGCGGGCTCGTGGTGCAGTTCCGGATCGGCATCGTGGTGGTCGGCGAGTCGCGCACGTTCCAGGGCGGCATCGACTGGCTGCGCGAGCGCGGCGTTCAGGTCGTCGACATGCAGTCGCAGACCTGCGAAAAGATGTTAGGCGAGTTCATCGCCGCGAACCCCGAGGTCTGGAACGAAGACATCGGCGAATGACGCCGCGCTATTCCGGCAGGACTTCGATCTTGAAATCCAGGCTGAGGCCGCAGGGAGCACGGCCCTTGCGATCGACGCTGCGATGGCCCGGGCAACCCAGGTGACCGTTGCCGTGGCTGGCGCTATCGCGGGCCAGCGTGTCGATCGGTGAGGTGAGATCGAACTCGCCGTCGCAGTCGGCGTGCGGGCATGGGAATACGAAGTACGCGCGCGCCGGCGGATGCATCACGTTGACCTGCGGCGCGGGCGTGAATGGCCCGGCGCCGGTGAAATCGAATACCAGGCGCAACGATCCGAATTGCGGATAACGCATTTTCATCGTCGGCGTGGCGGCGCGATCGCGCCGCTGGCGCTCGCGCATCTGGCCGCGCGCATTTGCCGAGCTCGCAACGGCAAACTTCATGGTTCGAGCGCAGGCTTTGGAACTTCGACCGCCGTGGCGAGCGGCTCGCCGCCTTCCACTGCGGGTGTTTCTCCGGGCTCACCTTCCGTGGCGCGCGCCTGCTTTTTCAGCAGTTTTTCCTGCTTCTTCTGCTTGCGCATCATTTCTTTCTGTCGCTTGACGCGATCGTAGTTAGGCTTTGCCATTCGGCCCTCCAACGGATAGCAGCGTCAGCTCGTGCCCCGAGGTACCAGTCGGGGTGCGGCCCGGCATGAGGATGTTGAGACAGGCGTCGTCGCCATAGAGCATGCCGCGCGCAGTGCGCACGTGCGCGAACGGACCGAAGTGCACCGGCGGTTCGTTGAGGCCCGTGGTCACTCGCACGCGCACCGGCCCCTCGCAATCGAGTTCGCGGTGCAGCCGTCCACCGACCTGCCAGCACCCCTCGACGCAACGGGCGACCACGTAATTGTCGGAGGCGCGCAGCGTACCGTCGGCGCAGAAGCGGATACAGGCCGCAAGCATGAGCGTCGGCGAATCACCTTTGACGGTTCGGAAATTCAAACGCAGCATTGCGCAACCGGAGTGGGGAACGTGGATTACGGTACCCCAATTTGCCCGCAGGCGTCCGGCTAAATCGCGCGGCCGCGCCAATTCTGGCGTGCGTGCGCCCGGCTCCGCGGTTTGCTTCAGCGCCGCCGCACGATGATTTCCAGGTACTCGGCGTCGACCAGCATGGTCGAGTCCCTGGCGCGGTTGAAGCGCTGCACCAGCTCTAACAATTCGCCGCGCAGTGTTTTCTGTCCGGCGCTATCGAGGAGCGCAAAGGTCTTGAGCACCGGCGAGTAGCTCGCGCGCAGCTTGTCTACCCAGTCCATCGGCGTACGGGCACGCAGTGCGACCCGCTTTTTCGCAGTCTCGACGCTGCCATAGACGGAAAACAATTCTTCGAGGCGGTGCTCCGTACCCCAGTCAAACGGCGAAGCGGCCGGCGAGGCGCCGGTCGCTGCCTGCGGCGCGCAGCGCGCGACCGTCATGAAAAGTTGGCCGATGAATCCATCGGGCGTCCAGTTCGCCAGCCCCACGCGCCGGCCGCGCCGGCACACGCGGATCATCTCGGACGCGGCGCGCTCCTGGTCGCCGGCAAACATCACCCCGAAGGCGGAGATCACGGCGCTGAAGCTCTGGTCGGGGAACGGCAGCGCTTCGGCGTCTGCGTCGATGAACTGCACGCCGAGCGCCGCCGCGTCAGTGCGCGGGCGGCCGCGATTGGCCAGGTCGGAGGGGAAATCCGTGGCGGTTACCTCGCACCAGCGGCGGGCGGCCGCCATGGCCGCGTGAAAATTGCCGCCAGCCACGTCGAGAACGCGCTCGTCCTGACACAAATTGACGGTTTCACAGAGCTCTTCGCTAACCATCTGCAACGCGGTGCCGACGACGGCATAATCGCCACTCGCCCAGCTGTAATGCCGGCGCGCAACAGGCTCGCGATCGATTCGCGGAGAATTCCTCGAAAGTACAACGTTCATGAGATCCCTACTCCTTACGTACTGCGAGAGCGAAAATAAGATTCAGCCGTGGTAGCAAGCGTGGGAAAGTCCGTGGAAGCGATGAAATTCAGGCTGCTCGGTGCGCTCGAGCTGTCGCGCGGCGCCGACGTTCTCAAGTTGCCCGCCTCGCGAAAGGTGCGCGCGCTGCTGGGCTACCTGGTGCTGGCGAGCCGCCCGGTGACGCGCTCGCAGGTGTGCGAGCTGCTGTGGGACGCGCCCAACGACCCGCGCGGCGAACTGCGCTGGTGCCTGTCGAAGATCCGCGGATTGATCGACGAACCCGGCCGCAAGCGCGTGATCGCCGAGGGCAACACGATTCGCCTGGACCTGTCCGATTGCATCGTCGACACCCTTGAAGCGACCCGCGCGCCCGAGCATGGCATCCAGAAGTTAGGCGTCGAGCGGCAGAAGGAACTGGCCGCCCTGTTCGCCGGTGAATTGCTCGAGGAGCTCGAGATCGCACGCAGCCCGCTGTTCGACTCCTGGATAACCGCCGAGCGACGCCGCTTTCGCGGCATCCAGGCGGTGCTGCTGGAAAATCTCGCCCGGGCCCTGCCCCACGAGGCGGCGTATGTAGAGGAGTGGCTGCGGCTGTCGCCGTTCGACGCCTGCGCGCACGAGTTGTTGCTGAACACCCTGGCCCGACAGGGGCGCATTGCCGAAGGCGAGGCGCACCTGGCGAGCGCCAGCAAACTATTTGAAGGGGACGGGCTCGAGAGCGCGCCCTTGCGCGATTTCTGGCAACGCGCGCGGGAAAGCGCGGCGCAGACACAGGTTCAGCCCGGCCCCCCGATTGAACTGCTCGGCGCCAGTCTCACTGAGATCCGCCGCGTCGCTGCGGAAGGATCGGCGGCTGCGCGCCGCGCCTCGATTGCGGTAATGCCGTTCGTGGATCGCTCCTCCGAAACCGCCAAGCGTGGTGGCGTGGCCGACGCGCTCGCGCACGACGTGACCACGCGCCTGGCGAAGTTGCGCAGCATGTTCGTGATCGCGCAGGGCACCACCTTCGCGCTGCGCGATCGCAGCATCGGACCGGAGGAAGCCGGGCGCATCCTCAACGTGGATTACGTCGTGAGCGGCTCGGTGCGGCGCGCGGCGCGCAAACTGATCGTCACCACCGAGTTGATAGAGACGCGCACGGCGCGCATCGTCTGGTCCGAACAGTTCGAAGAGAACCACGACGATGCGTTGCTGGTGCTCGACGAGATCGGCAATCGCATCGTCGCATCGATTGCGCACGAGATCGAAATGGTCGAGCGCAACCGCGCGATCCTCAAGCCGCCGAACTCGCTCGACGCGTGGGAGGCGCATCACCGCGGGCTGTGGCACATGTACCGCTTCAGCAAGGTCGACAACGAACGCGCGCGCCAGTTCTTCGCGCAGGCGGTCGCGCTCGATCCCACCTTCGCGCGCGCCTACGCGGGATTGTCGTTCGCGCATTTCCAGAACGCATTCCTCGGCTGGAAGAAGCCAGCCGCCGAGATCGATCGCGCATTCGAGGCCGCGGGCAAGAGCGTCATGGTCGACGATCGAGACCCGGCCGCGCACTGGGCCATGGGCCGCGCACTGTGGCTGCGCGGCAGCCAGGACCAGTCCATCGTCGAGCTCGAACGCTCCGTCGAGCTCAGTCCTAACTATGCGCTGGCGCATTACACGCTGGCATTCGTCCATTCGCAGTCGGGCGACCCGAACGCGGCGATCTCGTTCTCGGACCACTCACGGCAGCTGTCGCCATTCGACCCACTGCTGTTCGGGATGCTGGGCACCCGTGCCGTCAGCCTCGCGCGTCTCGGGCAATACGACGCCGCGGCCGAGTGGGCGATCAAGGCGGCCGCGCGCCCCAACGCGCATCACCACATCATGGCGATCGCCGCGATGACCCTCGGGCTCGCCGGCCGCCTCGACGAAGCAAACGCGTATCGCAGGAAGATTGCCGAACGCGTGAACAACTACACCGTTGCGGACTTCCTGGCCGCGTTCCGCTATTCGGACGACGCGGCGTCGGTTTTCATCCGCGGGGCCCGCTTGATCGGAATGCGCTGATGCTCCCGGTACGGCCCGATCACGGGTCTGTATTCCCCCAGAGCGTCGAGCCGGGCCTGGTCCAGATCGTGGTGAGCTTTGCGGCCCGCCTGGCAGCCTGGTTCGCGCGAAACCCGCCGCTGGATCCACGCCGCAATTGACGCCGCTTCGGCGGCTGTGATTTATTGGCCGCGCAAGGGGGTTGCCATGAAAGCTCTGAAAAGTTTCCTCGTCGTCACGTTGTTAGGTGCCGCTTCGGTCGCGGGCGCCCAGGTGAACATTCCCGATCCGAACCTGCCGGGTGGGTCGATGATCAGCGCGGTGCGCATCGTCGCCCAGAACGATCTCATGATCGATCGGTTCATCAAACGCTGGCTCCGCACGCACTACCCCGGCTGGGATGCCGACCCGTACGAGATCCAGGAGATGGGCGATGAGCGGTACGCCATCGTGTACATCACCTCGTCGAACAGTCCGGGGCGCCGCGTGTACTTCAAGCTCAACAAGACCCAGAACGACGACGACAACGACCCCTTTGGGCGGCTCTGATCAGCGCAGATCGATGCGACCGACGATGACGCGCGTAACCTGCGCGGGTACGGAGAATTCGAGCGGCAGGAAGTAATCCGTCCACTCGCGCGGCACCATGTAGAACACGCGCAGTCCCGGCTTTTCGAAGTAGCTCACCTTCCAGGTGTTCAACATCGCAGCGGCCTCGTCCGCAAACAGTCCGCGCGCGATCAAGGCGCGCTTCAACGACTCACGCAGCGCAGTGGCGTCCTGGTAGTCGGCGTCCGCAAAGCGCCTGAGGCGCGCCACGTTTTTGCCCAGGCCGTCTTTGCGCAACGTCACGGCGCCTGGTGCGCGGAACGCGATCTTGCCGTCCGCGCGAATGTCGGCGAACCAGACGTGCGTGAGGGTCACCTCCGGCGAGTCGAGCCAGTTGAGTTGCGCAGGCGCATTCAGCTTCAGCGTATTGCCGCTCAACTTTGTCTGCAGCAGCGCGTCGAGATGCGCGACGCCGCGATAAAACACGTAGTGCTCGCCCTCGCCCGCCGACGGTGAGTAGACACTCGCGGCGTGCACTTCGCGCGGCGCAGTCCACGCCGGGTTGTTGGTCAGCGGCGCGACGACGGAATCGTGCAGCCGCAGCCCCTGCCACTTGAGGCTGCCCCGCACATAGTTGTTGAGCACGTTGCCATCCCAAGGCTTGATCAATCCTGCGGCCGCCTTGTCGGCGATGCGTTCTTCATCAACGGCCACCGAGGCTGCGGCATCCGGGTAGAACTCGTTGAGCACGCCACCCCGGAATTGCAGGCTGATGTCGATCGCGTTGGGATATGCGGCGCGCGGCGGCGGATAGAAATAGATCACTGGCGTCTCGAGCCGCATCGTGACATCCGGCCGGCCCGGCACCCGCGGCGACTTGCCCAGCGTCAGCTTGGGGTTCTGGCGCGTGGCTTCGGGCTCGAATCTATGCACGAAGTCCGGCAGTACCTCGGATTCATCGATGCGGTTGATCCCGGTGGCCGGAACCCCTGCTGAATCGTGGATCGTGGTGATCGTGCCCCACTCGTGGATCACGAGTGGGGCCGCGGCGAGAACCGGTCCAACTACCGCGATCGAAAGCGCCACAAACATGGTTCGGATTCGCATGGCGCGGGTTCCTCAGCAGCGGACGGGTATTAGTCGTGACAACGCGGCCCCAAAAAGGTTTCTTCGATCATCGACGCCGGGCGCATTTACGGTGTCAGCCGGCGTTTCCAGAGTCCAGGCGCTCGCGCCGCCTGGCGGACCCGTGCCGCCCGTAATCACCACCGACGGTGTCCACGTCGATCGGCCGCCCACTCCCGAAGAGGTGCCCGCACTGCTGGCCTATCTACGTAAACTCTGACAGCCCGCGCGGGTGGCATGCGACGCCGAGCGCGTACCTGCCACCCGCGCGCGCATCACTTTGTCTGCGCTTTTTGCTTTTCGTAAGCCGCCTGGGCTTTCGAATCGGCGGCCTGCGTCGTCAACCGGAGCTGGATTTCATCACCGACTTGGGGCACAAAGGCACCCAGGCCGAAGTCCGAGCGCTTGAGTGTCGCGGTGGCGGTGAAACCCACCGTTGGAACGGCCGTGCGCGCATTGCTGCCGACTTTGAGCAACGTCACCTCCAGCAACACAGGCTTCGTCACGCCGTGCACCGTCAGGTTGCCATGCACTTTGAGTTTTTCCTTTCCCATGCCCTGCTCCACCTTCGTACTCGCGAATGTGGCGGTGGGAAATTTCAAGACTTCAAAGAAGTCCTCCGACTTCAGATGCTCGTCGAGGTCGGGAACGCCGGTTGCGATGCTGGCTAGAGGAATCGTGACTTTCACCGACGCCATGGTGGGATTCATGGCGTCGAACTCGAGCGTCCCGGTTCCTTGCGCGAACTGTCCCGCGGGGTACGAAAACCCGAGGTGATCCCAGCTGAACATCCCCTGGGTGTAGTTCGGCTCGAGCGTATAGGTGGCGGCCTGCGTGCGCACGGCCAGAACGGAAAGCGCGAAAACGGCAATGCGAAACTTCATGGACGAGACTCCTGTGCCTGGAAAGTCGCCAGGTGCGCATACCGCCGCTGAGCAGTCCTTAAGTCCGCCTGAAAAGTGTTGAGAAACCCTGAGGCGCCGTGGCCGACCGGGTGGAATTCGGCTATACCGCTCCGCACCATGGATCGCCTGACGACTATCCCGCTGCGCATCGGCGACTGGCGCGTTGACCCCCAGCTCGGGCAGATATCCCGCGGCACGCAGATCGAGCGCCTCGAGGCGCGCACCCTGCGCCTGCTCATGTATCTGGCGAACCGCGCCGGCGAGACGGTCAGCATCGACGAGTTGCTCGACCATGTGTGGACGGGCGTCGTCGTGACCCAGGATTCGGTTTACCAGGCCATTACGTCGCTACGCCGGCTGCTGGGTGACGATGCGAAGCAGCCGAAGTACATCGCCACCGTGCCCCGGCTGGGTTATCGCCTCGTGGCATCCGTAAGTCCGTGGGCCGACGATGCCTTGAGCCTAGCCCCACCGGCGGCTGCCACCGTGCACGTTGGCAAACGCAGATGGCCCATTGCCGTTGCGCTCGGATTGTTGATCGTGTTGGTGGCGTTCGCCGGCTGGTGGAGCACCGAAACTCCTGCAGAAAAATCGGTGGCGGTGCTGCCATTTCTCGACATCACGTCGCAGGACATGAACGAGGAGTATTTTGCCGATGGCATGACCGAGGAGCTCATCAACCGCTTGAGCAAGGTGCCGGGCTTCAAGGTGCCCTCACCCACGGCATCGTTCTACTACAAGGACAAGCAGCTGCCGGTTGCCGAGATCGCCCGGCAGCTGCACGTGACCTATCTACTGGATGGAAGTCTACGGCAGTCGGGAGACACCCTGCGCGTCACTGCACGCCTTACGCGCGCTCGGGATGGATACGTCATCTGGGCAGAAAACTACGACCGTCCGAAAGCCGACCAGCTCCAGGTCCAGGATGAGATCGCCACCGAGGTGGCGCGGGCGCTGCGGGACTCAGTGCGGTGAACGAACGCCGGTCATCGCGCCACGCGCCGGACCCACTACCATGCTCCTGCGCCGCAGTGCCTGCCGCGCTTCCCATTCCTTTTCCGGTTCCATCGGCACGATGAATTCGGATTGACCCGAGGCGTGCAGGGCGACGGGTACACCGTCGCGATACAGCACGCGGTTGTTGGTGAGGCTCGCCACTCGCTGCCCCGGCGTGATGATGCCGGTGAGATTGAGAGGATCAGCGGCGGACAACGACACGAGATCGCCCTTGCCTTCGACCTTCCGGATCGCGCGCATCGCCGACACTGCCTCGGGCAACGCGTACTGCTCGCCGCTCATGCCGGCGACGAAACGTCCGCCGCGTATTTTTCCCTGGGCTTCGAGCCGCCGGAACACGCGCAGCAGCTGATGCCACGGTGGCAGCCAGCTGGCTTCTCGCTCGAGCAACTTGCGGAACACCACGCCGTAGCGGCGCATCAGAATGTCGGCCACCTGCTCGAGCGATTCGGCATCGCCCGCGGCTTTGCCGTTGCGGATGAGGCTCCACCGGCCGGCATCCTCGAGCCCGAACAGTGCGACACGCCGGCGGCGCGCGACCAACTGTCGGCGTTTGTCGCTGGGAATGAGCAATGCGCGCAGGCCGGAATAGCTGTCCGCGTTGACCAGCCCCGCGGAGACCAGCTCGCCGAGTGCGGTCTCCGCCTGCGACTTCAGTAGTTTGGAGCCGGCAACCATGTCGTCGAAGAATGAAGCACCCTGTGCGCCGAGGTAGTCGAACAACGCCTTGGCGCCGTGCGACAGCTGCAGCTCCTCGCGCAGCGCGACGGCGAGCGAATGCCATAGCGACCAGTTCTTGCGCGAAACCAGCGCGATCGGCGTGGTGCGCACCGGCGCCGCGCCCGGCGACTTCGATGGCGTCAACCGCGCCCACAACGCCCGGCCTGACAAACACAGGCTGTCGAGCCAATGCGGATCGTATTCGTTGAGCCGCGCCGGCAGCACATCGGCTTCCCAGGCGGCGGCGGGCACTTCGTAGCCCTCCAACTGCTCGATGATCCTGGCCAGGCTCTCCACGCCTTCGGGCTTGGGCGCGCGAGTCACGCCCTGCCACTCGAACAGGAAGCGCATGAAGTCGGCCGAACTCACGGGCTCGATCTCGGCGCGCAGCGTCTTGATCGTGTAGCGGCTGATGCGCGCCAGCAGGCGGCGCTCGCACCATTCGAGCGTGGCGTCACCGAGCTGTACCGCTTCGGGCGCGCTGGCCTCTTCGGTGAAACGGCCGCGCAACACGAAACCCTCGCTTTCGAGTTCGACCAGCGCGACGCCGATGTCGGAGTTCGCCAGACGCAGCGAATCGGCCAGGTCCCGCGCCGTCACGGGACCGAGACTCTGCAGGCGGCCGCGCACCAGGTCGGTGATGGCCTCCTCGCGCTGCCAGACGCGCGCCGCCTTTTCGGGCGGCGCACTGATGACGGGATCCAGTCGCGACTGCGGATACACCGCCTGAATCAGCGGCAGGCATTCGGCGCACACCCAGAAGACGCGCTGACCTTCGTGCAGGCGCGTGGCGCGGCGCGCTTCGATCAACTGATCCAGGTAGCCAGTCCAGCCGGCGCTTGCGCCCTCCGGTCCGGTGATGACGCCCATCGCATGCATGGCGTCGTGCAATTCATCGGCGTTCGTGACTTCAGGCCAGGCCTGCTCGCGCACCGTCGCAATGGCGGCCGGATCGAGCCTGCCCATGTCGGATGCGGATTCCGGATCGAGCCAGCGGCGCTGCGCCACGGCATTCGTGCGGCGCTCTTCGAGCGGCGCATCGTCGAGGAAGGCATACGGCCGCGCGGTGAGGATCTCCGCGGCCAGCGGCGACGGAGTGGGCAGATCGCGCGCGATCACTTTCTTCGCGCCACTTTCGAGGCCGCGCAGCAGTGCCTTCAGGCCCTCGAGGTCCATCGCCTCGTGCAGGCAGTCGTCGAGGGTTTGTTTGATCAGCGGGTGATCCGGGATCTCCCGTGGGCCATTGAGATTCTCGGCGCAGGCGATCTGGTCGGGGAACAACACGGCGATCAGGTCTTCGGAGGCCATGCGCTGGATCTGCGGCGGTGTGCGCTTGCCGCCCGAATTGCGGCGGATCGCGAGCGAGATGCTGGCGTTCCAGCGCCAGCGCGCGGTGAACATCGGCGAATCGAGCATCGCCTGGATCAGGGTGTCTTCGACCGTCTTGCTGTTGAGAAAACGCGCCACGCTTTCAAGGTCAAAGCTGTGCGTTTCGCCGAGCGACAGGATGATCGCATCCTCGGTGGCCGCGGCCTGCAATTCGAAATTGAACGTGCGACAGAATTTCTTGCGCAGACTGAGACCGAAGGCACGATTGATGCGCGCGCCGAACGGCGCATGGATGATCAACTGCATGCCGCCCGACTCGTCGAAGAAGCGCTCGAAGACGAGCGTGTCCAACGTCGGTAGTTTGCCCAGCACGGCCTTCGCGCCGGCCAGATACTCCACCATCTGGTGCGCGGCGGGACGCGGCAGGTGATAACGCGCTTCGACGGCATCGATGGCGGCGGCGATGGTTTCCGCCGTCACCTCGGGCAGCAGCGCCTCGATATCCTCGCGCAACCGCGAGACCGCGAACGAAAGCTCATCGGTGCGGGCCGGCGCCTCGCCCAGCCAGAACGGAATGGTGGGCGGCTGACCCTTCGCGTCTTCCACGCGAACCTTGCCGGCCTCGACGCGCAGGATGCGATACGAGGTGTTGCCGAGCTGGAAGATGTCGCCCGCCAGGCTTTCGATGGCGAAATCCTCGTTCAGCGTGCCGACGAAGATGCCGGCCGGCTCCATGATGACCTGGTAGTCCGCGTTGTCGGGGATCGCGCCGCCGCAGGTGATGGCGGTGAGGCGCGCGCCCTTGCGCCCGCGCAGGCGCTGGTTGACGGCATCGCGATGCAGATAGGTGCCACGGCGGCCGCGTTTCGTGTCGATGCCCTCGGCGAGCATGCGCACGACAGCGTCGAAATCCTTGCGATCGAGATTGCGATACGGGTAGGCGCCGCGCATCAGCGCAAACAGCTCGTCTTCGCCGTATTCGCGCGCGGCGACTTCGGCGACGATCTGCTGCGACAGCACGTCGAGCGGGTGTTCGGGGATATGCAGGCGATCGAGCTCGCCGCGCCGCACGGAATCGAGCAGCGCCACGCAGTCGATCAATTCATCGCGGCTGCTCGGGAAGATGCGGCCTTTCGGCACGCCGCCGACAGAGTGGTTCGCCCGGCCGACGCGCTGCAGGAAGACGGAAATGGAGCGCGGCGAACCGAGCTGGCAGACCAGCTCCACGTCGCCGATGTCGATGCCGAGTTCGAGCGAAGCGGTCGCCACCATCACCTTGAGCGAGCCTGCCTTGAGGCGCTGCTCGGCGTCGAAGCGCGTTTCCTTCGAGAGCGACCCGTGGTGGGCCGCGACGTTCTGCTCGCCAAGCCGCTCGGCCAGGTGGCGCGACACGCGCTCCACCATGCGGCGCGTGTTGGCGAACACCAGCGTGGTGTGATGTTCCTGGATGAGCTGCGCGAGCTGGTCGTAAACCGTTGCCCAGACTTCGCCCGACATCACCGCCTCGAGCGGCGCCGGCGGCATGACGAGATTGATGTCGCGCTCGCGGACGTGGCCGGAGTTGACGATCTGGCAAGTGGTGCCGGGAAGGGGACTCTGGGGTTCGGGTCCGAAATCGAGCGCCAGATTTTCCGGCTCGATTTCCGAACCCCGGAACCCCCTTCCCGGCACCACTCCCCCATCCCCCACCAGGAACCTGGCGACTTCCTCGATCGGCTTCTGCGTCGCGGAAAGACCGATGCGCTGCACCGGCTGCAGGGCGTTCGCGCTCAATCTCTGCAGCGTCAGCGACAGATGCGCGCCGCGCTTGGTCTGCGCGACCGCGTGGATCTCGTCCACTATCACGGTGCGCACGGTCTGCAGCATCTCGCGCCCCGAGGCGCTGGTCAGCAGTAGATAGAGCGACTCCGGTGTGGTCACGAGGATATGCGGCGGTGTGCGCCGCATCGCCGCGCGCTCAGTCTGCGAGGTATCGCCGGTGCGCACCTGCGCGCGAATCTGCGGCGCGCAGGCGCCGGTCTTCAGCATCTCGCAGGAAATTCCCGCGAGCGGCGCATCGAGATTGCGCTGGATGTCGTTCGACAGCGCCTTGAGCGGCGACACATACACCACGCGCGTAACGTCACGCAGCGCGCCAGCCGCGCCCTCGCGCACCAGTGAATCGATCGCGGCGAGAAACGCGGCCAGTGTCTTGCCCGACCCCGTGGGCGCCGCGATCAACGTGTGCTGCCGGCTGGCGATGGCCGGCCAGGCCTCGAGCTGCGCCGGCGTTGCGCCATTCGGAAATGTGCTGGCGAACCACGCCTGCACGGCGGGATGGAATTGCGGAAGGGGCATGGGCGGCACCTTATATAAGGTGCGGGCGGCAATCCATCCAGCCCCCGACCGGTCGACCCCTGTATATCCCCCGCTTTCCCGTAGGAATCAGGCCTGTATGGGCGCGATTCCGCGGATCGATTAGGCTCCGTGCGAACCGAGGGAGAACCCATGTACGACAAGAGGAAGATCGGGCGTGAGAGCGCTGGCCGCGAGCCCGAGCACGCCTCGTAGCGCCGGCCTTCGCGATGGATCGCACCTGACAAAGCTGGCGCCTGTGCTGCCTTACGAACCGACAACTTTGCCGGACCGGATTACGACTTCGGTGCTGGCCACGGCCAAAATCCCGCAGCAAACGTGGGATGAGATCTGGACGCTGACGGCCGAATTCTTCGACGTGGAGCGCGACTTCGCCGCGGCGGAACTGCGCAAGCGCCAGTCGATCGCCATGTTCCGCATGAACGGCGTGTTGCTCGGCATGGCAGCCATCGACATCTACCCGGTGAAGTTCCGCGGCCGGCGGTTGGCAATCATCTCGACCACGCACGTGCTGATCCGCGAAAACTGGCGCGGGCGCAACCTCATACAGAAGCTCGGGCTCGGCATGTTCCTGCGCGCACGCCTGCGTTACCCGCTGCGTCCTATCTACTGGTTCTTCGACACGTTCAGTTACAAGAGCTACCTGCTGCTGCCGCGCAATTTCCACACGTACTGGCCGCGCTACGACCAACCCACCCCCGCGGCGCGCACGGCGCTCATGGACCAGCTGGCCACGCAGACGTACGGCCCGGCCTGGCGCCCGGCGCGCGGACTCGTGGTGCGGTCGGGGCAGAAACGCCTGCGCGAAACGGCGGCGCCGCTCGTGTTGCGCCCGGATGCAGGGCCGGACCTGCAGTTCTTCGCGCGCATGAACCCCGGGCACGCCGAGGGCGACATGCTGGTCTGCCTGTGCCCGTTGACGCTGTCCAACTGGCTGAGCCTGGCTCGCCGGGCACTGCAACGGCGCGCGCGGCACCAGCCGCATTGACGGCGCTGGCGTCTCGCGCGAATCTCCCCATCGGGCCTGGGGCAACACTGCATGTTCGAAATTCGCGCCGATGACATAGAAATGCTGTTGCGGCTGCTGGCGGCACTTGGCGCCGGCTCGTTCATCGGCTACGAGCGGTCGTTTCATGGCCGCCCCGCGGGTCTGCGCACGCACGTGCTCGTCTGCCTCGCCTCGAGCCTGCTCATGCTGGTCACGGTCTATGAGGACCACTGGGTGCGGACGACGGGTGACTCGCGCCTCGATCCGACCCGCATGGCGCAGGGCATCATGACCGGCATCGGCTTTCTCGGCGCCGGCGTCATCGTCAAGGAAGGCCTCAACGTGCGCGGGTTGACCACCGCCGCATCCATCTGGATTACGGCCGCCATCGGCGTGCTGGCCGGTGTCGGACTCTATCTACCGATGGTGATCTCCGTGATCATGACGCTTGCGGTGCTGTCGGTGTTCCGCTGGATCGAAATGAAGGTGCCGACGCAGGCTTATTACTACTTCGACGTCAAATACGAACGCGAAGGCAATCTCTCGGAAGAAGCCATGCGCGAGCTGCTGAAGAAGCTCGGATTCAGCATCGCAAACTTCAGCTACCGGCTCGAAGGCGCAGGCGCCGATCGCATGTTGCGTCACAAGATGACACTGCAGACCACCGATCGTGCCGCCGCTGCGCGCCTGGCGCGCTGGCTGGAAGAAAACCGCACCGTGTCGGAGTTCCGTCTCTCGCCCACCGGCGATTGAGCCGCGAGGCTGGCGGTGACCAACACGCTTCACAATCCGCCCGGGCTGTTCCCGCGTTACGCCAATTACAGTCATGCGGTGGAGGTACGAGGCGGCACACGGTTGCTGTTCATCAGCGGCCTGAACGGCTATCTAGCTGATGGCAAGACCATGCCGCTCACGTTCGAGGAGCAGGCGGAGATCATCTGGGGTCATCTGAAGGTGATCCTCACCTCGGCCGGCATGACGGTGCAGAACCTGGTCTCGTTGCGGTTTTATCTCGCCGATCCGAAGTACGACGAAGTCAACGTACGCATGCGCAGCAAACACCTGGGCGAGCATCCGGTCGCGCTCACCGTGGTCTGCTGTCAGCTGCTCGATCCCAAGTGGAAGCTCGAGGTGGAAGCGGTGGCGGCGGGATGAGCGGCCCGACACCTACAACTGTGCTGGATTTCACCGACAGGCATTGAGTTGTTTGTCCGGCATTGCAGAACGCCGCGGCTCGCCATCATGGCACCATGAACAAGTGCAGCATGAACAAGTCGTGGTTGACCCTCTCCGTCGCGACCGCCGTCATGGCTCTCGCTGCCTGCCAGACGGCGGGAACTGGTTCGGGCAACGTGCGCGGCTCGAGCAAGCCGGTCGCTTTCACGTGGGAAAGCAAGGACAGTGTTTCCGGAAACATCACTGCCACTTTCGGCACTGGGCGCGTGTTCACGGGCACCTACTTCCAGATCACGCGCGACACGCGCGTCGATCGCCTCGATCCGCTGTGGGATGGCTGGGGCCGCCCGTATCGTCGCAGCTCGTGGCGCTACTGGGCCGCCGATCCGGGCCCGGAATTCATGAAGACTTACAGCGGCCGCGTACTGGCGAACCTGCATTCGCCCGACGGCGAACACATGCGCTGCCGCTTTACGTTGATCAGCCCGCAACGCGGAATGGCGGGTGGCGGCGAAGGCCGCTGTCAGCTGTCCGAATCCGACAAGGAAATCAACGCGGAATTTCCGCGCCAGTAACCGCGCCTCACGACGCCCCGATTGCGCTAGGCTTCACGCGCGCAAGCGTGCTGAGGGTGGCTCATGAGTGGTGCGATCAAGTTGGCGGTCATCCTTTCAGCGCCGCTGTGGCTCGCAGCACCGCTTCTGGCGCATGAGCCGGCCGGCAAAGCCGGCGCCGAAGGCTGCAGTACATTCAGCTGGAATCTGACGCGCGAGTTCGCGGCATTGAAGACGCAGGCGTTACTGCTCAACGCTTCTGCAGATCCAAAAGTAAACCCGGTGCGCCTCAAGGAAGGCCAGCACGTCACCGCGACGCTCGTGCCGCAGGGTTCCGTCTCCTTCGCCGCGCCGCCGGGCCGGCAACGAAAGACCGAGAACGCGACGGCTGGTCTGCTCTTCTTCAAGACCGGCGCCGCGGGACACTATCGAATCTCGCTCACGTCGCGCCACTGGATAGACGTGCTAGATGAAGGCAAGGCGATCGAATCGCTGTCGCACGAAGGTCGTGGCGGCTGCGAGCTCCTGCACAAGGTGGTCGAGTTCCAACTACCTGCGAATCGGGATCTGGTCATCCAGTTGAGCGGTGACTCGGCGGCAACGGTCGACATCCTGGTCACAGCGGTCGCGAAAGAGTGAATGACGGGCTGATGCGTACGCTCAGCTGGGTCGCGGCAGTGGCGTGGCTCGCCTCCTGGTTCCTGCCGGTGATCGACGGCTATCCGGGTTGGGCTGCTTTTCGCGCCGCCATCGAAGGGCCGTTTCGGCACACGTTCCCGACCGCGCCGGAAGACGCCATTCCGCAGGTATTCAGCGCGCTCACGAATGTCGCGTTCGTGCTCATGTTCGTCATGCTGGTTCGCAAGCGCATCGTCCACCACGCGCGGTTCCTGCGCGTGGCCATCATTTGCCTGGTGCTCGATCTGTACTGGCTCATGCAGGCGGTGCGCGCCAACGAGTGGCAGAGCCTGCTGCCGGGCTACTACGTGTGGTTGGCCGCTTTCGCGCTGCTGGTCGCGATCAGCGTGATCAACGTCGTTTCAAGCCGTCGAACATCGAAAACACCCACGGCCGGCACGCCATCATGAGGGCGACGCTGCGCTTCTCGCGGCTCGGCAGGTGACGATCCAGCTCGGCGAGTTCGTTGAAATCCGCGGTGAGCCGCGCGAGTTTGCGCTGCAGTACTACGCGTGACGCCTCGGACAGCTCCGCGCTGCGGAAGTGCAGCGTTTCATCCAGCGCGTGAAAGCTCGAGCGCATGAATTCATCCCGCACCTGCTGCTCGTAGGTGCGGCGGATGGGTCCATCCTCGCGCCACGAGATCGGCGCGTGCACGCGCAGGCGTGCGCCGAGACGGGCCCGCAGCTCCACCAGGTTCAGATTGTCGAGTTTGACCAGCCAGCGCCGCAGCTGCTTCTCGTCCGCGTGCAGCTCGCTCGCTACTTCCTTCGGCGTGTGGCCGTTGGTCAGTAGATAGAAGCAGGCCAGCAGCGGCGGATCGGCGGCCAGCGCGGTTTCCTGCGCGGCCGACAGGGTGCTCGAAGTCTCGGCGGGCGCGGAGGAAACCGGGCGCACCAGTTCTTCCATTGAAAGGCCGGCGGCCTCGCAGATCCGTTCGAGGCGCGGCAGGCTCAACGAACCGCGCGACAGGATGCGCTTGACGGATGGCTCGCTCAGCGAGATCCGTTTCGCCAGCATCGCGTAGGTGATGCCGCGTGAGCGCAGTCCGCGCTTGAGCGCGAGGATAATTCTGGTTGTTTCTCCCATGGCGAGCGGGATTCTGCCCCAAAAACCCGAACTTCGCGCCCGTACCGTTGGTATCGCTATGCGATACCGGATTGGCGGGTATTGCCCTATGCGCTCACGCGGAGGAATTTCGGGACCCATGCATGCACGACTTCGTCCCGTGAGAAAGGTCCAGGGCCCGCTGTGGGTGAACGACACCCATTCGGCACTCAATCACACGCCGGTGACGCGGGTGCTCGAGCCGCGCCGGGTGGACGACGTCGTCGACGCGGTGGCCGCAGCGAGCCAGCGCGGCGAACACCTGAGCATTGCGGGCGCGCGCCACGCCATGGGTGGCCAGCAGTTTCTGCGCGATGACGCCCTGCTCGACATGCGCCAGCTCAGACACGTGCGCTGGTTCGACCGCGGCCGTGCGCTTCTTTCGGTCGAGGCCGGCATCACCTGGCCCGACGTGATTCGTGGCTATCTTTCGATGCAGCGCGGCGCGAGTCTCGCGTTCGGAATCCGCCAGAAACAGACCGGCGCGGATCGTCTGACCCTGGGGGGCGCCGTCGCCGCCAACATTCATGGCCGCGGCCTCGCGGCGCAGCCGTTCGTGGCCGACATCGAGGAGCTCGAAGTCGTCACCCCCGCCGGGGACGTGGTGCGCTGCAGCCGCGCGGAACGACCGGAGCTGTTTCGCCACGTCGTGGGCGGATATGGATTGTTCGGCGTGGTGACGGCCGTGACGTTGAGGTTGGTGCCACGCATGAAGGTCGAGCGCTGTGTCGCTCAGCTCACCGTCGACGATCTCATCGCCGCGTTCGACGAACGCATCGCGGCCGGTCACCTGTACGGCGATTTCCAGTTCGCGACCGCACCCGACAGCCCGGAATTTCTGCACACCGGCGTGTTGTCCAGTTATCGGCCCGTCGAGCTGGCGCGAGTGATTCCCGCCGATCAGCGCCGCCTGTCGCAGCTCGACTGGAACGAACTACTGACGCTCGCGCACGGCGACAAACGCGCCGCCTTCCGCCGGTTCACCGAGTTCTATCTGGCGACGCACGGCCAGCTCTACTGGAGCGACACGCACCAGCTCAATCTCTATCTCGAGGACTATCACGGCGCGCTCGACCATCGCTTGGGCGCCGCGGTGCGCGGCAGCGAGATGATCACCGAGCTGTACGTGCCGCGCTCGCGGCTAACGGCGTTCATGGACGAAGTACGGCGCGATTTTCGCCTGAATGCCGTGGACTTCGTCTACGGAACGATCCGGCTCATCGAACGTGAGGACGACACCGCCCTGCCCTGGGCGCGCGAAAGCTGGGCCTGCGTGATCTTCAACCTGCACGTCGATCATCGGCGGGAGGACATCGAGCGCGCGGCGACCCATTTCCGCCGGCTCATCGATCACGCGCTGCGCCAGGGCGGCAGCTACTTCCTCGCCTATCACCGCTTCGCGAGCGCGGCGCAGGTCGAGGCCGCGCACCCCGGCATGCGCGCGTTCCTGGCGGCGAAACAGACGCTCGATCCGCAGGGAGTCCTGCAAAGCGACTGGTATCGCCACATGCGAGGGTTGTTCACTTGACGCACACGATCAGCGGGCGATCCTGCACCGCCGCCGCGCTGCTGTGGACCTGCATCGTGCTGTTCGCCGCGCGGGTGCTGGGTCAACTCGAAACATTGTTAGTCGAGCCGCAGTGGCTGCCGGGCATGGACGCGTGGTACTCGGGCCTGCTGCCCTATCCGCTGCTGCTGCCGGCGCAGATTGCGTGTTTGATGGCAATGACCGCGGTCGCCTGGAACCGCCGCGTGCGCACCGGCTGCTTCGCGCGTGCGAATCCGCGCGGCGCCGGCGCGTTGCGCATCTTCGCGGGCCTCTACTTCGTCGTGATGGCGGTCCGGCTCGGCGTCAATATCATCGACAACGGCGCGGACTTCTGGCGCGAAGGCGCGATTCCCGTGGCGTTCCACTGGGTGCTCGCGCTCTTCATCCTCGTGTCCGGGCGCGGCTCAGAAGCGATGGGACGGGTGCGGATGCCAGCCGAGAACCGTCATGAGTACGACGAAGCCGACTACATAGCCCACGGCGACGTGCCAGCCCTGGCGCAGCCACTCGCCTACGGATTTGGCCTCGGGAAAGAGATTGGATACGGCGACGCCCGCTGAGGAGCCGAACCAGATCATCGAGCCGCCGAACCCCACGGCATAGGCCAGCGCGCCCCAGTCGTAACCACCCTGCTCGAGCGCGAGCTTGGTCAACGGAATATTGTCGAACACCGCCGACACGAAACCCAATCCGAAAGTAGTTTGGGGTGAAGCGGCCGGCAGTTCATCGACGGGCATCATTGACGCCAGCAGCACCAGCGACAGCAGGAATACGCTGCCCTTCGCCGCGCCCGGCACCACGCGCCAGTCGGGCCGCCGCCAGGGTGTGAGCAGCAGAATGATGCCGATCACGGTCGCGCCGATGTAAGGGAACATTTCGCCTTGCCCGTCGGGCAAGCGATTCGCGTAAACGTTCGCGGCGATCGCCCCCGAGAGGACCAGCGCTACGACGATCAACCGCGACCAATCCGCGGGAATATCCCCGGGGGCCTGCTTCTCGATGGGTGAAAACCGTTGCTGCTGGCGCGC
>DATHJZ010000155.1:0-44662 GCA_035286365.1 Steroidobacteraceae bacterium | reverse complement strand
GATCGTCGGCCGCCGCCGCGCTCAAGCCCAAGCAGATGAGAAGCAGCCCTGCGGGCCACCGGTGGATCGTCATGGTCATATTCTAGAGACGCGGCGCCGGCAGGATCAGAGAAAACGGGCAATGGATCGCTATAATGCGCTCCCTTTTTCGCCCGCCCGGATCGACCCGAAACCCATGGAACGACTCATCGAATACGTGACCCATCACCCGCTGACGTCGGGCGCCGTGGTGCTGGCGCTGGTCCTGGTGGTCACCTTCGAGTCGCGCATGCGCAGCGTTGGCCAGTCGGCGATCTCGGCGCAGGACCTCATCCGGCTCATGAACCAGGGCGCGCTGGTGCTCGACATTCGCAAGCCCG
Source organism: Steroidobacteraceae bacterium (assembly GCA_035286365.1). Classification (GTDB taxonomy): domain Bacteria; phylum Pseudomonadota; class Gammaproteobacteria; order Steroidobacterales; family Steroidobacteraceae; genus CADEED01. Next base: position 44,303 of record DATHJZ010000155.1, on the reverse strand, counting down.
AGCAATTCGCCGCCGGCCACGTCAATGGCGCCAAGCAGCTCGGCTCCGAGCAGATCCTCAACGCCGGCGATACCTTCAAGCGCTTCAAGGATAAACCCGTGGTCGTGTACTGCGATTCGGGTTCGCTCGCGGCCGCGGCGGTCCGCCAGCTCAACGAACAGGGTTTCACCAAGGCGTTCACGCTGCGCGGCGGCTTCGCCGCCTGGCGCGCGGAGAATCTCCCCGTCACCAAGGCGGCCTGATGAGCGCGCCGGCGGTAGTCATGTACACCACGGGCTGGTGTCCCTACTGCGAGCGGGCGCGCAAACTCCTGGCAGCCAAGAACGTGAGCTTCGACGAGATCAATGTCGAATCCCAGCCGGACAAGCGCGCCGAAATGCAGACCCGTAGCGGCCGGCGCAGCGTGCCGCAGATCTTCATCGGCGACCAGCACGTCGGCGGCTGCGATGACCTGCACGACCTCGAAGACGCCGGCAAGCTCGACGGCTTGTTAGGCCGCTGAATCTTTTCAACACAGGCCAGAAAACCCCAAGGAAATGACAATGGAAAATCAGGCAGCGCCGCCAGCGGCGACCGAAAACCCGAACGGCCCGATGCTCACGGTGCAATCCGTGTACCTCAAGGACTGTTCGTACGAAGCGCCCAAGGGTCCGCGTATCGACGGCAACAACTGGAGCCCGCAGATCTCGCTCGACATCAACACCACGGCAAACCTGGTGGCGCCCGAACTCAATGAAGTCGTGCTGACCGTCACCGTCGGCGCCAAGCAGGGCGAGGCCACGGCATTTCTCGTCGAAGTGAAGCAGGCCGGCCTGTTCGTGATGCGCGGTCTCACGCCCGATGACACGCGCCGCGCCATCGGCACCATCTGCCCGAACGTGCTGTTTCCGTACGCGCGCGTGGCGGTGTCGCAGCTCGTGACGCAGGGCGGCTTTCCGAATTTCGTGCTGCCGCCGGTCGACTTCGACCAGCTGTTCGCGCGCGGACTGCAGCAGGCGGCGGCCCAGGCCGACGCTGGCGGCGCCGGACAGGCCAACTAGTTACGCAGCGCGGGAGGTGGCGCAACAGCTGCCCGCGCATCGATCGTGACCCGCACCGCCAACGACGTCGAGCTCGAACCCGTCGCGGTGCTGGGTGCCGGCTCGTGGGGCACCGCGCTCGCCATCCAGTTCGCGCGCGCGGGTCATCCGACGCGCTTGTGGAGCCGCAACGCGACCGACGCCGCGGCCATGAGCGCCGAGCGGCACAATCGCCGCTATCTGCCCGACGCAAAGTTTCCCGACCGCGTCGAGATCCACGTCGACCTGGCGAAGGCCGTGCAGGGGGCGGTCGCATTGATCATCGCGGTGCCGAGTCACGCATTGCGTACGCTGCTCGGGCAGCTGAAGCCGCTGCTGGCGCGCGATGCGCGGCTCGCGTGGGCGACCAAGGGCTTCGAGCTCGACACCGGCAAACTACCGCACCAGGTGGCGTACGACGTGCTCGGTGACCGCTACCCGGTGGCGGTGTTGTCGGGTCCGACGTTCGCGAAGGAAGTCGGCATGGGCCTGCCTACCGCGATGACGATCGCCTCGCCCGATGCCGACTTCGCCAGCCAGCTCGCGAAAAGCCTGCACGCCTCCAACTTCCGCGCCTACACGTCCACCGACATAATCGGCGTGGAAGTCGGCGGCGCGGTGAAGAACGTGCTGGCGGTGGGCGCCGGGCTCTCCGATGGCCTGGGGTTCGGCGCCAACACGCGCATCGCGCTGATCACGCGCGGCCTGTCGGAGATCACCCGCCTCGGCGTGGCGCTCGGCGCGCAGCCCGAAACCTTCATGGGCCTCGCCGGTCTCGGTGACCTGGTGCTGACCAGCACCGACAACCAGTCGCGCAATCGCCGCTTCGGACTGGCGCTCGCGGCGGGCAAGAGTGTCGAAGACGCGCTGCTTGAAATCGGGCAGGTGGTCGAGGGCTACAGCGCCGCGCGCGCGGTGCACGCCGTGGCGCTGCGCGAACAGGTGGACATGCCGATCGTCACCGGCATCTACCGCATCCTGTACAACAATGAGCCCGCGAAGGATGTCGTCAAGGACCTGATGACGCGGCCGATCCGCGCGGAAGTCGAGTAGCTAGTCAGCCGGATGTCAGGAGCCGGCGTAGCCCAGCTGGCGCCAGGCTTCATAGGCCGCGACCGCGGCGGCGTTCGAGAGATTCAGGCTGCGGTTGCCCGGCACCATGGGCAGCGACAACACGTTCGCGGGATCGATCTGCGCGAGCACTTCGGGCGGCAGTCCGCGCCGCTCAGAACCAAACAACAATACGTCGCCGGGCTCGAACTGTGCATCCACGGGCCGGCGCGCGCTGCCGGTTTCGATCGCGAACCACCGGCCTTTGAGCGCGACGCGCGACGCGGCGAAATTTTCGTGCACGTGCACTGTCGCGAGTTCGTCGTAGTCGAGACCCGCGCGGCGCACCGCTTTGCGATCGAGGCTGAACCCGAGCGGCTTGATGAGATGCAGCTGGCAGCCGGTGTTCGCCGCGAGGCGGATGAGATTACCGGTGTTGGGCGGAATCTCCGGCTCGAAGACCACGATGTGGAACATGCGACAACGCGTCAGTTCGAAAGTTTGAACGCGATGCGAATCGTGCTGAGCCCGTACGCGCACTCGTTGGTGAACTTGCCGCTGCGGACCGTCGCGAGGGCCGCGTCGTCCAGTGAAGTATCGCCGCTCGAAGTGGCGATCTCCGCGTCGCTCGCTGCCGTCGCGCCTGGCGGCACGAAGTACCGGACCACGGCGCTGCCCTCGATGCCGCCATTGCGCGCCGCCGATGGATAGTAATTTTCCACGTCGATGCTGCCCGATAGTTTGGCGCGGCACTTGCCCGCGCTGGCATTGGCGGCGAGATTCGGTACGGGAACGCAATCGATCGCGAGCGCCTTCTTGTCGGGCTGTTCGCCGACGTCGGCCAGCGCCAGCGTGCGCTTCGCTTTCGGGCCGATCAGGAAGTCGCGCTCGAGGTCTTCCGTGCCCGTGCCGGCAAAATCGCGCGGCTTCAGCATGATCTTGCACGACAGGAAATCCGCGCTCTTGCTGGTGAACTCGACGAATGCCAGGCGCTGCGCGCCGACGCAGTTGCCACGCAGGTTCCACTGACATTCGTGGCGATAGTCGACCGTCGATGCGATGAACTCGTGTGCCACCTTGCCGCCCGCGCCGCCGCGCGCGAACTCGACCGGCTGCACTCGCATGAAGCGCGCATGGCGTTTAAGCATTTCCGCCAGGATCCTCGCGGCTTCGCCTTCGGCGCGCGCGCGATCGGCAGGCGACAAAGTTTTTTCCATGTCGAGCAGCGCGGCCGTGTCGTAGCCCGGGCGCGGCTGAGTGCTGGCCTTGTTTTCGGACACGGCTTCGACGTAGCCGCCGGCGACTCGCGCGTAGGTATACCGCTGCAACGGGTCGCCGCTGCCGTCGCCCGGTGAATAGATCTCGATGAGACGTTGCGCGGCCACGAGGTTGTCGAGCAGCACCGATTTCTTGAGCCAGCGTTCGATCTGCGCCCGGTCCGGATCACCGCAGCTCGCGTTCTCCGCCAGCGCGGCCAGTGCCCAGGGCGCCTGGTCGCTGCCAAGCTCATCGGCTTTCAACAACGCCTCTCGCGCCACCGCGCAGTCGCCCGGCGTCAGGGCGCGGTATGAGAGATAGCTGCCGACCAGCGCTCCGGCACGCGCGCGCCCCGCTTTCAACTCGGCTTGCCAGCGGTTGACCTGCTGCTCCTCGGAAAGCGCCTGGCCACCAACGCGAATCTCGTAGAGCGCGTAGGCATCGCCGTATCCCAGCGACTCCGGCAGGGTGTCCGAGGCTGAGAAACTGGGCCCGGCACTGCCCGGCGCGGCGCTCGCGGCTGCGGGGGCGGCCTGCGGATTGGATTGAGCGGCGGCGGTCGTGGCGACCAGCGCGGCGGCGAGGAGGAGGGAGAGGTTTTGCATGGGGGGCGCATCGTACAATGACGCCCGCCATGAATGCCGCTGCCAAAACGCTGGCCAATCCGCTGCAGGTCGATTTCTGCGGCCTGTCGCTCGCCTCGCCCATCGTGCTGCTGTCGGGCTGCGTGGGTTTTGGCGAGGAGTACACGCGAATCGAGGGATTCTCGAATCGCGATGTGGGGGCCATCGTGCTCAAGGGCACCACCGGGAAGCCCAGGCTGGGTAATCGGCCGCACCGGGTCTACGAGACGCCGTCGGGAATGTTGAACGCCATCGGGCTTCAGAACCCCGGCGCCGATCACGTGGTGAAGAAGATCCTGCCGACGCTCGATTTCAGCGAGACGCGCTTTTTCGCCAATGTCTCGGGCAGCACGATCGAGGAATACGCGGAGGTCACGCGCCGCTTCGACGATTCGCCCATCGACGCCATCGAGATAAACATCTCCTGCCCCAACGTGAAAGAAGGTGGCGTGCAGTTCGGCAACTACCCCGACATGTCGGCGAAAGTGGTCGAAGCCTGCCGCAAGGTGACCAGCAAACCCATCATCACCAAGCTCTCGCCGAATCAGACGGACATCAAAGAGAACGCGCGCCGTTGCATCGAGGCAGGCTCGAACGGGCTCGCGGTGATCAACACCATCATGGGCATGGCCATCGACGTGAAATCGCGGCGGCCGGTGATCGGCAACATCCAGGGTGGCTTGTCAGGGCCGGCGATCAAGCCGATCGCGCTGCTCAAAGTGCACCAGGTGTACGAGGTGGCGAAGAAGCACAACGTGCCCATCATCGGCCAGGGCGGAATCGCCACGGCAACGGATGCACTGGAATTCATGATTGCGGGCGCCACGACGGTGGGCCTGGGAACCGCTCTTTTTTACGATCCGCTTCTGTGCCGCAAGGTCAACGCGGGCGTGGCGGACTATCTGAAGCTCAACAACCTGCGAGGCATTTCCGACCTCGTCGGCTCGCTGCGCACGGACCTTTAGACATCAGGCCGTGCGCAACGAGTTCGAACGAATCAATCTTTGCTCCGACGTGAAGCCGTGTATCGCCAGATGATGGCGGCAGCGGCGAGAATTCCCACGACGATCAGTACGATGTCCGACGTGTAATCCACGCGCGAACCCTGGACTACGATCTCGGGGTACTTGGTGCTGGTGACGACGATCTCTTGCATGTTTCCTCTCTTTTATCCGGACGGAGAGATGTCCGGATCCCTATTGGGGACAAAGAATGGAACAAGCTCGGGACACTGCAAACAAAGGCGCTTGCGATTCGCGACGGCAATCACGCGATGTTCCGGTTATGTAACCCTTGGGGAGAAAACCTCGGGAAAAAGCGCGAAAAACGTCGAAAAGATAGCGCTAACAATCTCGCTATCGCGAGCGCCCAAAGTGTGATGTCCCTCGCACTCGGAGTGTTGTCCCTGCGCAGGCTCATCGCAAGCGGGCGAAGGCCTAGGAGTTGTTAGAGGAAGGGTTGCGCCGCAACCTGTCTTCCGGGCGCTGCTTGAGTAGGGACAGGTTGAGGCAACCTGTCCCTACCCGATTATGGCAGCGACTCGTCGTCCGCCATGCCGAGCTCTTTCAGCTTGCGGGTCAGGGTGTTACGGCCCCAGCCGAGGACGCGCGCAGCCTCCTGGCGGTGGCCATGCGTGCGGTGGAGCGCCACCCGGATGAGCACACGCTCGAATTCCGGCAACGCCTGGTCCAGCCAGGCCACGGTGCCGTCGTAAGGCTGCGCCTTGGCCCACAGCGTCAGCGCCGCGGCCCAGTCCGTCTGGGCGGCCGGCGTGACGATGTGCATCTCCGACGGCAGGTCCTGGAGTTGTATCTCGCTGCCGGGGGCCAGCGCGGTCAGGCGGCGGCAGAGATTTACCAGCTCGCGCACGTTGCCGGGCCAGCGGTACGCCTGCAGGCGCTCGAGCGTGATCGGCGCCAGCGTCTTGGTCTCGGTGCCGAGCTCGATTGCCGCCTGGCGCAGGTAGTGGCCTAACAAGTCGGGAACGTCTTCGGTGCGCGAGCGCAGCGGCGGCAGCTCGATGCGGATGACGTTGAGGCGGTGGTAGAGATCTTCGCGGAAGATGCCGCGCTCGACGCGCTCTTCGAGGTTCTGGTGAGTCGCGGCGATCACACGTACATCGACCTTGATCGGAGTCTGTCCGCCGACGCGGTAGAACTCGCCCTCCGCGAGCACGCGCAACAGACGCGTCTGCAGGGGTGTCGACATGTCGCCGATTTCGTCGAGGAACAGCGTGCCCATGTTGGCCTGCTCGAAGCGGCCGCGGCGCTGCGTGTCGGCGCCGGTGAACGAGCCTTTCTCGTGACCGAACAGTTCCGATTCGAGTAGTTCGGCCGGGATTGCCGAGGTGTTCAACGCGACGAACGGCTTCGCCTGCCGCGGGCTGTGTTCGTGCAGCGCGCGCGCGACCAGCTCCTTGCCGGTGCCCGATTCGCCGGTGATCAGAACCGCCACGCTCGAGCGCGACAGGCGCCCAATGGCGCGGAACACCTGCTGCATGGCGGGCGCCTTGCCCAGCAATTCCGGGATCTCCGGCGTCTGCGTCGGCACTTCGTCGCCCTTGCGCGCGGTCTGGCCCGCGCGGCGCACCAGCTCGACTGCCTGATCTATGTCGAAAGGTTTGGGCAGGTATTCGAACGCGCCGCCTTCGTACGCCGAGACCGCGCTCGGCAGATCCGAATGCGCCGTCATGACGATCACCGGCATGGTCGGATGCGAAATGCGCACTTCACGCAGCAGGTCTATTCCCGAACTGCCGGGCATGCGGATGTCGGTCAGCAACACGTCGGGAGCATCGCTGCGCAGCGCCGTCAACGCAGGCTCGGCTGAGTCGAAGGCGCGCGGCACCATGCCGCTCGCGCGCAGCGCGCGCTCCAGCACCCAGCGGATGGAGGCGTCGTCTTCCACGAGCCAGACCCGCAGGGCGGGTTGATTGACGGGAGGCGGAGTGGCGTTGTGCATATAGGTTGGGTCGACGCTCATGCGTTCTCCGGTAGGGGCAGCAGGATGTTGAACACCGTACGCCCTGGCTTGCTTTCGAATTCGATGAGGCCGCCGTGACGGGTCACGAGGTCTTGCGAAACCGCGAGGCCGAGACCCGTGCCATTGGCGCGCCCGGTGACCAGCGGGAAGAAAATCGTATCGGCGATTTCGGGCGGCACTCCTGGACCGTTGTCCTCGACCGAGAGGCTGGCCGCGAGTTTGTGGCGGATCGAGCCGATGTTGACGTTGGCGGCCACGCGCGTGCGGATGACGATGCGGCCGCGCTCGCCGATCGCGAGCAGCGCGTTGCGGCCGATGTTGAGCAGCGCCTGGATGATCTGGTTCGCGTCGACCTCGGCGTTCGGCAGGCTCGGATCGTAGTCACGTTCCACCAGCACGCCGCCCCGCGCCTCGCTGCGCAACAGCCGGTAAACGTGCTCGCACAGTTCGTGGACGTTGATGAGCGCCTTCTGCGGCGCGCGTGCCGGGCCGATCATCGAATCGACCAGCGCGGTCAAGCGATCCGCCTCGCTGATGATGACGCCGGTGTATTCGCGCAGGTGTTCGTGCAACTCGCGTTCGAGCAGTTGCGCAGCGCCGCGCAGGCCACCGAGCGGATTTTTGATTTCGTGCGCGAGCTGCCTGACCATCTGGCGGCTGCTGTCGAGGCGCGAGATGAGCTCGTTCTCGCGCGTGATGCGTTGACGCTGCGTGGCGTCGGAGATTTCCAGCAGCAGGTATTTGCGCTCGAATTCGCTGTCGAGCGGCGTCATGGTGACGTCGATGACGCGCCGCTCGCGTCCGAGCGGACCCGCCTGCACGGCCATCTCACGTTCGGACAAGGTCTCGCCGGTATCGAGCGCGCGCCGCATCAGCACTGCGAGCGAGTCGGCTTCGAGCACCAGCGAGAGAAATGGCTTGCCGCGCGCCTGGTTCACGCTCACCGCCAGCAGGTCCTGCGCGGCGACGTTGGCGTACACCACGCACAGGTCGGAATCGAGCACCACGATGCCGGTGGTCAGCGCACCGATCAGGTCGGCCGGCTCGAAGTGGGCGATCGCGGACGGGAGAAAACGTTCAACCGCCATGCAGGCCCCCGGCCGTGCACACGGTAGTTAGACTGGCTAACGCCGCGCGGGCGAATTCAACGAGGGGCGGAAGACGTGAAAAGTCGTGTTCACGCTGCACATCGTCTTGCCGTATCGATCCTTGATGATCAACGTGACCGTGTGCGCGCCGCGATAGGGCTGCGGCATGACGAATGACACCGGATTGCCGGGAACGCTGGTGCCGTCGATCCGCAGATCGACCAGATCGCCCGGCCGCAGATTCGGTTGCAGGATCACGCCGATCGTCACGTTTTCCGGATTGGTGAAAGTCTCGTCGCTCTTTGGCGTGAGCGTGCAGGCCTGATAGCGGAAATCGTTCATTTCCTTCAGCAACTGCTGCTCGCGCGGCAGATTCGAATTCGCGCTCGGATCGACCGGCGGCGGCGCGGAGTACGTTTGCGCCGGCTGCAGTTCCACCGGCTGTCCACCCGGCAAGGGCCGGTCGGAATACGTCTTCGAGCCGTCCTTTTCCACGCGCACATACGTCTCGGCCAGCGCCAGCGTGACGCACAGCGAGCTCAGGCATATGACAAGGAACGCGCGCTTCATGGAGCTGGAGCATAGCCCTTGTTCCTGAATCCAGCCAAAACGCAGCGCGCAGAAACGGGCGGTGGCATTCGTGCGACGCCACCGCCCGTGTTTCGAACCAATGCGCGGCCGGGAGGCTGACGGGCGGGGTCGCCGGGCCTGCGCCCGCTTCCTTCGCTTCCGAGGCTTCCTGCCGCGTCACGCCGCCTCAGCAGCTGTAATACATGTCGAGCTCGACCGGATGAGTACACATGCGGAAGCGCGTGACTTCCTGTGTCTTCAAGCCGATGTAAGCATCGATCACGTCGTTGGTGAACACGCCGCCCCGGGTCAGGAACTCGCGATCCTTGTCGAGGTGCTCGAGCGCCATGTCGAGCGAATGGCACACCGTCGGGATGTGCTTCGCCTCTTCGGGCTCGAGATCGTACAGATCCTTGTCGGCCGGCTCGCCGGGATGGATCTTGTTCTGAATGCCGTCGAGACCGGCCATCATCATGGCCGCGAACGCGAAGTAGGGATTCGAAGCCGAATCCGGGAAGCGCACTTCGATGCGGCGCGCCTTGGGGTTCGACACCCACGGAATACGAATCGACGCGGAACGATTGCGCGCGGAGTACGCGAGCATTACCGGCGCTTCGAATCCCGGGACCAGGCGTTTATAACTGTTCGTGCCCGGGTTGGTGAACGCATTGATGGCCTTGGCGTGCTTGATGATGCCGCCGATGTAGTAGAGCGCCAGTTCGGAGAGGCCGCCGTACTTGTCGCCGGCGAACAGCGCCGTGCCGGCCTTTTGCAGCGACTGGTGCACGTGCATTCCCGAACCGTTGTCGCCCACGAGCGGCTTCGGCATGAACGTGGCGGTCTTGCCGTAGCTGTGCGCCACGTTGTGAATGGCGTACTTGAGGATCTGAACTTCGTCGGCCTTTTTCACGAGTCCGCCGGGACCGACACCAATCTCGCACTGGCCGCCCGTGGCCACTTCGTGGTGATGCACTTCGACCTTCAGGCCCATTTCTTCGAGCGCATCGCACATCGCGGAGCGGATGTCCTGGAACGCGTCGACGGGCGGAACCGGGAAATAGCCACCCTTGATGCCGGGGCGATGTCCCTTGTTGCCATCGGGATAGACGGTGTTGCTGTTCCAGGCACCTTGCCCCGAGTCGATCTCGTAGGACGTGCCGTTCATGTTGCTGTTCCAGCGAACGCTGTCGAAGATGAAGAATTCGTTTTCCGGACCGAACAGCGCGCCGTCAGCAATGCCGGTGGATTTCAGGTAGGCCTCGGCGCGTTTGCCGAGCGAGCGCGGATCGCGCTCATAGCCCTGCATGGTCGCCGGCTCGATGATGTCGCAGCGAATGTTGACCGTGGTCTGCTCGAAGAACGGATCGATGACCGCGGTGGTTGAATCAAGCGCCAGGATCATGTCCGACTCGTTGATGCCCTTCCAACCCGAGATGGACGAGCCGTCGAACATCTTGCCGTCGCGGAACAGATCTTCATCGACGAGACTCGCGGGGATCGTTACGTGTTGTTCCTTGCCGCGGGTGTCGGTGAACCGAAGGTCGGCGTACCTGACCTCCTTGTCCTTGATCAACTTGATTACATCTGCCGGTTTCATTGTTAGAGATCCTCTGGAAGGGGTTTGAGCCTCGGTCTCAATGCATTCGCTGTGCCAGCCATTGATCCCTTTTAAATCAAAGGTTTAGGTGGATTCGCGCCAATCGATCGCACATTTTTGGTGCGAAGGCCGCGGATTTTGCGTCATCCAGGGTCAGAAATGTGCCCCAGCATCGAGCCGCGCACTCGCATGAAGCGGTGAAATGTATCTATATGCATTTTTTCCGCGTATAGTTCATTTATGTACTACCGGAGAACGTTATGAGTCTGACGATCGCCAATTCCTCGCGCGGTACCGATCCGGGACGATCCGGCTCCGCCTCGCTCGGCGGTCCAGGTCTGCGCGCCTTCGTGAATATCGCGGAGGCATGGGGCCTGACCGTCGCCGACCAGCTCAAGTTGTTAGGCATTGGTTCGCGCTCCACCTTCTTCAAATGGCGCCGTGAACGCGAACCGCGGCTGCCGCGCGACACGCTCGAACGCCTGTCCTATCTGCTCGGCATCTACAAATCCCTGCAGATCCTGCTGCCCGACGCGCACGCGGCCGACGAGTGGATCCGCAAGCCCAACAATGCGCCTCTGTTTGGCGGCCGTTCCGCGCTCGAGCGCATGTTGACCGGCCAGGTCGCCGACCTGTTCGTCGTGCGGCAGTACCTCGACGCAGAGCGTGGATAAGAGCGGCTGGCGCCGCGCGGAAGCCACGGATGGTGACCCTTGCTCACACCGCACACGTGGTGCGGTTCTCGCCTTGCCATCGCATCGTCGCGAGCCGTCTGCCGACGATTCACCTGTTCGAACGCGTCGCCGACCCGGCCGATTGGGACGCCCTTTATGCGCTGGAATCCATGACGAATCCGCGAATCCGCAACGAAATCGGCGAGCTGCGGCTGGTGCCGGTCGCCGATCGGGTCAGCGGTCCCAATGCTTCGATCGTCATGGCGCCGTTCACGCATCTCGCGCCGCAGGGCACGCGCTTCACCGATGGCCGCTTCGGCGCGTACTACGCGGCTGAATCGATCGACACCGCGATCGCCGAAACACGCTTTCACCGTGAAAACTTTTTGCGCGCCACCAGCCAGCCGCCGATCGAGCTCGAGATGCGCTGCTATCTGGCCGACGTGGCCTGCGAACTGCACGATCTGCGCACGCGCCGCCCGGAAATGCCGGACGTGTACGACCCGGCGAGTTACGCGGCCTCGCAGAAGCTAGGCCGCGAGATCCGCGACTCGGGTTCGAACGGCATCGCCTTCGACAGCGTGCGCCGGCTGGGCGGCGAATGCGTCGCGCTCTTCCGGCCACGGCTGGTGCAGAACGTCCGCCAGGGCGTGCACCTGCGTTACGTCTGGGACGGCAATTCCATCACCGACGTCTACGAAATCCGGGTGATGAACCTCTAGTCGAGCGCGGGATGGGCGGCGAGCGCAAGCTTTTGAAAGTCGCGGCTATACTGCGCCCCGGCCAAAAAACCGCGCATTCATGCCTTCACCACTCGACATGCCCCCCGTCCATAAAAAACTGGGCACCCCGCCTCGCACTTTCCAGGACCTGATCTTCGCGCTGCAGAAATACTGGGCGGATCAGGGGTGCGTGATCCTGCAGCCCTACGACATGGAAATGGGCGCGGGCACTTTTCACACCGCAACGTTTCTGCGCTCCATCGGGCCCGAACCGTGGTCGGCGGCCTACGTGCAGCCGTCGCGCCGCCCCACCGATGGCCGCTACGGCGACAACCCGTTTCGCCTGCAGCACTACTACCAGTTCCAGGTCGTCATCAAACCTTCGCCACTGGAAATTCTCGATCTGTATCTCGACTCGTTGCGCGCGCTCGGCTTCGACACGCTGGTGCACGACGTGCGCTTCGTGGAAGACAACTGGGAATCTCCGACACTCGGCGCCTGGGGCCTGGGGTGGGAGGTGTGGCTCAACGGCATGGAAGTCACGCAGTTCACCTATTTCCAGCAAGTGGGCGGACTCGACTGCAAGCCCGTCACCGGGGAGATCACCTACGGTCTCGAGCGCCTCGCGATGTACCTGCAGGGCGTCGAGAGCATCTTCGACATCGTGTGGACCGATGGACCGCTGGGTCGCGTGACCTATCGCGACGTGTTCCACCAGAACGAGGTCGAGCAGTCGAAGTACAACTTCGAACACGCCGACACCGCGGTGCTGCTGCGGCATTTCGACGACTACGAAGCCGCCTGCGGCAAGTTGCTGGAGGCGAAGCTCGCGCTGCCGGCGTACGAGCAGGTGATGAAGGCGTCGCACACGTTCAACCTGCTCGATGCGCGCAAGGCGATTTCGGTCACCGAACGCCAGCGTTACATCCTGCGCGTGCGCACGCTGGCGCGCGCAGTCGCGCAGGCCTACTACGACAGCCGCGAAGCGCTGGGTTTCCCGATGCTGGGCAAGGCGCCGGCATGAGCCCCGAGACGAAAGAATCAGGGCGCGACTTCCTCGTCGAGCTCGGCACCGAAGAGCTGCCGCCGCTGGCATTGCCCGAATTGGAGCAGGCCTTCGCGAATGGCATCCGCGCCGGGTTGAGTGAGGCGGCTTTGCCGCACGGCGAGCTGCGCTCGTTCGCCACGCCGCGCAGGCTGGCGGTGCTCGTCCACGATCTCGCCGAAGTCCAGCAAGCACAGTCGATCAAGCTCAAGGGGCCGCCCGTGAATGCCGCGTTCGACCAGGACGGCAAGCCGACGGTAGCTGCCACCAGGTTCGCCGAGAAATGTGGTGTCGACGTCGCCGCGCTCGCGCGGGTCACCGAGGGCAAGGGCGAGTTCCTGTATTTCGAGGGCCAGAAAGCCGGACTAACTACCGCCAACCTGCTGCCCGGCATCGTGCAGAAGTCGCTCGACGCCCTGCCTATCCCGAAGCGCATGCGTTGGGGTTCATCGACCGCCGAGTTCGTGCGCCCGGTGCATTGGCTGGTAATGCTGTTTGGCACTGAGATCGTTCCCGCGCGTATTCTCGGCACGGTTGCCGGCCGTGTCACGAACGGCCATCGATTCATGGCACCGAATGAGTTCGCACTCAGGCAACCCGCCGAGTACGAAAAGACGCTGCAAGGACCGGGCAAGGTAATTCCGAATTTCAAAGCCCGCCGCACGCTGATTCTCAAGCAAGTCGCCGCCGCCGGCGTCGAACTTGGCGGCAAAGCGCTGCTCGACGATGAACTGCTCGACGAAGTCACGGCGCTGGTCGAATGGCCGAGCGCGATTGCCGGCGAATTCGAAGCGCGTTTTCTCGAACTGCCGCGCGAGGTGCTGATCTCGACGCTGCAGGAACACCAGCGCTATTTTCCGGTGGAGGGCGCCGGCGGCAAGCTGCTGCCGCACTTCATCACGGTCAGCAATATCGAAAGCCGCGAGCCCGCCAAGGTGCGTGCCGGGAATGAACGGGTAGTGAGGCCGCGGCTGTCCGATGCCGCGTTCTTCTTTCGCCAGGATCGCAAGCAGCCGCTGGCAACGCGCCAGGCCGGACTCGACGCGGTCACGTTCCAGGCGAAGCTCGGCTCCGTCGGCGACAAGGTGCGACGCATGGCGACGCTGGCCGGCGAGATTGCGTTGTTGATCGACACCGATCGCGCGCGCGCAGTGCGTGCCGCAGAACTCTCCAAGTGCGATCTGCTGTCCGCCATGGTGGGCGAATTCCCCGAGCTGCAGGGCATCATGGGCCGCTACTACGCGGCCGCGGACGGCGAGCCGGTCGAGGTCGCCACCGCCATCGACGAACACTATCTACCGCGCGGCGCGGGCGGCGCGTTGCCGGGCACCGGCGCGGGCGTCGCCGTGGCGCTGGCCGACAAGCTCGATACGCTGGCCGGCATTTTCGCCATCGGCCAGAAGCCGAGCGGCACCAAGGATCCGTTCGGCCTGCGGCGTGCCGCCATCGGCACCCTGCGCATACTCATCGAGAAGAAACTCGCTCTCGACCTGCGTGCATCGACTACGCGTGCCGTGCAGCTTCAGCCGGTGACCAATCAGACTGTCGATGCGGAGCTGTGGGATTTCATCCTCGAGCGCCTGCGCGCGTATTTCCTGGATGCCGGAAACGCCGGCGCGATCGCGGGCGTGACCACCGAGATGTTCGACGCCGTGCGCGCCAGCAACCCGGTGTCGCCGGTCGATTTCGGCGCGCGCCTCGCGGCGCTGGTGAAGTTCCTCGCGCGGGCCGAAGCGGCCAGCCTCACCGCGGCAAACAAGCGCATCGCGAACATCCTCAAGAAAGCCGAAGGCGGCGGCGCTGGCGCCGTGGACGTCGCGTTGCTGATCGAGCCGGCGGAGAAGGCGCTGCACGAAGCGCTCGCCGGGCTGGTCGCCGACGTGGATCGCTCGCTCGCGAAGCGTGACTACGGCGCCGCGCTCGCCAGGCTCGCGACCCTGCGTGGCCCGGTCGACGGCTTCTTCGATGGCGTGATGGTGAACGCAGACGACCCGAACCTGAAGCGCAACCGCCTCGCGCTGCTGGCGCAACTGCGGCATCACTTCACGCGCATCGCCGACCTTTCCTGCCTGCCGGGCTAGCTACCTCGCATGCAGTGGATCGGCTCCATCCTCTTCAACGTGTTCCTGATCCTGTGGATGCTGGTGTTCGCGCCCGCCTACTGCCTGATCACGCCGTTCCTGTCGTTCAAGGGTCGCTTCTGGATGGCGGGCGTGATGACGCACGTGGTGTTCTTCGGGCTGCGACGGTTTTGCGGGCTGCGTTACACAGTCGAAGGCCGCGAGAACCTGCCGCCCGGCAATCATGTGATCTTCATGAAGCATTCCTCCACCTGGGAAACTTTCGCGATCATGATTCTGTTCGACCCGCTGGTGTGGGTCATGAAGCGCGAGATCCTGTGGATTCCGTTCGTCGGCTGGGGCTGCCTGCTGGCGCGCTGCATCGCCATCGACCGCAAGGCCGGCGCCAGCGCGGTCAACCAGGTGCTGATCCAGGGCAAGGACCGGCTGGAGCGGTTCGGCGCGTGGATCCTGGTGTTCCCCGAGGGCACGCGCATGGTGCAGGGCGAGACACGGCGCTATGGCTCGAGCGGCACTTTGTTAGCTGCGCAGGAGCATCGCAAGATCGTGCCGGTGGCGCACAACGCAGGTTATTTCTGGCCGCGCCGCGGGTTGCTCAAGAAACGCGGTGTGATTCGCGTGATCATCGGTCCGCCGATCGAAGCCGCGGGCCGCGACGCACGCGAGGTCAATGAAGAAGTACAGGCCTGGGTCGAGGCGAACAGCAAATCGCCCGCCTAACCAGCCAGCTCGCGAGCGAACATCACCGAGACGCGCCCACCGCCAATCTCGCGCTCCGCCACGCGCGCGCTGAAGGAGTAGATCCGGCCGCCGGCGTTGGCCGTAAGCTTCGTTGCATGTACCTGCAGCTCGCCTTCGAGATCGTCGAGACGCACGATGCGCAGGCGCAGATCGCGTATCGCCACCAGCATACCGCCGCGCGCGGCTTCGCCCGCCGACTGTAATCCGCCATGGACCGCCATGGTTTGCGCGCCGTACTCGGCCAGGTGCAGCGCGGCCAGTACCCCATCGCGCCGCAGTGGATTAGTCGCCGATCGATGCGAGGACGTGGCGCAGACGATCCCGGTGTCGGTGGCGCTCACGATTCTTTCGAGCAGGCACATCTCGCCCGCGTGCGGGACCAGCGAGCGGATGTCCGCAAAGCTCATGGCGTGAACGACACCGCGGCGCGCAGCCCACCACTGACGTTCAACGTCACGCCGCCGGCGCGCCGCGCGGCAATGAGTTCGAGCAGCGGCAATCCGCGCAGCGCTGGGTTTGCAACGCGCAGCTCTTCGAGTGCCGCGACCGCGCAGATCGATTCGGGCGCATCGCTCGCTTCGACCTCGATGCGGCCCAGCGTTGCGGGATTCCGCTGCGCGCTCAGCACGAGCGCGACTCCCGCCGACATCGCGAGCGGTCGCTTCGCGAGCAGCGGCTGCGGTGCAACGGCGTCGTAGGCCACCAGCAACACATCGTGTTTCTCTTCGACCAGCGCGACCGCTTCGAGCAGGCCGACCGCGAAACTTGCGTCGTAGGCCGACAGGGTCGTGGTGATCGCCCTGCTCTGCACGGCGATGCTCCAGTAGCCGCTCGCGGCGTTGTGCACGGAGTTGTGGAAGTCAGTAGGCGAGATCACGCGCGGCGTTTGCGCGAGCGCGGCGCAGATCCGGTGCAGCACCGTCATGTCGGCATCGGAGCTTGCGAATACCGAGGCCAGTTCGCGCGCGTCGGCGCCACTCGCCGCGACTGCGTCCTCGGCGGCCCGGAATGCCTGGCGCACCGAGGCGGTGGCGCGCCGCCGTTCGTTGGGCGGCAGTAGCGCGGGCGCGTAAGGCGGCTCCGCGGTCGCGAGGTACGAGGCGGCGCCCTGCAGGATTTTGAGCGACGCTTTCCAGCCCGCAAGTCCCGGGGATGCGATACCCACGCCCTTGATGAAGCACGCGCTCATGGCGCCGGCCCGAACAACACGCTGCAGTTGGTGCCGCCGAAACCGAAGGAGTTCGACAACACATAGTCCACCTTGCCGGTCCGCGCCGCGAGCAACACGGCCGCGTTGAGCTTCGGATCGAGCTCGCGCGTATTGAGGCTGCGCGGCATGAAGCCCTGCTCGATCGCCAACAAGGAGATCGCGGCCTCGACGATGCCGGCCGCGCCGAGCGTATGGCCCGTCCAGCCCTTGGTCGAACTGCACGGCACGCGCGCGCCGAACAAGCCGCTGACCGCGGCGTCTTCAGCGGCGTCATTGGCCGGTGTGGCCGTGCCATGCAGGTTGATGTAGCTGACGCGCCCGGGTGACAGGGCGCCGAGCGCTCCGGCCATCGCGAGCTTCGCGATCGAACCGTCCGGCCGCGGCTGCGACATGTGGTGCGCATCGCTCGATTCGCCGACCCCGAGGCAGGCAGTCGCGCCGCTCGCGGGCGCGCGCTCGAGCAGCGCGAAACCACCCGCCTCGCCGATGGACAGGCCGCGGCGCTGCGCGTCCGCCGGCCGGCAGATCTCGGGCGACACCAGCTGCAAGGCATTGAAGCCGTACAAGGTAGTTAGGCAAAGGCTGTCGACGCCGCCGACCACCGCCGCGTCGCAGAACCCGGCCGCGATTGCGCGCGCCGCGGACGCGAACACCTTGGCGCTCGATGCGCAGGCGGCGGAAATGGCCGACGCGACGCCGGTGAGTCCCAGGCGCAGCCGCGTGTATTCGGCGATGGAGTAGGTGCACTGCGTGGTGCGGTAGTCGAACCAGTCGGGCAAGTTGTCGCTGGCCGCGGCTGCGCGCTCGCGGTACGCGAGCTCGGTGTGACGCACGCCGGAGGTGCTGGTGCCGATGAAGACGCCGATGCGGCGCGCACCGTACTTCGCGCGCGCCGCGCCGACCGCGTCCAGAAATCCATCCTGCGCGAGCGCCAGTTCCGCGAGCCGGTTGTTGCGGCAATCAAAAGGCGCAAGTTCCCGTGGCACAGCGCCGGATTCCACGCCGGCGACCGCGCCGACCCAGCATGCCAGGGTCGAGTCCTCGAAGCGTTGCTCGGTCAGGCCCGTGCGCTCGGCACGCAGCGCGCCGATGTGTGCGGCGCGGCCTGCGCCCAGCGCGCTCGTCACCGTATAAGAAGTGATTGCGAGCGGTTTCATCGCGCCCAGAAGTCGAAGAAGTTGACCCAATTGTAGGGTGCGGCGCGCACCTGGGCCGCGAGCCGGTCGGCGTAGCCCTGCACGAGGCGCGTGAGCTCGGCGGCGCGCGCGGCGCGCGGCAGCTCTATCTTCTCGGACAGCATTTGCACGTGTGCCTCGTAGCGATCGCCGCCGCGCCAGATGCCGAACACCAGCATCACCGGCACTTTCAACGCCGCGGCCAGCAGCCAGGGCCCGGTGGGAAAGTGCGCCGTGCCGCCGAGGAAATTCACGGGCACCGTTCGATCACCCTCGCGCGCACGGTCAGCCATCATTCCGACGAGCGAACCGGCGTCGAGCGCCTCGCGCACCTTGAGCACCAGGTCCACGCCGCGATTCGAGGAGTCGATGATGCTGGCGGCCACCTGCGGATTGAGCTCGGCCATCGCCGCCATGAAGCGGCGGCCAATGTTCACATCGAGCACGATGCGCAGCGGCAGGTCATGCCGCTTGATCGCGCCGATGCGCATCACCTCGAAGCTGCCGAAATGCGCCAGAAACAGCAGCCCGCCGCGTTGCCGCGCGACCTCCATGCAGCCGGCGCCGTAGTGATCCTCGACCTTGAAGGGATAGGCGCCGGCGAGCAGGAACACACGATCCAGTGAAATGCTCGCGAACGAAAAGATGTGCCGCAGCACATCGCGAAACCGCGGCGGATGCGGCAGCACCCGCGCCAGGTACTCACGCGAGACGCGCCGCGTGACGCCCGACGTGAGCGCGAAGTACAGCGCAATGGGATAGAGCACCGGCCGGATCACCCGCCTTCCCAGCCGCAGCGCCGCGAAGCGCAGCGCGCGCAACGCAAGTGTGCTGCCGCGTTCGTCGTGTGCCTGCCATTGGACGGGTGCGTTCACGGCGAGCCGAATTCCAGGCTGCCTTCGGCCACGAGCTCGGTCCCGCGCGAGCAACGGAAAGTCGACCTGTCGCCCGACGATTTCCATTCGAGTGCGAAGCGCTCGCCGGGCTTCAACACGCGGTGAAATTTGGTGTTGGTGACGGTCTGCGGTGCGCCGCGGCCGAGCGCCTGGACGATGAGCTCGAGCAGCAAAACTCCCGGCACCACCGGGTTGCCTGGGAAGTGCCCGGCGTAACACGGGTGGTCCAATGGCGCGGTCAACTCCAACTTAGAACCCATTGACGGTTCATTCGCCATCGCCGAGGCCCTTGTTCTCGCTCTGGATGAGCAGATCGAGCAGACGCTCGCGCGGCAGTTTGCCGAGTTCGTTGCGCGGCAGCGCGGCGACGATCCGCATGGGCCGCGGCACGAACACGGCGTCGAGTCGCGCGGAGAGCTCGCGGCGCAGATCTTCCGCGCGCCGCCCGGGAGCCACGATCAACGCCGCCGGCCGCGCGGTCTCGCCTTCGCCGGGAATGAACACCGCCTGGTCCGTGACGCCGGGCAGCGCGGCAATGCGGGCGGCGATGTCCGCGAGCGAGCCGCGCCGGCCACCGATCTTGATCATGTCCGCGTCGCGGCCTAACAACGTGAAGCGTCCATCCGGCGCGAGTTCGACGCGATCGCCGACCGCGACTTCACCCGCCAGGTGCGCGGCACGCACCGACGTCGCGCCGTCGCTCACGCTGAAGCTCAAGTCGGGATAAGGCGTCCAGATTTCCTCGTGGGCCGTGCGCCGGGTGGCCATGCTGCCCGCCTCCGTGCAGCCGTAGATCTCGAATAGCTGCGCGCCGAGCCGGCGCTCGGCCTCGGCGGCAAGCTCGGCCGACAGCGGCGCCGTCGCCGACAGCACCAGATCCACCGGCGGCAGCTCGACGCGGCTCGCGAGCAGGTGGCGCAGGTGAAAGGGCGCGGTAATCAGCAGGCGCGGCGCAGGAATTGCGCGCAGCGCCGCTACGATCTCATCCGGATAGAACGCGTGGCTGTCGTGCAGCGCCCAGTCGCCCGCCAGCAACGTGAAAATCGACGTCTCGAGCCCGTACATGTGCTGCGGCGGCACGGTGACCACGACATTGACCGCGCGCGCGCCGAGCCGCAGGCGGCAGTAGCGCGCCGACATCGCCAGCGCCCGCCAGGGCTTTTCGTGCGCCCTGGGTTTGCCGGTGCTGCCCGAAGTGAACACCAGCGCGGCGAGGTGGTCGCCTTCGATCTGCGGCGCGTCGATGAGTTGCGGCGCGGCCGCGCGCGCCTTTGCCTCCACGATCGCACGCTCGACCACGGCGTCTTCCAGCAGCCAGGCGCCGTCGAAACCGCCTAACAACTCGGCGGTTGCCTGCGCGCCCGCGCCCGGCGGCAGCAGATTGGTCGCGCCGCGCCGGCAGGCGGCCAGGAACGCCACGGCAAAGTGATAACGATTGGCGCAGCGATTCACGATCCAGCGCGTCGCGGGCAGAGCGTCTGCGGTGAGCTCCACGTGCCGCGCAAATTGCGCGCGCGTTACGGCGGCGCCAGCGCGCCACGCGGCGATGGACTGCGGCGCGGGAGTCACGTAGGCGAGGCTCGTCATGGCCCGCGCATCCGGCGCGGATCGGCGCTGACCACGATCTTCAGGTACTCGGCGAACCCCGGGTGCTCGTAGTCGCGAAAGCGCCAGCGGCGGAACAGGTATTCGAATGTCACCGCGGCGCCGATCACGAGATAGTTGGCGCCGTTGGCCATGAAACTCCACGCCGAGCGCGGCGCGAACAGCGCGAGCGCGAGATCCCAAAGCGTCATGGCGATGAAGATCCCGGTCCACAATTCGGTCAGATGCCGCGAGTACGCGAGCAGGTAGTCGGGCGTCGCCGGCCGCGCGGCCAGCGCCACGGCGGTGATCAACGGCTGGCGCCCCGCGCGCAGCGTGCGCCCGAAAAACCAGGCGAGCGCGGCCGGGATGAGTATCGACGGTAGATAGAGCAGGGGGCGGCCGCCACCGTACTGCACGAGCAACCACAGGCTCGCGCAGACAAAAACGAACGCCATCCAGGCGCGGAAGCGCAGCGCGATCAGCGGCAGGCTGAAGGGTACGAATACCAGGGAGGCGAGCGCCAGCCATTCGAGCCAGGGCCTGGCACCCATGACCGCGACATGGATGAGCACGGAACTCGCCACAAAGGACAGCGCGACAATCAGGGCGCGCGCGGGAGGCTTCACGCGGAAAGGGGGACAGATTTATTTATTGCCATGGTTCGACGGCCATGATCGCCGCTATCGTCAATAAATAAATCTGTCTCCGATCAGGCCGCGCGGCGTTCGGCCACGAGGCGGGTCAACGCGCTCAGGGAAGCGAACGCCTTCGTCACCGAGGCGTCATCCGCCTTGAGCTCGACCCCGTATTTCTGCTGGATGGCCAGCACGATCTCGAGCGCGTCGATGGAATCGAGCCCCCAGCCGGGACTGCCCTGCCCGAATAGCGGCATGGCCGGATCGACGGTGTCGGCCTGTATGTGCTCGAGATTGAGCGCCGTGACGATCACCTCGGCCATCTGGCGCTCGTCGGTAGTTAGTGTGCTCACGCGGCTGCCCCGCTCTTGCTGGCAGAGTACTCGCTGAACATTCCGTTGAGGACGTGTCGTTTCACGTCCGTGAAACCGGCGGTCTCGAGCGCCGCCAGAATCTCGGCCGGCGGCACGCAGGCCTCGATGGTGTCCCAGTAGTAACGCATGAGTTTCTCGGCTTCGGGCGAGCGCCGCACCAGCCGGGTCACGGCGGGCACGACGTGCTTGAGGTAGAACTTCACCATCTGGTACTGGACGCGCCCTTCTGGCCGCGTGATCTCGAGCAGCAGCACTTTGCCGCCCGGCTTGAGCGCGCGCAGATACTCACGGAACGTGACCACCAGATCCTCGACGTGGCGCAACGCGTATCCCATGGTGAGGATGTCGAACTCGGCATCGCCCACCGGCAGCTGCTCACCGCGCCCGACGCGCGTATCGCGCACGCCAGCCTTTTTCGCTTCGGCCAGCATGCCCTCGCTGGGGTCGACCGCAACGACAACTCCCGTGCCGCCGACCATTTCCTGGGCAAGCGCGGCAATGACGCCGGTACCCGATCCCACGTCCAGCAGCTTCGTACCGGTGGTGACGCCGTGGCGCTTCAACACGTCGCCGCGATACCAGCGACCGGTGCCGAACGACATCGCGCCCGTAATCCAGTCATAGTGAGGTGCCGAAACGTCGAACATCTCGTTCACGCGGCGCTTGCGGCCCGGCTCATCCGCGTAATAGCTTTTCAGCAGGGGATGAGGGGCGATGCGCGGGGTACCGGACGCGCTGCCGCTGGGCTCGGACATCATCAAATTTCCACCGGAACAGACGGGCGCGAATGATCGCATGAACCTTCCTGACTGTGCAGTTTTGGGACTCTAGACTTTGCTGCACGTACATCATTCATTCGCAGAAGAGCCCGAAAACCGCCGCACGCTGGCGGAATTTCAGTTCGGAACCGATGGCAGCACCGACCGCGATCCGCGCCACATTCCGGTGGCGCTGCCGTTGCTCGGTGGCGACCGGCGGGTCGAGCGCTGGAGCACCGATGCCCCGGTCGAAACGGGCACGTTCGGCGAATTCAGCTACGCGCAGGATGGCGATTACCTGTTCGCGAGCCTGGTTGTGCCAGGCGAACGCTGCGGCGATGTCGAACGATTGACTCGTTCCAGCTACCTGCGCCTCGACCACCTGATGCGCAGCCGAGGTTATCCGTACTGGTTGCGCGCCTGGAACTACCTGGTCGACATCACCGGCGGCGTTGGCGAAGCCGAGCGTTACCGCCGCTTCAACGCCGGCCGTTACAGCGCCGTGGGCCTCTCGAGCGGCATCGAGCAGAACCTGCCGGCCGCCAGCGCGCTCGGCAGTGAAACGGGCGGATTCGTGTTGTGTTGCCTGGCCGGGCGGAAGCCGGGAACGCAGATCGAAAACCCACGGCAGATGAGCGCTTCCCTGTATCCGCCGCGCTACGGTCTGCGCAGCCCGATGTTCGCGCGCGCCGCGCTGGTGCCGAACGGCTGCGGCGCCCAGCTGCTGGTCTCGGGTACGGCCAGCATCGTGGGCCACGAGAGTCTGCACATCGGCGATCCGGAGGCGCAGTTGGAAGAAACCGCGCGCAATTTCGAAGCCCTGGTCGCGAGCGCCATGAAGGCCGACGCGCGCGGCGCGCGCGCCTCCCGTGTACGGCTCGAATCGCTCAAGGTGTACCTGCGCAATAGCGAGGATTACGCGCGATTGATGCCCCGGATCCGTCAGCTGTTCGCGGTGGAAGCCGAACCGCTGGTGTTGCGCGCGGATATCTGCCGGCGCGAATTGCTGGTGGAAATCGAGGGAACGTACGCTCTTGAATGAGTCCGCCGACACGCGTCTGCCGCCGAGCGGGACCGCGAATCGGATCTGGCGCATCTTCGGCACCGGCTTGTCGTTCGTCTGTTTCGGGCTCGGCGCAGTGCTGCTGGGTTTCACGGTGTGGCCCATCCTGCGGCTGTCGACTACTGACCGAAGGCGCGGAATAGCGCGTGTGCAGCGAGCCGTATCGCTTTGCATGCGGCTGTTCCTGCGGCTCATGACGACACTGGGCGTGATCAGCTGCGAGGTGCACGGCCGGGAACGGCTCGCGGCGCGCGGCCAGTTCGTCGTTGCCAATCACCCCACGCTCATCGACGTCGTGATCCTGGTCGGGCTCATGCCCGAAGTGGACTGCATCGTGAAACAGGCGTTGTGGCGCAATGTGTTCCTGCGCTGGCCGGTGTATTGGGCCGGCTACATCAGCAATGCCACGGGCGAAGGACTGATCGCGGCCTGCGAGGCTGCGCTCGGCGCCGGCCGGTCGCTGATGGTGTTCCCGGAGGGCACCCGAACGAAGCCTGGGGAAACGTTCAATTTCCAGCGCGGCGCGGCCCAGATTGCCCTCGCCGCCCGCGTACCGCTGCGCCCGGTGACCATCACCTGCAACCCCATCACGTTATTCAAGGGAAATGCGTGGTTTCGGGTCCCTTCGCGGACCGCCCATTTTGTAGTCACAGTGGGTGAACCCATCCCGATTACTGCGTTTCTCGCCTCCGGCGAGGCCCATTCGCTCGCCGCCCGGCATCTCACCCAGGCGCTCGCGCAGTGGTTTGAAGACAACGTCGCGCGACAGCAAGCGGAAATTGCGACAGGAAACACGGCTCAAAAGCTGACGCGGCGCGACGATTCGATATAATTTGCGCCGTCGGTAGGGATGGGATCGTGCAATCAACACAAGAAATATTCGAGCAGCTGCGCAAGGTGCTGCACGAGCTGTTTGAGATCGAGCCTTCGCAGGTCACCCTCGAAGCTCATCTCTATAACGATCTGGAGATCGACAGCATCGACACCATCGATCTGATCCTGCGCCTCAAGGAATTGACCGGCCGCAAGATCCAGCCCGACCAGTTCCGCCACGTGCGCACGGTCGGCGACGCCGTCAACGCCATTCACGCGCTCGTCCAGAACAAGCCCGCCGCGGCGTGACGCCGCCGCCCGCCCCGTTACCAACGATAACGCGGCGCACGCGCGCAACCGTTGACGGTAACGAGCTCGCCAGCATCGCGCTCGCCGTAACGCCCGAGCTCGCCGCCTTCGACGGTCATTTTCCAGGCTTGCCCATCCTGCCCGCGGTCGCGCAGGTCGATTGGGCGGTGCGCATCGCGCGCGCCGAGTTCGCGCTGCCGCCGCATTTTCTGGCGCTGCGAGCGCTCAAATTTCTCGCCATCGTGCAGCCGCCGGTCGAGCTCACGCTCGATCTCACGCGCGCGCCCGGCGGCTCAAGCGTCGCGTTCACCTATTTGCGACGCGGTACTGCCTGCGCGACCGGACGCATAGAATTCGCGGATGATGCGTCTGGGACTGATCGTTCCGTTCTTTAATCACGAGCACGCGATTCGTCACACCGTTGCGGCCCTCAAAATCCACGGCTACGAATGCTGGCTCGTCGATGACGGCAGCGACGCGCGCTGCGCGCCGGTGCTCGATGAAATCGCGGCGCACGAATCCGGCTGGCTCACGTTGATCCGCTGCCCGGTGAACCGCGGCAAGGGCATCGCGGTGCTCACCGGCTTCAAGGCCGCACATCTCGCCGGCTGCACGCACGCCCTGCAGATCGATGCCGACGGACAACACGAGTTCGCGGCGGTTCCGCGCATGGCGGCGCTCGCGGCAGGCAACCCCACGGCGATCATCACCGGCGTGCCGGTGTTCGATGCGAGCGCGCCCGCCGCGCGCCGCATCGGCCGCAAGTTGACTACGCTGTGGGTGCGCATCAACACCCTGTCGACGCGCATCGAGGACGCCATGTGCGGTTTTCGCGTCTATCCACTTGCGGCCATCGTCGACCTCGCGCAGCGAGCGAGTTTCGGCAGCCGCATGGAGTTCGATCCCGAGATCCTGGTGCGCGCGGTCTGGGCCGGCATGCCCGTGGTGTCGATGCCCACGCAGGTCACTTATCCCATCGACGGCGTCTCGCACTTCAAGATGTGGCGCGACAACGTGCGCATCTCGTGGATGCATACCCGGCTGTTCTTCGGCATGCTGTGGCGGCTGCCAGTGCTGCTCGCGCGAAATCTCCGTTCATGACGTCTAACAACGAACTCAAGACTCACAGCGTGACCGTCCAGGTGCCGTTCCACGATCTCGATCCCGTGGGCATCGTCTGGCACGGCAACTACGCCAAGTATTTCGAGATTGCGCGCTGTGCGCTGCTCGAAACCTTCAACTACAACTACGACCAGATGGCGCTGTCCGGCTATTCCTGGCCGGTGATCGACCTGCACATGCGTTACGTGAAGGCCGCACGCTTCGCGGAAAAGCTCGCCATCAAGGCCAGCTTGCGCGAGTGGGAGTACCGGCTGCGCATCGACTACCTGGTCACGGACTCGGTCAGCGGCCTGCGGGTGTGCAAGGGCACCAGCATCCAGGTCGCGGTCGATCTCAAGACGCACGAGATGTGCCTGCGCTCGCCCGGGATCATCTTTCAACGCCTGGGGGTGGAGTGAGATACGCGCGCCGCGGGTTGTTAGCCTTGTTGCTGGCCGCGACACCCGGCATCGCGACGACGGGCGCCGCGGCCGATCCGGTTTTTTCGCATCCCGCCAAGGCACCCGAACTCGCGCAATTGACGCGCGCAACGGCGGCGTCGCTCGCAAAAGCCCGCGCGGTGCGCGGCAAGTTCGTGCAGCGCCGGTATCTGGCCGATCTCGCCCGCCCGCTGGAATCTTCCGGCAAGTTTTTGTTCGCGCGTGACGCCGGCATCGAGTGGCACACCGAACTACCGTTCGATTCGCAGTTCCTGATGGCGGAATCCGGCATCACGCAGCGCGACGAGGGCGGCGTCACGTTGAGCATCAAGGCTTCAGAGCAGCCGGCGCTGGCGGTTGTCTCGCGGGTGTTTTTTGCGTTGTTCGCCCTCGATCTCGACGCGCTGTCGCACGATTTCGAGTTGTACGGCGAGCCGCGCGGCGGCGGCTGGGTGCTGGGGCTCAAACCCCGCGCCGAGGCGCTCGGCAGCGTGTTCCGCCAGGCGATCGTGAGCGGTGGTGCCAGCGTCGAACGCGTGGTGCTCGAAGATGGCAACGGCGACCGCTCGGAAATCGTACTGCAGGGCGTGCAGTACGACCCGGCGGGAATGACGGCGGACGAACGCCGCCGCTTCTGATGCCGTGACCGACGTCACGCATACATCCGGGCGCGGAACGGGTTTCTGGCTGGCGCTGGCCGGCGTCGTCATCTTGTTAGCCGCATTCGTGGGCGTCATCGCGCCGCGCCTGCGCATCGAGACCAATCTGCTCGCGCTGCTGCCGGCGACGGCCGAGAACCGCGTGCAGCTCGATGCGGTCAAGCGATTCGCCGATCGTTCCAGCCGCGAACTGGTGTTCGTCGTCGGCACGGCCGGGCGCGAACACTTGCGCGCGACCGGGCTCGCATTTTCCCACGCACTGGCGCAGTCGCGGGCGTTCGCGCGTGTCGACTATGTCGTGGACGACCGTTACATCACCGCGGCGCGCGCCGAGCGTGCGATCCGCGGGGCGCTGTTGTCGACCCGCCAGCGCGAGCAACTCGAACACGACGTGCCGGCGCTCGAACGCGATGCGCTGCGCGCGGCGTACACACCGCTCGGCTTCACGCGGCCTTTCGGAATCTCCGACGACCCGCTCGGGCTGGCCTCGGCGGCGTTCGCGGAAGCGCTGCCGGGCTCGGGCAAGGCGCGGCTCCAAGGCGACATCCTCGTGGTCGAGGGCGTTGGCCGGCATTGGACCGTGGTGCGCGCCACCACCGGCCAGGATCCGTATCGCACCGACACGCAGGAGCGGGTGACCGCCGCTATCGATGCGGCGCGCACCGCGGCGACGGCTGTGGCGGGCGACGCCGTGATCGCCGGCTCCGGCGTCATCCTGCACGCGGCCGCGGCCGCATCGAAGGCGCAGGCGGAAGTGGCGACTTTCGGCGGTGTCGACCTGCTCGCCGTGATCGTGCTCATCATCCTCGTGTTCCGCCAGCTGCGGCCGCTGTTGGTGACCCTCCTGACACTGGCTGTTGCGACGCTGGCGGCGATCACCGCCTGTCAACTCGCGTTCGGACAGGTGCACATCCTCACGCTGACATTTGGCACCAGCCTGATCGGCGTATCCGTCGACTACGCGCTGCATTACTTCGTCAATCGCATGCCGGCGCGCTCGGGCGAGACGACGCCTCACAATATCGTGCCGGCGTTGATCCTTGGCTGCACGACCACCGTCGCCGGATACCTGACCTTGTTAGTCGCGCCGATTCCCGGGCTGCGCGAAATCGCGCTGTTCTCCGCGGTGGGCCTCACAACCGCCTGCGCGATCGTGATCCTGCTCTACCCGGGCGCGCTCGATGCCTTGAGCGTCCTGTTCCGGCGCCTGCGTCTCGAAGGCACGCATCCGCCGCGGCCCGTGCCGCGCTGGGTGGGGCGCCTCGCCGGGGTCCACGCGACGGCGATCCTGCCGCGTCCGGCGAACTGGACGCTGGGGGCGCTGCTGCTGGCGTCGACGATCTGGGGACTGTCGCTGCTCGCGCCGCGCGACGACGTGCGCGCACTGCAGCGCCCGCCGCCGGCACTCGTGGCCGCCGAGCAGCGCGTGCGTACCTTGTTAGGCGTGGGCTTCGACACGCGTTTCGTGCTGGTGACTGCCGCCACTCCCGAGCTCGTGCTGCAACGTCTCGAGGCGCTCGATCCGGTGTTCGCCGCGCTCGAGCGCGACGGCCACATCAAGGGTCACCTGAGTGTGAGCCCGAGCCTGGTCTCGCTGGCGCGGCAGGCGCATGACCGCGCACTACTGGAACAGAAAGTCTACGGCGACGATGGCGCCTTGACGCACGTGATGCAGAAACTCGGCTTCGCGCCGCGCGTGATCGCGACGCGACGCGCGGAATTCGCGATGACGCGCGGAAAGATGCTCACTCCCGAACTGTGGTCGACGAGTCCATTGTCGGCCCCGGTACGCCATCTGTGGTTAGGCGCGCTCGGCGCGGACGACGCCGCGGTGGTGCTGCTCGATGGCAACACCGCACCCGTTGCCGTGCGCGCGGCGGTCGAGTCCGTCACCGGCGTGCGCTACGTGGACCAGGTGGCGGACATCTCCAGCGTGCTCGGCGAATACCGGCGCATCGCGAGCTGGCTGATGCTGGTCGTGATCGGCGTGATGCTGGCCTGCCTGCTGCTGTTCTATCGCAGCGCTGCCGCCGTGCGTACCGCACTGCCGGCCGTGACCGGTCTCGCGCTCACACTGGCCACGCTCGGATTTCTGCATGAACCGGTGAATCTGTTCCATGTGTTGTCGCTGCTGCTGGTGCTGGGACTTGGCGTCGACTACGCCATCATCCTGCGCGAAGGCCGCAGCCAGCAGGCGGTGCTCGCCGTGTTCCTGTCGATGACGACCACGCTGATATCATTCGGCCTGCTCGGATTTTCCTCGGTGCCCTTCGTGCGCTCCATCGGAATCACAGTCGCGCTCGGTGTCGCGTTTACGTTCCTCATCGCTGTGGCTGCGAAGCCGCGGCAGGATGGTGCCGGGTGATGCGATCGCGAACGGCACTCTGTCTCGCCCTGCTGCTCGCCGGCTGCGCGACGCGGACCACGCATGAGACGGCAAAGATCCCGCTCGCGTCGCCGGCCGCGTTGAGTGCGCGCAGCGCTTCGCAGGTGATCCATGCCATCTATGGCGCGCGCGCGCTGACGTTGTCGACCGCGCTCCAGCTCGACGCCGCGGGTCTCAAGGTCGTTGGCGTCACCGCCACGGGCCAAAGACTCTTCACGGCCAGCTGGGACGGCACGCAGGTCAGCGCACAAAGGAGCGCCTTCGTTCCGGACAACGTCGATCCGGAACGTGTGCTCGCCGACGTACAGCTCGCGTTGTGGCCACTGGCCGCCGTGCAGGCCGCGTTCGGCCAGGCCGGTCTTACGGTCACCGAACCGTTCGCGGGCGTGCGCCGCCTGCAGCGCGGCGCGGCGCTGATCGCCGAGGTGCATTACGCCTCGGCCGATCCATGGAACGGACGCCTGTGGTTCGTGAACTTCGAGTTCGACTACTCGCTGACCATCGACACCAAGCCTGCCGTGTCTAACTAACAATGCTGCGTTTGGGCCTGTCGTATCGCGTGGAGGAACTGGTGCCGCACCGTGGCGCCATGAGCCTGCTCGATTCGATCGACGAATATGGCGAGGACTGGCTGCGCGCCAGCCTCACGACTCGCCCGACCAGCACGTTCACCGACGCGCACGGCGTCCCGGGCTGGGTGGGTATCGAGTACATGGCGCAGGCGGCCGCCGCGTTCGCCGGCATCGAGCAGGCGCAGCGCGGAGAGCAAGCCTCGATCGGGTTGCTGATCGGCTCGCGCTATTATCGTTGGATGGCTGGATCCACGTTCGAGATCATCCCGTTCGGTACGAAACTCGTCGTCGAAGCGCGGCTTGCGTTGCGCGACGAGGAAGACTTCGCCGCGTACGACTGCACATTGAGTGCGCAGGGACAGCGCATCGCCGAGTGCACGCTCAAGGCCTATCGGCCGCGCGATATCCGGCCGTTCCTGCCGCCGCCGGAAGACTCCGGTGGTTGACACCATTCTCGTCACCGGTTCGAGCCGCGGCATCGGTCGCGCCATTGCGTTCCGCCTCGCGAAAGCCGGATACACGCTGGTCATTCATGGCCGCACGGCCTCGCCCGCGCTCGATGCAATGCTTGCGGATCTCACCAGCGCGGGCGCCACCGCCCGTGTATTGCACTTCGACGTCACCGATCGCTCCGCTTGCGCCGCGGCGTTGACGGCAGACATTGCCGCGCACGGCGCGTACTACGGCGTGGTCTGCAACGCCGGGATAGCGCGCGACGGCGCGTTTCCGGCACTCACGGGCGAGGACTGGGACCAGGTCGTAAGCACCAACCTGAACGGTTTTTATAATGTATTGCAACCGCTGATCATGCCCATGATCCGCCGCCGGCAGCCCGGCCGCGTCGTGACTCTATCTTCCGTGTCCGGCGTCGCAGGCAATCGCGGCCAGGTGAATTACTCGGCCGCCAAGGCGGGTATTATTGGCGCCTCCAAAGCGCTGGCCATCGAACTCGCGAGCCGGCAGATAACCGTCAACTGCGTTGCCCCCGGACTCATTCGCACCGACATGATCGCCACCGCGCCCATCGAAGAGGCTTTGAAAATGATTCCCGCGGGTCGCGTCGGAGAGCCTGAGGAAGTCGCGGGTGTCGTCGCGTTCCTGATGTCGCGCGAGGCGGACTACATCACGCGCCAAGTAATCGGCGTGAACGGCGGACTGGTCTGATGACCCCGCGCAGGGTGGTTGTCACCGGCATGGCGGGCGTTACCTCGCTCGGCCTCAACTGGCCGGAGATCGAAAAGAATCTGCGCGCCGGCGCGAGTGGCGTGCAGCGCATGCCCGAATGGGAACGCTACGGCGATCTGCTCACGCGACTCGGCGCACCGGTGATCGACTTCACGCTGCCGCCGCACTACACCCGCAAGACCACGCGCACGATGGGGCGCGTCGCGCAGATGGCGGTGCGCGCGAGCGAAGTCGCGCTCGAGGACGCCGGGCTGAAAGAGGAAACGGCGTTTCTGAAATCCGGGCGTGTCGGTGTCGCCTACGGCTCGAGCACCGGCAGCACGGATGCCATCCGCGATTTCGGCAACATGCTGACCAGCGGCGAATCCGGCAACATCAATGCGACTACCTACATCCGCATGATGGGCCACACCACGGCGGTCAACATCGGGGTGTACTTCGGATTGCAGGGCCGGGTCATCCCGACCTCGAGCGCCTGCACCTCGGGTAGTCAGGGCATCGGTTATGCCTACGAGGCGATCCGTTTCGGTCTGCAGGACGCGATGGTCGCCGGCGGCGGCGAGGAACTGTGCGTTTCCGAAGCCGCGGTATTCGATACGCTGTACGCAACTTCCACGCGCAACGACGCGCCCAAGACGACCCCGGCGCCGTTCGACAAGTCGCGCGACGGCCTCGTCATCGGCGAAGGCGCGTGTTCGCTGGTGCTCGAAGAGCGCGAGCGGGCGCTGGCGCGTGGCGCACACATCTATGCGGAAATAGTCGGGTTCGCCTCCAATTCCGACGGCGACCACGTGACACACCCGAACACCAACACCATGGAACGCGTCATGCGCATGGCGCTGGCCGAAGCCGGCGTCGATCCGGCGGCGGTGCAATACATCAACGCCCATGGCACCGCCACCGAACACGGCGACATTGCCGAATCCCAGGCCACGTTCCGCGTGTTCGGGCAGAAAGCGCCGGTGAGTTCGCTCAAGGGGCACTTCGGCCATACGCTCGGCGCTTGCGGGGCGCTCGAGAGTTGGGCGACGATTCAGATGATGCACGGGGGGTGGTTTGCACCGACGCGCAATCTGCACACGGTCGATGAGCGCTGCGGCGATCTCGACTATCTGCAGGGAGACGGCCGCAAGCTCGACATCGGCATCGCCATGAACAACAACTTTGCGTTCGGCGGCATCAACACGTCGTTGATTTTCGCGCGCAGCCAATGAGGAGACTTACGTGAACACGTTCAAGCTTGCTGACAAACTTTCCGCGGGCGCGGTGGCCGCCGCCGTGACGGCGCTGCTCGCGACGGCGCCCGTCGCCGACGCGCGGGACACGCTGCAGAAATTCCCGATCGAGGCCGCGCTCGCCAAGGCACAGGCCTCCGGCCAGCTCGCCCCGGGCATCAAGCTGTTCTTCGGCACGCAGAAGCATGCGAAGCCGACCGCGCAGCTCGGGCCGGCGCGCACCAACAAGAAGACCAACTTCTTCAACAAGACGGACCAGGAGGGCTGCGACTGGGCGTTCCTCTCGTCGATGATCACGCTCACGCAGTACGCGCAGCGCGTCGGCGGCAACGCGATCGTCAACATCCGCAGCAACTACAAGAACAACGAGTTCTCGAGCGAAACCGAGTACCAGTGCGGCGCGGGTAACGTGACGGGCGGCACTGCCTTCGTCGGCGACGTGGTCAAACTACCGTAAGAAGCGCTGCGGGCCGAAAAGAAAAGGCCGCCCCTTCGGACGGCCTTTTTTCGTAGGGCAACGTGTTCGCCCAAGTCTCAGTGCGTCAGAACTGCCACTTCACGCCCGCGTAGGCAAACCGGCCTTTCGCTTCGTAGATGCCGCTGCCCGCGCCGGTGCCGGTCAGGCCGTACGGCGGGATCCGGTTGGTCAGGTTGTCGACACCCAGGTAGGCGTTGACCGAGTCGGTCACGTCATACGCGGCGCGGATGTCGTGATAGAACACTTCGCCGTAATAGCGCACGTCGGCGTAGTCCAGATTCTGCGGGGGATTACCCTGCAGCCCGAACGTGTCCTCGTAGAAGTTGAGGACCTGCTTGCCGATGTAACGCAGCTGATATCCGAACTTGAGCTTGCCCAGCGCCAAGTCCGTGCTCAGGTTGAACGCATCCTTCGGGTCGCCCAGTTCCAGCAGGATCTGGTCGGCATCGCCGGGCGCAGCGGGATTCAGGAAGTCATCACGTTGCAGCATGTGTGTCCACACGAGGCGCGTGCTGAGCTTGCCGGCGTCACCGATGTCATGGGTGTAACCCGCTTCGATATCCACACCACGCGCCTTCGAGCTCGCGTAGTTGAGCGACAACTGCAGCAGGCTGCCCTGCAGGATCTGATTCGGAACCTCACCCAGAGGCCCGGCGCCCGCGCCATTGCGCGTGAACAAACTGCAGAACTGGTTGTTCAGGTCCGGCGCGTCGTAGCACGCGTCCATGATGTCCTGCGCGCTCGGCGCCGTGATTACGTCGTCGATCTCGATGTCGAAGTAGTCAGCCGACAGTGTGAAGCCCGGCGCGAAGCTCGGTTGCCACACCACGCCCGCGGTGAACGAATCCGACGTTTCCTCCTTGAGATCAGGATTACCGCCGCTGACGATTTCGATCGACGACAGGTAGGTGAAGTTGTAGTCGTCGGGAACGCCGGCCGCCGCGCAGTTGGCGGCGCGGGTCGGCGAACCATTGCCGCGGTTGTCCACCGAGCATGGATCGAGAGGCGCTGCGTTCAAGTTCTGGCCCTGCGCCGTGTACAGATCGGCGAGGCTCGGCGCACGTACCGCGCGTGCCAGACCTGCGCGGAACCGCAGTCCATCGATCGGCGCGTATTCAATGCCGCCGTTGTAAGCCAGCACTCCGCCGGTCGAGCCGTTGTAGTCGGCGAAACGCGCGGCGAGATTCAGCGTGAGCTCCTGCGCCGCCGTCTTGTCCTTGAGCAGCGGTATGCGGAACTCGGTGAACACCTCGTCGACCTTGAACTTCGGCGCTACGAGCGCGGTGAGCGCGTTGTAGAACGTGAGGCCGTTCGCCACGACGGGATCCGCCTGGAAGGAGTTTTCTTCGGTGCGGTGCTCGAGGCCGAACGCCACGCCGACGGGGCCCGCGGGCAGCGAGAACCAGCTGCTCGAGTCGCCCGTGATCGTGGCGTTCGCCACGAATTCGGTGATCTTGCCCGTCGACGTGGTGTCGACCAGCAGATACCTCTTCATTTCCGGAGTCATGTTGCCTTCGCCGAACGGATTGAACGGCACGCAGCCCGCGATGTCGCCAGCCAGCCGATCCTCCGCGAATTGTGCTGCCGGCTCGAGTTCCGGCGTATTCGGATCGTCGAACAGGAAGCCAACGCTGTAGGCCGCATCAGGATCGATCTGCGAACGGCAGACGATCTGCCCCGCCCCATTGCGCGTCGAATCCATCGCCAGGGCAAACTTCTGGACGTCGAGATTGCCGAGCACTTCCGTGTCTTCCTTGAACTGGCCCCAGTTCACGGAGACTTCGTAGTTCCATCCCGCGGCGACTTCACCACCCACGCCCAGCACGAAACGCGTGGTCTCGCGCGTCGCGTCCTCCTCGCGATTGCCCAGGTCGAGCAAGTTGCGGCGAAACGGTAGCGGCGTCGCGCCGTCGACGATGGGCGCGGCGCCCTGCGCCACGCGCGCCGCTTGGATCACCGCGCGATTGGCATCCGTGATGAAGGGATTGTCGAAGCGCGGCCGTTCGCGGTCGGCGTCGATCGTGCCGCCGGTGAAGAACGCCGGCTGGCCGAACCGGACCGAGTTCGTGCGGATGTATTTCGCCTCGATGAACGGCGCGAACGCTTCTGAAATCTGCAGATTGCCGAAGACGTTGAAGCTGTAACGCTCGAGCTCCGGGTAGATAGCCAGTGCATTCCGTTCGCGGTTGTTGCTGCCGTTG
The DNA here is from genome assembly GCA_035286365.1 of Steroidobacteraceae bacterium. Lineage (GTDB taxonomy): Bacteria > Pseudomonadota > Gammaproteobacteria > Steroidobacterales > Steroidobacteraceae > CADEED01. The sequence continues at coordinate 9,738 of DATHJZ010000155.1, read as the reverse complement.
CCGCCCGAGTAATTGCCGGCCGGGGCGAGACCGATACGCTCGCCGGTCTGCGGGACCAGCGAGCCGTCCGGGTTCCACTGGTATGAGCAGGAAAAGGGGGCGCCCTGCGAGTCGACTCCGCATGGGGCGGCCGTGCCACCCATCGGTGTCGCGATCAGCAAGTTGCCGCCGTTGTAGGTGATGTTGCGCACGTCGCCGTAGTACAGGCGATCGGGTACGCCGTCGGAACCATTCGCCGCATCCGGATCGTCCGCATCGGTGATGACGAACAGGCCCTGGCGGCGCAGGTTCTGCCGGTCGGAGGCGAAGAACGGATCTTGCTTCGCGTATTCGAAGTTGGCCGCGATGTTGCCGCGGTCATCCATGAAGTTCGTGCCGGCCAGCACGCTGGCGTAGTAGTTGCCCGCGTCGTGTTCGCTCGTGGTCTCACCACCCTGGCCACGGAACTGCAGGCCCTGGAAATCCTTCTTCAGGATGAAATTCACGACGCCCGCGATGGCGTCCGAGCCGTACACGGCGGAGTTGCCGCCGGTGACGACGTCGATGCGTTCGATGAGGTCCGTCGGAAACGTATTCGTGTCGGGCGACACGGCGTTGCCGAGGATGTCAGAGCCCACGTGGCGGCGACCGTTGACGAGAACCAGCGTGCGTTGCGTGCCGAGGCCGCGCAGGTCGAGCAGGTTGAGGCCGGTGGTGCCGAGAAAGCGGCTCGAGTTTGACTGGCTGAAGGTGCTGCGCAATGCCGGGAGGTCGTTGAGCAGATCGCCAACCGAGGTGCTGCCCGTTTCGTACAACTCCGCGGCGGAGACGGTCGTGACCGGAACTGCGGATTCGAGGTTCGGACGCGCGATGCGCGATCCGGTGACGACGACTTCATCGAGGATTGTGTCCTCGGCAGGAGCCGCCTGGGCAGATGCGAGTGAACTGGTGGCTGCCGCGGCGACGCTGCAAAGCAAAATCGCCGCGCGGCGCAAGCCGCGATACCGATAAGAATTCATGAAGCCTCCTGCACGACCTTGGCTGCCGACGCACTTGTCCTTGCTGCGCGCAGCCGTTGAACAAAACCCCTTGACGCGTGCTGTTGTTGCACGCACGCATCCATGGGCAGGAGACTAACAACCGAAACGGGGTAAAGAACCGCCCGAAAACCGCACCTGTGGGTATTCCGCCGCAGGATAGTAGTTAGCTGCGGCAAACCGAGCGATTCGTGCGCCCAGCCGTCGGTGGCTCGGTTTGGCGCAGGGCTCGAAAATGCGGCCAATTCTGTGGCGGAAAAGCAAAAGGGCCGGGTTCGACACCCGGCCCTCTTTCGAGACTATCTACGATCGGCGCCTAGAAGCCGATCTTGAATCCCGCATAGAAGAACCGCCCGCGCGATTCATAGATGCCGCTGCCACCGCCGGCACCAGTCAGGCCAAACGGCGGAATCCGGTTGGCGAGATTGTCGACACCCACGTAGGCGTTCACATCGTCCGTGATGTCATAGGCCGCGCGCACGTCGTGGTAGAAGACTTCCGGGTAGTACTTCGCGTCCGCGAAGTCCGCGTTCTGCGGAGGATTGCCGCCGACCGAAAACACGTTTTCCGCCAGGTCGATGGTCATGTGGCCGATGTATCGCAGCTGGTAGCCGAACTTGAACTTGCCGGCAGCGAAGTCCGTGTTCAGGTTGAACGCGTTCTTCGGGTCGCCCAGCTCGTACAGCACCTGATCCGGGTCACTCGGATGCGCCGGATCGAGGTAGTCGTCACGCTGCAGCATGCGCGTGTAGACCAGGCGCGTGCTGAGCCTGCCGAGATCGCCGATCTCGTGCGCGTACGCCACTTCGAAGTCGATGCCACGCGCGCGTGAGCTCGCGTAGTTCAGCAGTGTCTGCTGAAGCGTGCCGTTCTCGAGTGCGTAAGCGTCGAGGGGACCGCTCTCGGGACTGCCTTCCGGCCCGAGGCGCTGGAACAGGGCGCAGAACTGATTGTTCAGATCCGCCGCGTCGTAGCAGGCGTCCATGATCTGTTGCGCATCCGGCGCCGTGATCACGTCGTCGATCTCGATGTCGAAGTAGTCAGCCGAGAAGCTGAAGCCCGGCAGGAACTCGGGCTGCAGAACGAGCCCGGCCGTGAACGAATCCGACGTCTCTTCCTTGAGGTCCGGATTGCCGCCACTCAGGATTTCCGGCGTCGCTATGTACTGATAGTTGAAGGAGGTCGGGATACCCGCCGCCGCGCAATTGGCCGCGCGCGTCGGTGAGCCGGCCGCGAGATTGTCAAAGGCACAAGGATCGGTGATATCCGCGAAGTTCTGGCTCTGCTCGGAGTACAGATCCACGAGACTCGGTGCGCGCACCGCACGCGCGAGGCCGGCGCGCAGCCGCACCCCGGGCAGTGGTGCCCATTCGATGCCGCCGTTGTAGGCGAGCACTCCGCCGGTCGAACCGTTGTAGTCGGAGTAACGCGCCGCCAGGTTCAGTGTGAGCTCCTCGGCGCCTTTCTTTTCCTTGAGCAGCGGCACGCGGAATTCCGTGAACACCTCGCTCACCTTCTGCTTCGGCGGATCGAGCAGCGGCAGCGCGTTGTAGAACGTGATGCCGCTCGATACCAGCGCGTCGGCTTCGAAGAACACGCTATCTACCCGGTGTTCGACGCCAAACGCCACGCCGACCGGACCCGCGGGCAGCGAGAACCATGCGCTGCTGTCGCCAGTGATCGAGGCGCTGAAGTCGAACTGATCGATTTTGGCGACCGAAGTCGTGTTCTGCAGCACGTAAGCGCGCGCGGCCGGCGAGATATTGCCTTCGCCGAACGGATTCATCGGCGCGCAGGCTGCGATGTCAGCGGCGAGCCGCTCCACTGTGTAGTCCGGGGCTTCTACTTCCGGGGTAGTCGGGTCATCGTACAAGGCATACGCCGCGGCCGGATCGATTTGCGAACGGCAGACGATGTTCCCACCAGCGTCACGCGCGGAGTCCATCGCGAGCACGAAGCGCTGCATCTGCAGGTTGCCGAGGACCTCGGTTTCCTCCTTGAAGCGGCCGTAGTTCGCGGACACTTCGTAGCTCCAGCCACTGCCGATTTCGCCGCCGACTCCGAGCACGATGCGCGTGGTTTCGCGCGTCGCGTCTTCCTCGCGGCCCCCGAGATCGGAGAGGTTCTTGTACAACGAGAACTGGTCCGACCCCGAGAGCGGATCATTGTCGCCCGCGAGCAGCGCCGCGTTGATCGTCGCACGCGCACCGTCGGTCAGGAACGGATTGTCGAAGCGCGGGTTCTCGCGGTCGCCATCGATCGTGCCGCCCTGGAAGAACGCCGGACCGCTCTGGTTCAAGGATTTCGTGCGGACATACTTGGCCTCGACGAACGGCGCGAACGCATCCGAGATTTTCAGATTGCCGATCACGTTGAAACTCAGGCGATCGAGCTTCGGGTAGATGCCAAACAACTCGTACTCGCGATTGTTTGAGCCGTTGCCGCCGTCGAAATTACCGTTCGCTGCCGAGCCGATGCGCGTGCCGGTCTGCGGCACGAGCGAGCCATCGGGCTGAAAGATGAACGGGCAGGTGTGCGGAGTGCCGGTCGTGCCCACGCCGCAGGGCGTCAGCAGCGGCGCGTCTGGATCGTCAGATTGCAGCGGATTGACGATGAAACTGCCGCCATTGGAGAACGTCACCGCGCGAACGTCGCGGTAATACTGGCGGTCGGGCGTGCCGTCGGAGCCGTTGGCATCGGCTCCGGTATCCGAGTCGACCACCACGAACAGGCCCTGATGGCTCAGGTTGCTGCGATCCGAAGCGAAGAATGGATCCTGCTTGGCGTATTCGAAGTTGGCCGCGATGTTGCCGCGGTCGTCCCAGAAGTTGGTGCCGGCGAGCACGCTCGCGTAGTAGTTGCCACCGTCGGATTCGCTGCTCTGGCCACCTTGGCCGCGGAACTGCAGGCCCTCAAAATCCTTTTTCAGGATGAAGTTTACGACGCCGGCGACGGCGTCGGAGCCGTACACCGCCGAATTGCCGCCGGTGACTACATCGATGCGCTCGACGAGATCGGTCGGAAAGGTATTCGTATCCGGCGACACGGCGTTGTTGAGGATGTCGGAGGCGACATGCCGGCGGCCGTTGACGAGCACGAGCGTGCGTTGCGTGCCAAGGCCGCGCAGGTCCAGCAGGTTGAGACCCGCGGTGCCGAGAAACCGGCTCGAGTTCGACTGGCTGAACGTGCTACGTAGAGCGGGCAGGTCGTTCAGGAGATCGCCCACCGACGTGCTGCCGGTTTCAAATAGTTCGTCCGCGGTGACCGTCGTCACAGGCACAGCCGATTCGAGATTGGGCCGCGCGATACGCGATCCCGTCACGATGACTTCTTCGAGACCCGAATCGGGCGAGGGCGCCGTTTGCGCCGAAACGATTGAGGTGGTGGCTGCCGCGGTCAAGCCGCAAAGCAAGGTCACCGCGCGACGCAAGTCGCGACTGTGATGAGAAGACATGTTCCCTCCTGCAAGAGACTGAGTGCCGTCCAGCGATGTTCGCTTCGCGCGACGGCTGCCAAGCGCTAAAAACCCTTCAATGCGTGCTGTTGTTGTGCACACGCATCGATAAGCCGAAGCTTAGCAACGGCCTGCAGAAAAGAAACTGGCCTTTGCGGGCAACGGGCGTAAGTATTTGTCAGACAACACCTAGTCAGGCTAATGAGGTAGGGCCTGACCCCGGAAAACTAGGCGGTGGCCCGAAGTTGGGCCGTCCCGATGTTGCAATAAAACCAACGAACTCCAGCGCATCGGACCGCGATTACCGTCCAGCGAAATCGTAGGTCACGGACAGCGAGTACCGGCGCCCGAGGAAATCGTAGTTGCCGTTGAACGCATCGACAGAGATGGGAAACGGCGGCGCGCCGTCGAAGACATTGCTCACCGCGAGCCGCACGACCGTGCTCGCGAGCGGTTGAAGCTCGAGCGAGAAGTTGTGCACCCAGTCGCCATTCACTTCGAGGATGTCGCGGCTCTCGACGTTGAACGTACGATCGAAGAGTTGTTTGCCCACGTAGTTAGTCTGCCAGCGCGCGCCGACGGTGCCGCGGCGCCAGGCCAGGTTGAGTTGCGCGGTGTCGGTGGGACTGCCGATCTGCTCTGCGCTGTTGGTCGTGAACAGTCCCGTGGCCGAGCGCAGTTCCTCGCGCAGCCGGTAGTAGCTCACGCCGAAATCGAACGTGCCGAGCTTTTCGAACTCGTGTTGCAGCCGGCCTTCGACCAGCACGCCCGCCATCGACTGGAATGCGCCGTTTGCGAATCCGGACTGGTAGGACGTGATCTGCCCCGGGTTCGCCGAGCCGGGCGCGCCGCGCGTGAAGTAGTCGCAGTAATGATTCGAAAAGTCCGCGTTGTCGAAGCAGGCTGCGGCGAGATCGCCGCCCGTGAGCCGCGTGATCGTGTTGTCGATGCGAATGTCGACCCAGTCGGCCGACAGCGTGAGCCCCGGAACCCAGCGCGGCCGCAGCACGATGCCCGCAGTCCAGGCGTTGGAGGTCTCGTTGCCGAGATTCGGGTCGCCCTGCGAGGTGCCCGGCACTGCCGCGGTAGTGGCGTTCGAGATCCACGAACCGTCGCCGGGCAGGCCGTATTCCGCGAAGAACTGCTCGCAGTTCGCGCGGCGTATCGCATTGCGCGTACCGGAGGACAGGTTCGCGGAGCTGCACGGGTCGGCGACCTGTCCGAACAACGGCGACACCGGTAGATAGAGCTCGGTGATCGCGGGCACGCGCAGCGAACGCGTGACGTTGCCACGCAGCTCGACGTCTTCCACCGGCGACCACTCGAGACCGCCCGTCCAGGCGGTGAAGTCCCCGTTGATCGAGGTATCGACCCAGCGCGCCTTCGCAACCAGCGTCAGGCGGTCGAGGCCAGGCAATGCGTTCTCGTGCGAGAACAATGGCACCGTGACTTCGCCGAACACCTCCCTGGTGGTGTAGTCGCCGCGAATGCGCGCGATGGGCGCCGAGCGCCCCCGCCCCGCCACAAGGTACTGGTCCGGCAGGAACGCGCCGCTTTCGCGCCGGTGCTCGAAGCCGACGTTGTACTGGAGCGGCCCGCCGGCGATATCGAACAGCGAGCTGCCGATGTTCGCGTTGAACACCTGTTGTTCGAGTTCGGCGTCCACGCGCTGCACACTCGTGACGTAGTCGAGCGCGGCCGCGGAAGGCCGGCCGTCACCGAAGATATCGAGCGGTACACAGGCCGGATCCGCCACCGGCGCCTCGCCGTTGACCAGGATGCGGCCCTGCGCATCCGGCAGGCCCGTGTAGTTAGGCGTAGGGCTGCATTGCAGCTGTCCGCCGGCCGATACCACGTTGATCGCATTGACGAAGCGCTGGTGATCGAGCTGCGCACCCGAGTACTTCGATTCGTTGTGGCCGAAGTTCAGGTACGTTTCCCATTCGAAGTGGCGATTGCCGGCCTCGAAATTGCCGGTTGCGCCGGCGACCGCCTGGTACAGGTCGCCGCTGCCGATCGAGTTGTTCAGCGCGAGGTCGCGGCTGGCGCGCGACACGCGGAAGGCGGAGACGCCGAGGCCGGCCAGGGTGTCCCGAGCCTGCTGCGTGAGCAGCGGGTGGTTCGACGGCAGCGTGATCGGCCCGCTCGTGCTGCCCGCGAAGCTGATGGTGTTGAACACCGGCTGATCGACCAGCTCCGTGGCCTCGTTGTGATAAGCGAATACGTCGGCGAACAGCTGCACCTTGTCGCTCACGTCGACGTGCCCGCTGAGCGTGCCGGTGGTGCGCTCGAGCTCGGTCATGAGTGCAAGTGTGCTCATCAGATAGAGGCCGTCGCCGCCCGACGCATCCGAGGTACCGAAATTGATGCCGCGGTCGTAGGGAACGAGGTTGCCGTTCGGCGCGAACTGCAGGCAGGTGTTGCTGTCGGCGCCGAAGCAGCGCAACCGGCCATCGGGAAGTTTGTCGACTCCGGTCGGCAGAACGACGCCATTGAAGTTGTGATTCACGCTGCGCCGGTTGCGGATCAGGACCGCGTTCGGGATGCCATCCGCGGACCCGGTGTTGAACGGAATATCGGGATTCACGCGGCCGTCATTCGCCGGCGTGCGACCGACCTGTCCGGCGATGGCGCTCGCGGTCGGATTACCCACGAAGGAGTACGCGTCGGCGAAGCGCCGGTTGGAGGTGGCGAGCAGGCCGTCGGTATTGCTGCGCTGGATGGAAGCGGTGACATTGCCGCGCTCACCCGCGAAATTCCAGCCGCCCACCAGCCCGAGGCTGTCGCTCCTGCCGCCACCCGAATCGAGCTGACCGTATTGACCGAAGGCCTGGATGCCCTGGAAATCCTTTTTGAGCTTCACGTTCACGACGCCGGCGATCGCGTCGGCACCGTAGGTAGGCGCGCCGCCGACCGTCAGTGTCTCGACACCGTCGAGCAACACCGTGGGGATGAAGTTCAGATCCACCTGGTTGCCAGGAGCGGTCGGCCCGAACAGCGCCGGCGGATTCGAAGTGACGATGCGGCGGCCGTTCACCAACGTGAGCGTGCGATTCGTGCCCAGGCCGAACAGGTTCACGAAGTTCACGCCGGGTGCGTATGAGGACTGCCCACCTTCGGGCGTGACGCCGGTGCCGAAGCCCGGGGTCTCATTCAACGCGTCGGCGATGTTCGTGAATCCGCGGCTGCGCACATAGTCTCCGGAGACGACCAGGGCCGGCTCGAGCGTGTCGAACCCGGCGCGCTTGATGCGCGAACCGGTGACCAGGATCTCTGCCACTCGTTTGTCGTCCGGTTTCTCTTCGGAGTGCGACTCCTGCGCGAATGCGACGGCGCCCATGAGGGTCAGGCCGCACAAAACGACCAGCGCGCGAACAGCGCCGTGATTACCACGAGCGGACATCGATCCTCCTGCAAGCAAGCATGCGCGGTCACGCGATGGAAGTCGGTGCCGCGAGTTCTTATTCGTACCGCGGCAGCATAGCAACGGCCGGAAAAAATGGAACCGATCACGGGACGCTGGCGCGACTATTCAGGGGAAGAGTTGGCGGTTTCGGGACACCGGCTGACGCCTGCGGCGGTGCGATTTTCCCGATTTCCTGTCGCCGGACACGAACGGTTGCCGTTGCCACGCGAGGCGAGGATTATCGTGCGCCGATACGAGGGTGCCGATCGCCGAACCGTCGGGGCGCGGGAAATAAACCGGTCTCGACCCGGGTCTGGTATCCGGTTGAGTTCGCAATCCAAGACAACAACTCCGGAGAAGTCTCATGAATCTGAAGACCATCGCCATTGCTTCCGCAGTCGGCAGCCTCCTCGCGCTCGGCAGTGCCGCGGCCTCCGCCGCCGATGCTCCCGCCAAGGAAAAATGCGCGGGCATCGCCGAAGCCGGCAAGAACGACTGCGCGAATGCCAAGCACAGCTGCGCGGGCCAGGCCAAGGCCGACAAGAGCGCGGACGACTGGAAGTATGTGCCGAAAGGCGAGTGCGAAAAGATGGGCGGCAAGCCCGTCGTGACCGAAAAGAAGGCCATGTAACGGCCGATGTCACGCCTCGAAACACGAGGTGTGCCGCTGGGGCCGATTCCGGCACGCGCCGGGATCGGCCTCAGGTTCGTCCATCACGATGCGCTGCTCGAACAGCGTCCGGCGGTCGGCTGGATCGAAGCGCACACCGAAAACTATTTTCACGATGGCGCCGCGCCGCGCGCGCTGGAACGCGCCCGGGCTAACTACCCGCTGAGCCTGCACGGCGTGGGCCTGGGGCTGGGATCCGCCGACGGCATCGATCGGGCCCACCTCGCGCGCGTCAGGCGCGCCATCGATCGCTTCGAGCCCGCGCTGGTTTCCGAGCACGCCTGCTGGGGACACGCCGGCGGCGAGTTCTTCAACGATCTGCTGCCGCTGCCTTACACCGAGGAGGCGGCCGCGCTGCTCGCGGCGCATGTGCGCGAAGCTCAGGATTTCCTCGGAGTTCAGCTGCTGATCGAGAATGTGTCCGCCTACGTCGCGTTCCAGCATTCGCAGCTGTCCGAGTGGGAATTCCTGACCGCGGTGGTTGCGGCCAGCGGCTGCGGTCTGCTGCTCGACATCAACAACATCTACGTGAGCGCGCAAAACCTCGGCCTCGATGCGGAAGGGTTCATCGCCGGAGTTCCGGCCGCGAGCGTGCGCGAGATTCATCTTGCGGGACATGCGCGCAATGGCGCCATCCTCATCGACGATCACGGCTCGGCGGTCTGCGAGGACGTCTGGCAGCTGTACGCGCGCGCGATCGCGCGCCTGGGGCCCAGACCCACGCTGATCGAGTGGGACAACGACATTCCTTCGCTTGCGACACTCGTCGATGAAGCCGCCCGTGCAGATCGAATGCTCGAGGAGTTGCATGGCCTCGCTGCGTGAATTGCAGCGTTCATTCGCGGCCGCGCTGCGCGATCCTGCGGCCGCCTGCCCCGTGGTGCCGGCGGCGAATCTGTCCATCTATCGCAGAAATGTCCGCCACGCGTTTCGCACCTCGCTCGAGCAAAGCTTTCCGGTAGTCCGCAAACGCGTCGGCGACGATTACTTCGGCCAGCTCGCGCATCACTATCGCGAACGGTTTCCCTCTCGCAGTGGCGACCTGCATTTCGTCGGCGAGAAATTCGCCGGCTTCCTCGCCGACCATCTGCGCGATGGCGACTACGCCTGGATCGCCGATCTCGCCCGCCTCGAATGGTCGCGCGAAGAAGCATTGGTCTCGCCCGAGCTGCCCGCCGTGGGCGCCGAAGTG
>DATHJZ010000154.1:0-7072 GCA_035286365.1 Steroidobacteraceae bacterium | reverse complement strand
TCCGAATCGGCCAAATGCGATGTCTCGAGTGAGACCTTCCTCATCGACGCGCCCGCGTTTCCGACACGAGGTGGGCGCTGTTGCTGACGAGTCCGGGTGCCACGGCAGCAGAAGATAGCCGTATGGAACGCCGTACCGGTCTGCAGCCGCGCAAGCCTGGACGCGGTCGCGCCGCGGTGCTCGTGCTCGACGTGATCTCGGACTTCGAATTCCCGGATGGCACGCGCGTGCGGCGCGCGCTGACCGCGCACGCACCCGCGATACGGCGGTTCCTGGCCCGCGCACGCTCAAGCGCCGTTCCGGTCATCTATCTCAACGACAACATCGGCACTTGGCGCAGCGACGCGCCCGCGCTGATCGCGCGCTGCACGGACGCGCGACGCGCCGGGTGCCGGCTCGTGCGTTCACTATTGCCGGAAGAGAAGGACTCGATCGTGCTCAAGCCGCGCCACTCGGGATTCTTCGGCACGCCGCTGGTGGCGCTGCTCGAACATGAACGCGTCGACGCGGTGGTGATCCTGGGCGTCTCCGCGGAGAGCTGTGTGTGGATGACGGCATGCGATGCCCATACGCGTGGGCTCAAACTCATCGTGCCCGTCGATACGATGGCCGGTGCGTCCACGCGCGATCTGCGCGCTACTGTGCAGAGCCTGCATCGCGTGCTCGGCGCGCGCACGCCCGCGCGTGCGAGTTCGTTGCGGTTCGCCGGATCGAAGGTTCTCTGACGCGTTGATTCAATCAATTCACAACTCACAGGTGCATTCATGACTCCCGCGAAGTCGAAATCCTTGTTTACGCGGCTTGCCAAGGGAACCGCGCGCGCGACCGGCAGGCCTGCGACCTTTGGCGTAGCGCTGGCGGTCGTTTTGGTGTGGGGTGTGAGTGGCCCGATCTTTCATTGGAGCGACACGTGGCAACTCATCATCAACACCGGCACCACGATCGTGACGTTTCTCATGGTGTTCCTGATTCAAAGCACCCAGAACCGGGACGCTGAAGCCGTGCAGGTGAAGCTCGACGAGCTGCTGCGGATCTCTCCGGGCGCACACAATGTCCTCATGAATCTCGAGGAGCTCGAGGAAGACGAACTCGCACGCATACGCGCGGTGTATTGCCGGCTGGCGGAAAAGGCACGCCGCAGCGCGGACGACGGCCTGACTGACGACGGTGTGCCGGAAATCGGCAATCTGGTGACTGAGACCGAAGGCGAGGGCCAGCAGAAGTAGGCGTGTTCGCCACGGCCGCGATCTATTGCCCGAAATATCAAAGGCAATCACCTACGGCGAAGCGCGCTCGCTCGTGCGAATCTATGCAGATGAATCCGCCGAATCAGGCTGTGTCGACGGTCCGATTGGGGAGCACTGGTCCGCAGGTCTTCCCAGTCGCACTCGGCTGCATGGGAATGTCGGGCATGTACGGCCCGGCGGACGAGGCGGAGAGCATCGCGACGATCCACGCGGCGCTCGAGCTCGGCATCAATGTGCTCGACACGGGCGACTTCTACGGTCAGGGCCACAACGAAATGTTGATTGGCCGTGCGATCGCCGATCGGCGCAATCGCGCGCTGCTGTCGGTGAAGTTCGGCGCGCTGCGCGGACCGGACGGTAGTTGGGGCGGCATGGACACGCGCCCGGCGGCGATCAAGAACTTCCTCGGCTACACGTTGACGCGGCTCGGCGTGGACCACATCGACATCTATCGCCCCGCGCGCCTCGACCCCAACGTTCCGATCGAAGACGTCGTCGGTACGATCGCGGATCTCAAGAAGGCCGGGTATGTGCGATTCATCGGCTTGTCCGAAGTCGGGCCGGACACGCTCAAGCGCGCGCAGGCGGTGCATCCCATCGTCGACCTGCAGATCGAATACTCGCTCGTGAGCCGCAATCCGGAAGAAAGGATCGTGCCGTGCATGCGCGTGCTCGGCATCGCGATGACGGCATACGGCGTGTTGTCACGCGGGTTGTTAGCGGGTTCGCGCCCGACGGAGAGCGGCGACTACCGTGCCCATCTGCCGCGGTTCGCCGGCGACAACGCGGCGAAGAACCAGCGCCTGGTCGATGCACTGTCGAAGCTCGCGCAGGAGCGGGGCGTATCCCCCGCAGCGCTGGCAATCGCATGGGTGATGTCGCGCGGCAAGGACATCATCCCGGTGATCGGCGCGCGCACGCGCAAGCAGTTGGGCGAAATTCCGGTGGCGCTCGGGTTGCGGCTGTCGACGGATGAGCTGAATCGAATCGAGGCGGCGGTACCGGTGAGCGAAGTGGCGGGCTCGCGGTACCAGGAAGAGCAGATGAAACATCTCGATAGCGAGCTGGGTCCGCTGCAACCAGGTTAAAAATGGGGCCTGACCCCATTTCGTTGACATTACGACAATCCTCGTAATATCGTGCGGCGCCATGAAAGCCCCTCAGGTCATCGGCGCCCTCGCGGCGCTTGCCCACGACTATCGCCTCGCGATTTATCGACTCCTGATTGAGCAGGGTCCCGATGGCTTGCCAGCCGGTGTCATTGGCGAGCGCGTCGGCCTGTTGCCGTCCTCGCTCACGTTTCATCTGCAGTCATTGCATCGGGCGGGGTTGATCAGACAGGCGCGCATGAGCCGGCATCTGATCTACAGCGCGGATTTCGCGGCAATGAACGAACTCGTCGGCTACCTCACCGACAACTGCTGTGCCGCCAGCGGCGGCACATGTGCCCCGGTTTGCGCGCCGGCACCGATGCCGAAGCCTGCGAAGCGCAAGCGCGCCGCATAGGTGGACAAGATGAACATCGAACAGCCGTTCAACGTGCTCATTCTCTGCACCGGAAATTCCGCGCGTAGCATTCTGGCCGAAAGCCTCATCAATCACTGGGGCCGCGGCAAATTCGTGGGTTTCAGCGCCGGCAGTTCGCCGAAGGGCAGGGTGCACCCGATTGCACTCGAGCTGCTGAAGCAGATGAACATGCCAACGGATGGGCTGCGGTCGAAAAGCTGGGACGAGTTCGCCGCGCCCGGCGCGCCGCCGCTCGACTTCGTCTTCACGGTCTGTGACAACGCGGCGGGCGAGATGTGTCCGATCTGGCCGGGACAGCCGATGACCGCGCACTGGGGCGTCGAGGACCCCGCCGCCGTCGAAGGATCGGACACCGACAAGTGGCTGGCCTTTCGCACTGCTTTTCGCGAACTCGAAAGTCGCATCCGCATCTTAACGAGTTTGCCGATTCGATCGCTCGAGCGGGCAAAGCTGCAGGAACGCCTGCGAGAGATCGGCAAGACGGCCGCGACCGACGATGTCGCATGATCTGACTCGCAGAGTCTGCGCCGAGGCGCTGGGCGCATTGCTGCTGGCCGCGGGTGTCGTTGGCTCAGGCATCATGGCCGAACGGCTCTCGGGCGGAAACGCCGCGATTGCGCTCTTGGTAAACACACTCGCAACGGTTGCGGTGCTCGCGGCGCTGATCGCCACGCTGGGCTCCATCAGTGGCGCGCACTTCAACCCGGTCGTCACGGGCGTGGCGCTGCTCAATGGACAAGTGGATGCGCGCTCTGCCGCGTTCTACGTTCTCGCGCAAATCACCGGCTGCTGCGCGGGAGCGCTGCTCGCAAACGCGATGTTCGAGCTCCCCGTACTTCAAGCATCGACGCACGTGCGCACGGGCGGTGCGCAATGGCTTTCGGAAATCGTCGCGACGGCGGGCCTGGTGTTCGTGGCCTTTCGATGCAAGTCGGTAAATGAAGCGGCGTGGCGGGTATCGTTGTGGATAGGCGCCGCCTACTGGTTCACCGCCTCGACGTCATTTGCGAATCCGGCGATCACGATAGGGCGGTCGCTCAGCGATACGTTCGCGGGTATCCGGCCGGCGGATGCGCCGGGCTTCATCATTGCCCAAGCCGTTGGCGGAGTGGCGGGAGCGCTGCTGTTGCGCGCGTTCGCCGAGCGGCGCGTGGCCGCGTGATGAACCTGATCCCGGAACCTGCCGACGTCTTGAATCGCGAATGCGATTGCACCTTGACTGACATGCCTTTGCTTCGTCGTCGCATGGACTCCATCGCTTGCAGGAATGAACCGCGGTTGATTGCCGACTCGCATCCGCACCTGTTTTCGGACGCGCCGGTTTTTCTTCGTGCCATGCATGCGGAGCGAATGCAGCACATCGTTGCGGCAGTGCACCGAATTGTGAAGCTACCGAAGTACCGTGCGGCCGTGCTGCCAATGGCTCCGGCCATCGCCCAACACGAGCCGCTGGCGCAAGGAGTTTTCCTTGGTTTCGATTTTCACGCTTCGTCCGCCGGCCCGAAGTTGATCGAGATCAATACCAATGCGGGCGGGGCACTGATAAATGTGGCGCTGCGCGCAGCGCAGCGCGCCTGTTGCGATGGCGCCGAGGAATTGCTCTCCGGGCAGGCCGATGCAAACAAACTCGAGCAGCGAATTGTCGGCATGTTCATGAATGAGTGGCGCCTGGCGCGCGCAGATCGCCCTCTGCGATCGATCGCCATCATCGACGAGGCGCCCACGACGCAGTTCCTGCATCCGGAGTTCCTGCTCTTCAAGGCGTTGTTCGAATCGATGGGTGTCGACGCGTACATCGCCGACTCCACCGATCTCGAGGTCGTCGGTGAGAAAATCATGATCGGCGGGCGTCCGATCGATCTCATCTACAACCGGCTCACGGATTTCTATTTCGAGAAGCCGCGGCATCGTGTGATGCGCGAGATACTCGATCGCAATCTCGCGGTGGTGACTCCGCATCCGCACGCACACGCGTTGTATTCGAACAAGCAGAATCTCTCGATATTGAGCGACGCTGCCGCGCTTCGACAGGCCGGCGCGAGTCTGGACGATATCGAGGCGCTGACGCGCGGCATTCCGACCACTCGCGCCGTGGAGGGAAGCGGTGAGCGGTGGTGGAATGAACGCAAGCAGTGGTTCTTCAAGCCGCTGCATGGCTTCGGCAGCCGCGGGACGTATCGGGGCGACAAGATCACCCGGCGCGCATTCGCGGACGTCATGAATGGCCGCTATGTTGCGCAGGAGTTGACGCCGCCCGGCGAGCGGTTGCGAACAGTCGCCGGCGCCAGGCAAATGTTCAAGGTTGATATCCGGTGCTACGCGTATGCCAGCGAGATTCAGCTCATGGCGGCGCGGCTCTATCAGGGGCAAACGACAAATTTTCGTACGGCCGGCGGCGGGTTTGCGCCGGTGCACGTGGTGGCAGCCCTGAAATAGGGAACCCGTACTGGCGGTCCCTGTCTGTAACGTTTATGGTCGGCACCGTGTTTCGCCGCATTCTCCGTCCCGTCGCTTATGCGCTGATCGCCGCGCAGCTGCTGCTGTCGGCGCCGATGGTGAGTGCCTTCACCCTGCTCCAGGGCGAGGCCACGCCGTGCGCTGAATCGATGGCGGGCGAAAAACACGTTTCAGAGTGTCCGTGCTGTCCGGACGGCGTGCAATCGATGGCAAGCTGCCTCACCGCCTGTACTTCTGCCGCGGCCATCGCGCCGAGCATGGCCCTCATCGCCGCATCCACTGCCCACGTCGAATCGCGCAGCTTCACCGCCGCGCCCGTGGCCTATCTCGCGGATCCTCCGCTCAAACCACCTCCCATCGTCTGATCGATAGCTGTTCGCAGCGTTTCGATTTTTCGTCTGGAGGTTCCATGAAAGTTGTTAGCGGCCTGGCCGCGTGCGTGCTGTTGTGCGCACCGGCGGCATTCTCAAAACCCATCGCCTTCGCGCACGGCACTACCGTGATGGCCGAGTACGGCGCGGGCACTATGAACGAGGCGCAGGTTTTCTACGCGCCGACTTACAAGTACTCGCTTGGTCTCGGATATCTCGAGCTGACTAGCGACATCGACGGTCGGAAGCGCGAGATCTCCTACGCGCGCGTGAACTACCTGGTGAAGCGCTGGAACATGGAATCCGCGCAGGCGAACGTATTCACGTGGGGTTCGATCGGCAACGCGCGCGTGAGCGAGCTGCGCTCCGACGTGTTCGCGTGGAACGCGGGCGCGCAGATCGACTACGAAACTCGCCGCATCTACAGCTCGCTCAAGACGGATCTGAACCGATCATCCGCGTTCTCGCACCGCATCGACACGCTGCAGTTGGGGGTCGCGCCCTACAAGCACGAAGCCGACACGCTCGCCACCTGGTTCGTGGTGCAGGGGCGTCATTACACCGGCGAGATTCACGACGGCACGGAGTGGGCGTTGCTGCTGCGGCTGTTCAGGCGCGGTGCGTGGGTCGAGGCGGGCGTGACGCAGGACGGCAAGCTGCAAGCCATGGCCATGGTCAATTTTTAGGAATTGGAGCAATTACATGAAGAAGTTAACTGTCGCGACGATTGTCTGCGCGCTGTTCAGCGTCGCCGCGTCTGGCGGCACGATTGAAATGAAAGTGTATGGATTGGTGTGCGGTTTCTGCGCGCAAGGCATCGAGAAGACGTTGCGCAAGAATCCCGCTACGGAAGACGTGGTCGTGAACCTCGCGAACAAACTGGTTGCCATCGGTACACGCGACGGCCAGGATATCTCCGATGCGGAACTCACGAAGGCATTGACCAACGCGGGTTACGACGTGAAGGGTATTGCGCGCAACCAACGCTCCATGGCGGAAATACGCGCGTCGCTCAAGGCGCCCGCGAAGTGATCGATCCACTCAAGCGCAATGTGGGGTTCGCGTTCGGCACGCTGTTGGCGAGCACGGCGACGCTGCTGTGTTGTGTGCTGCCGGCGGTGTTGGTGTCGCTCGGCGCCGGTGCGGTATTGGTGGGATTGGTGTCGTCGTTTCCGCAGCTCGTCTGGCTGTCGGAGCACAAGGTCGGGGTGTTCGTCATCGCGGGCGTCTTGTTGGCGGCGAGCGGCGTCATGATCTGGCGCGCGCGCAGCCTGCCATGCCCGGCAGATCCCGCCGCGGCTCGCAGCTGCATGCTGCTGCGGCGGGTGAGCGCGGTGTTGTATGCCGTGTCGCTGGCGTCGTATGCCGCGGGCGCATTGTTCGCGTTCGTGTTGCCGTGGTTTGTTAGACCGGGCGGATAGCTGCGCGGGCTTACCCGCGCTTCAGGTGAATCCTGATGCCCGGCACGGC
>DATHJZ010000153.1:0-16733 GCA_035286365.1 Steroidobacteraceae bacterium | reverse complement strand
CCGCACACCCCTGAAAAGCCTGTACTTGTGCGGTTCGGGTGCAAATCCCGGCGGCGGCGTCACCGGAATTCCCGGTCACAACGCAGCGCGGAAAATTCTGCGCGCTGGCCCCAATCGTGTTAGTCGTCCTAATAGCTCAGTCTGACAACAGCTGTCGCCATGGGCCGACACGAAAGAAATTTCAGTTGCAAACAACGCGCGGATTTGTTGCAGTTGCGCCCGCCTAATAGACGTCTACCTTCCATTCGCATCGCTTGCGTTGCGAATCGAAGGGAAAGCGGACTTGCTCAACCACCAATAAGGGGATTGATCGTTATGAAGAGTGCGATTTTAAAGGTTGCTGCCGTTGCAGCGTTCACCATGTTGGCCGGCTGCCAGGACCTCAAGCCTCTGCAAGCCGACGTCGAAAACCTCAAACAGCAGGTGAGCCGTCTCACCGCCGACTTGGCTGCCGCCAAGAGCTCTGCTGATGCCGCCAATGCCGCCGCCCAGTCGGCGTCGTCGACCGCCAGCGGTGCGCAGAGCGCTGCCAACCAGGCGCTGGCCGCCGCGCAAGCTTCGCAGTCCTGCTGCGATGCGACCAACGAGAAGATCGACCGGATGTTCCGTCGCTCCATCTCGAAGTAAAAGCTTTCGCCATTCTTTAAAAAGAATGGCCTTTGCTCTGGAGAAGCGCCGCGCTCTGCGCGGCGTTTTTTCGTCTGCAGTTCTTGGCGTCGTGGCGAAACTTTCGATGCGCGCATTCTCGAGCCTCGCGCTGTGCGCCATGGCGAGCGTCGCCGGCGGCGCGCCACCGCAGAATTTTCTCTACACGAGCTCCGACGATCTCCAGCGGCTGGCAGCGCTCCTCGAGCGGCCCGACATCGGCGGCGTGCAGATCGTCTACAGCTGGAAATCGCTCGAGCGAGCGCCGGGCGAATACGACTTCTCGCAGATCGAGCGCGATCTTGCCTACCTCGACCGGCTCCACAAGCGGCTGTTCCTGCAGATCCAGGATCGTTTCTTCGAGATCAGCCACCGCAACGTTCCGGCCTATCTGCTCGAGGATCCCGTCTATCGCGGCGGTCTCGCACCCCAGACGGACAACCCGGGCGAGAACCAGCCGGAAGGCCATGGCTGGGTCGCGATGCAATGGAACGCGAACGTCCGCGCCCGCTTCCAGGCGCTGCTTACGGCGCTGGGTCGAAAATTCGATGGCCGCGTGCTCGGAATCAATCTGCCGGAAACGGCGGCCGATCTCGACCAGAAGGCGCAGAGCAAGCGCAGTGGATTCAGCTGTGACGCCTACTTCGCCGCCGAGCTCGAGAATCTCGCAGTGGCGCGCAAGGCGTTCGCGCACTCGCACGTCGTGCAGTACGCGAACTTCTGGCCGTGCGAGTGGAACGACGATCGCAAGTACATGTCGCGTTTCTTTTCCTTTGCCGCGGCCAACGACATCGGCGCTGGCGGCCCGGACATCGTGCCGTGGAAAAATGCGCAGATGAAGAATTCCTATCCGTTCTTCAACAAGTACAAGGGGAAGTTGCGCCTGGTGGCCATGGCCGTGCAGGAACCCACCCTCACCTACATGAACCCGAAAACGCAGCGGCCGTTCACGCGCGCAGAATTCGTCGACTTCGCGGAAAACTATCTCGGGGTGAACATCATCTTCTGGAGTACATCGACTCCATGGCTGCAGCAGCCGCGCTGAAATTCAGCGTACGCCGCGCAGGTAACGGGCAGGCTTCGGCGCTGCTGCATTCGCGGGAGCGGGAGCCGCGGCGGCCGGCGCCACCACGCGCGACGCCACGACGTTGGGTACCGCCTGGCCGGTATCCCGCAGCCAATCCTGGGCGAGACCGATGAGTTTCTGATCGCCGCTCGCCAGCGCTCCGTCGAGCGCCTGCTTCTCGAGCGCCGGATCCTGGAGGAACTGCGCGAGCTCGAATCGTTGCCCGGTGATCGCTAGATAGGCGTGCCACAGCTGGGTGGCGCGCCGCAATCTGTCCGATGTGCTGTTCATGAGACTCATGGATATTTACTCCACGCTTTCTCCGTGAGTGCTGACATCGAGGCCTGCTGCCTCGGCTTCTTCACTCACACGCAAGCCGATGGTGACCGAGATCAACATGAGTAGGATCAGGCTGACGACCAGCGCGTACGCCGCGCAGGCGCCGATGCCGATGAGCTGTGCGGTGATGCTGCCCTCGACGCCGCCGATCGCAACCGACGCGAACACGCCCGTGAGCACCGCGCCCACGACGCCGCCGACCGCGTGAATGCCGAACGCGTCGAGCGAATCGTCATAACCGAACCAGGATTTGAGCCCAACTACGGCACCGAAGCAGCCGAGGCTGGCCGCGACACCGATGACCAGGGCCGCACCGATGCCCACGTAGCCCGCGGCCGGCGTGATGGCGACGAGTCCGGCAACCGCACCCGAGGCGATGCCGAGCACGCTGGCCTTGCCGCGCGCCGCCCATTCGATCGCCATCCACGTGAGCGCGGCAGTTGCCGCGGCGCAATGCGTATTTGCGAATGCGAGTCCGGCGCGCCCGTCGGCCGAAAGCGCCGAGCCCGCGTTGAATCCGAACCAGCCCACCCACAACAGGGCGGCGCCCGTGATGGTCAGGGCGAGGTTGTGCGGGAAGATGGGATCGGTGCCGTAGCCTTTGCGTTCGCCCAGCATGATCACGCAGGCAAGACCGGTGACACCGGCGTTGATGTGCACCACCGTGCCGCCGGCGAAGTCGAGCACGCCCAGCGAGGCGAGCCAGCCATCGGGCGACCAGACCCAGTGCGCCATCGGCACGTAGACGCACAGCGACCACAGCGCCATGAAGACCAGCATCGACGAAAACTTGATGCGCTCGGCGAACGCGCCGGTGATCAGCGCGGGCGTGATGATGGCGAACATCATCTGGAACATCATGAACACGGACTCGGGGATCGTCGGCGCCAGGTGGCTGACCGAAACCTGGCCGCCCTTGGCGAAGAACAATCCTTCGAGCGCGAAGCGCGTCGTCCCGCCTAACCAGGGCGAATCTTCGGTGAATGCCAGGCTGTAGCCGATGACCACCCACAACACGGTGACGAGACAGGCGATCGCAAAACTCTGCGCCATGGTCGACAACAGGTTTTTCTTGCGCACCATGCCGCCGTAGAAGAGCGCCAGGCCCGGCAGCGTCATCAGCAGCACGAGCGCGGTCGAGGTGAGCATCCAGGCGGTATCGCCGGTGCTTATCCTGTCGGCGTCGACGAGGTACGGCGCGGTCTGGAGCGCCGTTTCCGGCGCCGCCTGCGCGAACGCGGGCGCGGTCAGGGCCGCGAGCGCCGCGAAGATTCCAAGGTTTTTGCCAGTCATGGGCGGCATTCTGGCCGATGGCAAGTCCTGGGACTTTGCGCGGGACACCACGATCTCGCCTGCCAAATGTGCGCTATGTCTAACAAATGGCAACTGGGACTCAGTCCGGCGGGGGCCTCAACCAGAAGCGAATGGTGGTGCCCTTCCCGACGGCCGCCTGGGCGTCGATATCCCCGCCGTGCCGCTTCACGATGCGATGCACCGTGGCCAGTCCCAGTCCGTAACCCATGAACTCATCCTGGCGATGCAGGCGCGTGAATGGCTTGAACAGGCGATCTGCGTGCGCCATGTCGAATCCGGCGCCGTTGTCGGATACGCAGACCCAGCGTCTTCCTTCGCTCTCCTCGGTGTAGCAGCGCACTATCGGGCGCTCGGTGTGGCTGGTGTATTTCCAGGCATTGCCAAGCAGCGTACGCAGCACGGTCATCATGAGGCGCACGTCGCCCCAAACGCTCATGCCCGCCTCGCCGTGGAACTCGACCTCGCGTTCGTCTTTTCCATGGCGCAATTCGTAGGTCACGAGCTCGATCAGGGTCGAAAGGTCGAGGTTCTCGCAGGTCATCTCCGCGCGCCCGGAACGCGACAAGGTGAGCAGGCCGTCGATCAGGCCTTCCATGCGATCGCCCGCTTTCAGGATCTCCTTGAGAAAGCCGCGGCCTTCCTCGTTCAACACCGCGCCGCATTCGTCTTCGAGCGCGTCGGCAAAACCTTTGAGAATCCGCAACGGCCCACGCAGATCGTGACCCGCCACCGACATGAAGGACTCGAGCTCCTTGTTGTTCGCCGCGATGACATCTTCGAACTCGGTCAGGTCCTCGAGCGTGACCAGCAGCGTCGCCTCGGCGTCCGTGGCCAGCGGCGCCAGATGCACGCGCGCGATGAAATTGCTGGCATCGGGACGCCGCACCGCGACACGGGCGTGATGGGTGAGTGCGCGAACCTGCGCAAGTCCCCGCCCCAGTTCCGGAAAGAAACCGACCATCGTCGCGCCGACCAGCACCGCCTTGTCGCAGCGGAACAATGTGAGGGCAGCGCCGTTCGCCGCGGTGAGCACGCCGCTGCTGGTCAACAGCAGCGAGGGTACCGGGTGCAGATCGAACAGCTCACCCGCGCCGCCCTGGTCAGGTGCCAGGCCGGTGAGGATTTTTTCAACGAGGGTCGTCATGGTGCAGGTGCCGCGTTATGGAATCGGCGCGACGGAAAGAGTCTGGATGCAGACGCGTCAAAACTTTGTGAGTAAGGGCGCACTTCGGCGCACCCGCGCGTGAGTCCGGGGGTTCAGACCAGGGCGCGGCGGCCGATATGTGACGAGGATCGCCCGGGGCGGCAATTGGCTGCCGTCACTAAGGTATTGGCACAGCACGCCGATAAATCAGCGTGTGGCGAACAGCCGTATCTCTAAACTTCAGGCATAAAGCGCGCCGATGAGCACCAACGATTTCGAGATCAGAGACATCCGGTTGTTGTTAGTCGAGGACAACCCGGCGGATGCGCGCGTAGTCGAGCGCCACCTGAAAGACGCCGGTCTCAACCGGGTCAAGCGACTGGGTGCAGACCGCGGCGGAAGCCGCACAACGGCTCACGACCACCGAATACGACCTCGTGCTGCTCGATCTCGGGCTGCCCGATGCGACCGGCCTGCAGGCGCTGCGTGCGTTGCGCGCGATCGCCGACCTCACACCCATCATCGTGCTGACTGGTTCCGACGATTACAAACAGGGTCTGTCCGCCGTGCGCGAGGGCGCCCAGGATTACCTGGAGAAACGCCGCGTCAACGCCGGCATGTTGTCGCGCATCGTTTCCTATTCGGTGGAGCGCAACAATTTCCACCGCGACCTGGTACGCGCCACGCGCCGCTACCAGGATCTGTTCAACAACGTTCCGGTGGCGCTGTTCACGGCGAATCACGATGGCGTGCTCAAGACCGCCAACGCCGCCTGCGTGAAGCTGCTGTCGTGCCAGGGCATCCCGCTCGACAAGGTCAACTTCCTCGACATGCTGTTCGAGCCGGGCAAGCGTGCGCACTTCCTCGACCAGATGTCGCGCCAGCGCATGGTCGAAGGCTGGGAAACCTCAATCCAGGACGCCAAGGGCCAGAAGCTGCACGTCCTCATCAACACCGCGCCGCTGTACGACTCCAAGCAGGCCTTTGCCGGCTGGGAAGGCTGCATCGCCGACATCTCGATGCTCAAGCAGACCCTCGAAGAGCGCGACCGTCTCGAGGACAACCTGCGCCAGGCGCAGAAGCTGGAGGCCATCGGCCAGCTGGCCGCGGGCATCGCGCATGAAATCAACACGCCGACACAATACGTGGGCGACAACCTGCGCTTCCTCAAGGAATCCTTCGGCGAGCTCGACACACTGCTGACGCAGCTTGTGATGGTCGGTGGCGAACCGGCCAGCAAGCTGCTGGCCGGCGCCGACTTCGACTATCTCAAGGAAGAAATTCCGCGCGCGCTCGCCCAGTCTCTCGAGGGCGTGGATCGCGTCGCCAAGATCGTGCGCGCCATGAAGGAGTTCTCGCACCCGGCGCGCGAGAAGACCGCCACGGATCTGAACCGCGCGATCCAGAGCACCATTACGGTCGCCAGCAACGAATGGAAATACGTGGCCGAGATCGAGATGGATCTCGATGCCCAGATGCCCGCGGTGCACTGCTCACCGGCGGAATTCAACCAGGTCGTGCTCAACATCGTGGTCAACGCCGCGCATGCGATTTCCGACGTGGTTGGAGACGGTGGCAAGGGCAAGGGCAAGATCACCGTGCGCACGCGCCCCGAGGGCGAATGGGCCATCGTCGAGATCAGCGACACCGGCGCGGGCATGCCACCGCACATCCAGCAGCGCATCTTCGATCCGTTCTTCACGACCAAGGAGGTCGGCAAGGGGACCGGACAGGGCCTGGCCATCGCGCACAACGTCATTGTCGACAAGCACGGGGGCACCATCAAAGTCGCGAGCACACCCGGCGCGGGCACCACGTTTACGATCCGCCTGCCGATCGGTGGCGAAAAGGCGGAACTCGAGTCGGCTGGGGCCGCTGCGTGAACGCAATCCGCGTCATCTTCGTCGACGACGAGCCGCGGGTGTTGGAGGGTCTGAAAAGAATGCTCAGACCCAAGCGCAACGAGTGGCAGATGACTTTCGTCGGCAGCGCGCAGGCCGCGCTCGAAGCCCTGAAGGCCGAACCCTGCGAGGTGGTGGTCACCGACATGCGCATGCCTGGCATGAACGGGGCCGAGCTACTCGAGGTCGTGCAGCGCGAATATCCGGACACCATCCGCCTGATCCTCTCCGGGCAGGCCGAAACCGAATCGGTGATGAAGGCGCTCGGCGTCTCGCACCAGTTTCTTTCCAAACCCTGCGACGCGGAGATCCTGCAGGGCACGATCAGCCGCGCCTTCGCGCTGCGTGACCTGGCCGGCAGCGTAGCCGTCAAGGCGCTGGTCGCGCGCATCAACAAACTACCGACTCTGCCTGCGACCTATCAGAAACTGGTCGAGGCATTGCGCCAGCCGAATTCGAGCATCGAGGACGTCTCGAACATCATCGCCTGCGATCCGGCCATGACGGCACGCCTGCTGAAACTGGTGAACTCGGCCTACTTCGGCTTGCAGAAGCCGGTCGCCGACGTGGCGCGCGCCGGCGCGCTGTTGGGGCTCGATCGCATCATGGCGCTGGTACTCGGCCAGGGAATCTTTTCCGATTGCGAAGCACCGAAGGTTGCCGGCTTCAGCATGGACGCGTTGTGGAGCCACAGCGTGACCACCGCAACCGCGGCCCACCGCATCGCCATCGCCGAACAGATGGATCGCGAACAGGTCGCCGCCGCGTTCCTGGCCGGCATGTTGCACGACATCGGCAAGCTGGTGCTCGCCATGGGATTGCCCGAGGCGTACGGCAAGGTGCTCGCGCAGGTCGGCGATCGCCCGGGCAGCCTGCAACAGATCGAGATGCTCGAGCTGCATGCCGCGCACACCGACGTCGGCGCGTACCTGGTCGGCCTGTGGGGCCTGCCTAACACGATCGCCGAAGCCATCGCGTATCACGAAGATCCGTCCCAGGCGCCCAACCAGAAGTTCGGCCTGCCGGGGATCGTGCACGTGGCGGATCGTCTCGCGAACCGCCCTGATATCGCCGATATGCGCTCACCCGAGCTCGGCCTCAACTATTCATATCTCGAATCGCAGGGACTGGCGGAACGATGGAACGAATGGCGCGAAGCGTATGTGGCAGTGGCTCAGAAGGGGCGATCATGAGCGAACGCGTGTTGTTCGTCGACGACGAACCCAATGTACTCGACGGCATCCGCCGCCAGATGCGCAACCGGCTCGACATGGAGACTGCGACGGGCGCCGCGGCCGGCCTCGCCCTGATCGAAACCAAGGGTCCGTTTGCCGTGGTCGTTTCGGACATGCGCATGCCTGAGATGAATGGCGCGAGTTTTCTCGCGCGGGTGAACCAGATTGCGCCGAATACCGTGCGCATGGTGCTGTCGGGCCAGGCGGACCTCGACTCGACCGTCGCGGCAGTGAACGAAGGACACATCTTCCGCTTCCTGATGAAGCCCTGCGACTCGGACAAGCTGGTCGAAGTTATCAACGCGGGGATCGAACAGTACCGACTGGTCAATGCCGAGAAACACCTGCTGGAGAACACCCTCAACGCGACGGTGCGGGCGCTGGTCGAAGTTCTCGGTCTCATCAATCCCGTCGCGCAGCGCCGCGCGGCGCAGATCGAACGGTACGCCGTAGCCGCCGGCGAGGCGCTCAAGCTCTCCGCCGCGTGGAAATATCGCCTGGCGGCGATGCTCTCGCAGCTCGGCTGCATCACGTTGCCCGCCGAGACTCTCAACAAGGTCTACGGCGGCCAGGCGCTCGGTGAGGAAGAAAGGAAACTGTACGATTCGCACCCCGAAGTCGCTGGCAAGTTGTTAGGCCAGATTCCGCGGCTCGAAGACGTGGCCGGCATGGTCGCGGGGCAGCTGCGCCTGCCCGCCAGGGAACTGGGCACGGGCGATGAGGGCACCTGGAAGCCGCAGCAGTTGGGCGCCGCGATCCTGTGGGCCGCGGTCAATTTCGACCAGCTGGTCAACCAGGGCAGATTGCCGGGCGTGGCGGCCAAGCAGATCCTCAAGCTCGCGCCGCATCTGCCCGCCGTCATCACCGACGCGATGATAAAAGCCCCCGCGGAAAGCAGCGGCCGACGCGAGTCGCGCACGATTTCCGTCGCCAACCTGGGCGTGGGCATGATTCTCGAAAGCGAAGTGCTGTCAACGAAGGGAATCCGCCTGGTACCGCAAGGCGTGGAAATCACGAATTCACTGCTGGGGCGTTTACGCACCATCGCCAGCGGTGTTGGAGTCGCGGAGCCGATCAAGGTCTCCGTGCTGGTGCGGGAATAAAGGTACCGTTATGGAAAAGAGCAAACTACTGCTGGTCGACGACGAGCCGAACCTCACATCGGCACTGGTTCGCAGTCTCGACCGCTCGCAATTCGAGATCTTCACGGCCGACTCGGCGCAGAAGGGCCTGATGATCATGGCCGGCAACGAGATCGACGTGGTGGTCTCCGACGAGCGCATGCCCGGGATGACCGGCAGCCAGTTCCTCACGGAGGTGCGCAAGAAGTGGCCTAACACGATCCGCATGATCCTTTCGGGTCAGGCGGACCTGGAAGCCGCGGTGCGCGCCATCAACGAGGGCGAGGTATACCGGTTCCTGCTCAAGCCCTGCCATCCGAAGGAACTGCAGATGACCATCCTGCAGGGCCTGCAGCACAAGAAGCTGGTGACGCAGAGCCGCAAGCTGCTGCAGGAGCATCAGAAGACCATGAATATTCTCGACGAGCTCGAGAAGGCCAACCCCGGCATCACCAAGATCGAGATGGACGAAGACGGCGCGATCATGATGGAAGACGACGATTCGGAAGGCGCCGAGGACGTACAGTCGTTGCTGGACGATCTCGAAAGAGAAATGGCAAAGATCGGCGGTAGATAGTAGAGGCGGTGCCGGGCACCACTGCGCTAGAACCTTACCAGCGCCGAGCCCCAGGTAAAGCCGCCGCCGAAAGCCTCCAGCAGGAGCAGGTCGCCGCGCTTCACCCGGCCATCGCGCACGCCGGTATCGAGCGCCAGCGGGACGGAGGCGGTCGAGGTGTTGCCGTGGTCCTGCACGGTCACGATCACGCGTTCCATCGGGAGCTCCAGCCGCTTGGCCATCGCCGTGATGATGCGGATGTTCGCCTGGTGCGGAATGAGCCAGTTGACCGCGGATTTTTCGAGTCCATTGGCCGCGAGCGCTTCGTCCACCGCGCCGCCGAGTTTCTGCACCGCGACCTTGAACACTTCGCTGCCCGCCATGCGGATGCCGATCTTCACCTTGTTGGTGACCGGGTCGGCGGTGAAACCCTTCGAGACACCCTGATCCACGTACAGCAGGTCCTTGTAAGCGCCGTCCGCATGCAGGTGCGTGCTCATGAGGCCCGGCTCGGCTGACGGCTTGAGCACCACCGCCCCCGCGCCGTCGGCGAACAGCACCGCGGTGCTTCGATCGCTCCAGTCGGTGATGCGCGAGAGCGTCTCGGCGCCGACTACCAGCGCGCACTTGGCCTCCCCGGCCTTGATGAACTTGTCGGCGATCGACAGTGCATAGATGAAACCGCTGCAGGCGGTCTCGACCGAAAAGGCCGGGCAGCCACGCGCGCCCAGGCGTGCCTGCAGCAATACGCCGCAATTCGGAAAAACCACGTCGGGCGTCGTGGTGCCGAACACGATGAAGTCGATTTCCGACGGCGACACTCCGGCCGCCTCGATGGCGCGCCGGGCAGCATGTTCGGCCAGGTCCACGGTAGTTTGGCCGTCGGCAGCGATATGACGGCGCTCGATGCCGGTGCGCGTGCGGATCCACTCGTCGGTGGTATCCATGATCTTCTCGAGATCGGCGTTCGTGACTACCTTGTCCGGCAGGTACGAACCGGTTCCCGCGATGCGTGAATACATGGTTGCCTTGTCGTCGATGAATGGGTCGTCAATGAATGAACGTCACGTGTGCGCGTTGGCCAGTGCTCGTTCGATGGCGGCCGGCAGCCCCCGGCGCATCGCCGTGGCGGCCGTGGCGATTGCCTGGGCGAACGCGACACTGTCCGCACTGCCGTGGCTTTTTACCACGACTGCGGTCAGTCCGACCATGCACGCCCCGTTGTAACGCCGCGGATCGAGGCCCGCGCCCACGCGCCGCAGAACCGGTCGGGCTAGCAACCCGGACAGTTTGCTCAACGTGTCGCGCGAAAATTCGTTGCGCAGCTGCTCGACGATCAGCTTCGCCAGGCCTTCCATTGCCTTCAACGCGACGTTGCCGGTGAATCCATCGGTCACCACGACGTCGACGCCTTCATCGAAGATGTTGTTGCCTTCGACGAAGCCGAGATAGTTCACGCCGCTGGCACGAATCAATTCGTGCGCTTCCTGGATGAGCTCGTGACCCTTGGTGTCTTCCTCGCCGATGTTGAGCAGGCCGACGCGCGGGTTCGAGATGCCGAACACGTCGCGCGCAACGATGGAACCCATCGTGGCGAATTGCGCGAGCTGCAATGCCGAGGCCTTGGTGTTCGCGCCGAGATCGAGCATGTGCGTGTGGCCGCCGTTACGCGCGGGCACGGAAGACATGATCGGCGCACGTTCGACGGGACCTACGGTCTTCAAAACGAAATGCGCCATCGCGGTGAGTGCGCCCGTATTGCCCGCACTCACCATGGCCTGCGCGCGGCCCTCTTTCACGAGGTCGATGGCGAGGCGCATCGAAGAATCCTTGCGCCGGCGAATAGCTTCGCGCGGATGCTCCGACATGCCGACTACCGTAGCCGCGGCGTGCACCGAAATCCGCGCGCGCACCGCGGCCGGTGCCTGCGCGATTGCGGGTTCGATGACGGCGGGATTGCCCACGAGGATCAGCTCGAGGGCGGAATCGGCGGCGAGCGCGCGCACCGCGCCGGGGATGCACTCCGGCGCACCGCTGTCACCACTCATCACATCGACGGCGATTGACGCCATGCGCCAGGGGGCGGGACTGGCCGTCCCGCTCCGGAGACTATTCTTCGGTCTCGACTTCGGCCGGTTTTTCGATGACGCGTTTGCCGCGATAGAAACCGTCCGGAGTGATGCGATGACGCAGATGGGTTTCTCCCGACTGCGGATCGACGGACAGCGCCGGCTTCGACAGCGCGTCGTGCGAACGATGCATGCCGCGCTTGGACGGCGTTTTACGACTTTTCTGAACGGGCATGGATCCAATCCTCTGGGGCGACTACTACTTGCGTTTCAACAGTTCGCCCAACTGTGCAAACGGTTTTTGAACCTGTGCATCGGCGGCCGCTTCGTCGGTCTCGCCTTCCTGCCCGGGCAGCCGAATTTTGCTGCCCGCGCATTCACTTCCTTCGCCATGCCGCGGCACATGTGGCAACGCCAGCAAGACTTCTTCATCCACGAGGTCGCGCACGCTCACGCTGTCGGCCTCGACCAGAAACACTTCCAATTCCCCGGGCACCCGATCGGCCGCGTCGTAATCGCTGACCAGCGCGATGCGCGCCTTCACGATGACCGGCCAGCGCATCGCCTGCATGCAGCGCTGACAAACTACTTCGGGTTGCGCGCTCACTTCGAGATCCGCAACCGCCTGTCCGAGCTGGCGCGAAAACCGCACGCGGCCCGTGGCGTCTCCATCCGTGGACGTGAGCTCATGCACAACCCTCGGTAGCTCCTTCAGCGGAATCGTGAAATCGATTGCCGCTTCGGTGCCAACCAAGGTGTCGACGGGAGCGCGTCGGGACCAGCCCAGTGACATGGGGCGCGTATGATAGGGACCGCCTGCCCCCAAGTCAAAACAACATTTACTCTAAGCCTTTGTTTTTATGAGCCCCACGGCAACCCTGAGGCCCTTGATCCTGGCCTCGACCTCGCGTTATCGCTCGAGCCTGCTCACGCGCTTCGGCCTCGAGTTCACGGCGCGCAATCCGGGCGTCGACGAAATCGAGCGGCCGGGGGAATCGCCCCGGGGGCGCGCCTTCCGGCTATCCGAGGCCAAGGCCGAGGCGATCGCCCGCGAACTGCCCAACGCCGTGGTGATCGGCGGGGACCAGGTGCCGGCTGCCAGCACCACCATCCTCCACAAGCCGGGCAACGCCGCGAACTGCCGCGAGCAGCTGAAGCTGCTGTCCGGGTCGACGGCCGAGTTCTATACCGCCTGCACGGTGCGATGCGTGGAGACCGGGGTGAAGCTGTCGCACGTCGACACCACCGCCGTGAAGCTGCGGCCGCTGTCGGATGCCGAAATCGACCGCTACATCGAGCGCGAGCAGCCTTTCGATTGCGCCGGCGGCTTCAAGGCCGAGGCGCTGGGGATCACGCTGTTCGAGCGCATCGATTGCGAAGACCCGACCGCCATCGTGGGACTGCCGCTCATCTGGCTGGCGGGCGCACTGCGCGCCGTGGGGTTCGAAGTCCCCTGACGGCATCCTGGTAGATGGATCGGCGCGCCGCGCGCGAATCGCATCACCAGAAAGCGTCATCTTTGCGTGCGCGTAATTTCCTGACGCAATAGCGCGCGATCTTGCGCAGCAGAACTTCGGGCAGGGGCTCGTCGTAGCGAATCCGCAGGAAGTTCTTCGTCGTATCGTGGCGCGCGGGTTCCTCGCGGAAGTGCTCGAGCGCCGCGGCCATGGGCGCAAAGCTCAAGTGCTCCCGGTGCGCGGAGAAGGCGAACAGGAAGCGTGGCTCCACGAAGAAGGGAGTTCCCCACTTGATCGTTTCCTCGGCCTGCGGCGCGACGCTCTTGAGGATCTGGTACAGCCGGCGCAAATGCGGCTGGCCCGCGCGCGGCGCAGCCCGGATGTATTCGGCGATCGTCGTCGGACGCTTGCTTGCCATGGCGGAAGACTAGCGCTTCTTCTGTTCGGCGAGCGCATCGATCACGACGGACAACTCGGCCGGCAGCGGCGCGCTTGCGCTGAACTCCACGCCCGTATCCGGCCACGTGAAACTGAGCTGGTGCGCATGCAGGAACATGCGCTTGAGGCCGAGCAACTCCATCTTCTGGTTGAAGTCGGCTTCGCCGTATTTCTCGTCGCCCGCCAGTGGATAGCCGGCATGCGCCGCGTGCACGCGAATCTGGTGCGTGCGGCCGGTCTCGAGTTCGACTTCCACCAAGGTCGCACGCTTGCCGAAGAACTGCACGGGCCTGAACACGCTCACCGCTTCCTTGCCAGACTCGTGCGCCTTCACCGTGCGCTCGCCGCCGACGCGAGTGTCGGTCCGCAAGGGCACGTCGATGCGTTTGCGGCCGAGCTCCCATTTGCCCTTCACGAGCGCGAGATAACGCTTCTCCACCTGGCCGTCGCGCATCAGCGCGTGCAGCTGGCGAAGCGCGGCGGGCTTGCGCGAGATCAGCAGCAGCCCGCTCGTGTCCCGGTCGATGCGATGCACGAGCTCGAGCGTCTCGTCCGGGCGCGCGGCGCGCAGCGCTTCGATCACCCCGAAGCTCACGCCGCTGCCGCCATGCACGGCCACTCCGGCGGGTTTGTCGATCACGATGAGGCGCGGATCCTCGAATACGATGGCGCCGGTCAGCCCCGCAACCATCGCCGGCGGCGCACGGCGTGGCGGCGCCGCATCCCCGACGCGCACTGGCGGAACGCGCACGATGTCGTTTGCCAGCAACCGGGTATCCGGCTTGGCGCGTTTGCCGTTCACGCGCACCTCGCCTTTGCGGATCACCCGGAAGATGTGCGTCTTCGGCACGCCTTCGAGATTTCGCGCCAGAAAGTTGTCGAGCCGCTGGCCCTCGCCCCGCTCGCCGACTTCCAACTGCTGCACTTTCGCGGGCGCGGCGGGTGGTTTGGCGGGCCCCTTGATGGGCAGGCGTGGCGCCGGCGCCTCAGGCAATTCGTAACGTCTTGTTTTCACTAAGGTCTCGGGCTATGATGCGCGCCGACGTCGTCCCCAGCCTGTGTGTGACGACGCGATGCCGCGGCACCGCCGATCGCAACCTTAAGACGAATCGAACGCGCCGCATGTTAGTTGGTCCTCGACAACGAGGTCCATCGCTCGAAGGCCCACTTGAATCGTCGCGCGGAAGATGCCCGTCCAGAAAGACGCATCTCGCGCATCGTCGGTGAAGTAGCCCAAAGGGTTTTGGCGCTCCGCCCCACTTCGGGACGGACTATATAAAACGTGACCATTCACGCGCCCCACAACAATCTTTGGCCTCACGGCTCAGCCTCCCGCGTCGCGCGGTCCCAGGCATTGCCGTCCGCGAGGATATCCGCCGTTCGAATCGAGTTGGCCCGACAGAAGTCACTAGGGTCCAATTCAAATGAAGAGAATGCTCGTCAATGCAACCCAGCAAGAGGAGTTGCGCGTAGCACTGGTTGATGGTCAGAAACTGTTCGATCTGTCCATCGAGATACCTTCCAAAGAACAAAAGAAAGCCAACATCTATAAAGGCCGAATCTCGCGTATCGAGCCGTCGCTCGAGGCCTGCTTCATAGACTACGGTGCGGAACGCCACGGCTTCCTGCCCCTGAAAGAAATCTCCAAGGACTACTTCCGGCAGAAGTCCGATGGCGGCCGCATGAACATGCGCGACCTGTTGTCGGAGGGCCAGGAAGTCATCGTCCAGGTCGAGAAAGAAGAACGCGGCAATAAAGGTGCCGCGCTCACCACGTTCATTTCGCTCGCCGGCCGCTTCCTGGTGCTGATGCCCAACAACCCGCGCGCGGGCGGTGTCTCGCGCCGAATCGAAGGCGAAGACCGCGACCAGATGCGCCAGGTCATGGACGATCTCGTCATTCCCGATGGCATGGGCGCCATCGTCCGCACCGCGGGTGTCGGGCGCGCCGCCGCCGAATTGCAGTGGGATCTCGACAACCTCAAGAGCCAGTGGGATCAGATCGATGCGGCCACGAAGGACCGCCAGGCCCCCTACCTCGTGTATCGCGAGAGCGACGCGGTGACGCGCAGCCTGCGTGACTACCTGGCCGACGACATCGGCGAAGTACTGGTAGACGACGACGCGACGTTCGCCACGGCGCAGGAATACATGACCCGGTTCATGCCGCCGGAGGCGCAGAAGCGCCTCAAGCGCTACACCGACGACATCCCGCTGTTCACGCGCTTCCAGATCGAGAGCCAGATCGAATCCGCCTACGGTCACAAGGTGGAACTGCCCTCGGGTGGCTCCATCGTGATCGACTACACCGAGGCGCTGGTGTCCGTGGACATCAACTCGGCGCGTGCCACGCGCGGCTCGGACATCGAAACCACCGCCACCAACACCAATCTCGAAGCGGCGGATGAAGTCGCGCGCCAGCTGCGCATCCGCGACATCGGCGGCCTGATCGTCATCGACTTCATCGACATGGAGTCGCCGAAGAATCAGCGTGACGTCGAGGATCGCCTGCGCGATGCCGTGAAAATGGATCGCGCGCGCATCCAGATCGGCAGGCTCTCGCGCTTCGGCCTGCTGGAAATGTCCCGCCAGCGATTGCGTCCGTCGCTGGGTGAATCCAGCCACCTGGTGTGTCCGCGTTGCACCGGTATCGGCAGCATCCGCTCGGTCGAATCGATGACTCTCGCCATCCTGCGCCTCATCGGCGAGGAAGCGCGCAAGGACAAGACCGCGCAGATCATCGCGCAGGTGCCCGTCGAAGTGGCTACCTACCTGATGAACGAAAAACGCGAATGGATGCGCACCCTCGAGGACAAGAGCGCGGTCGACCTGATGATCGTGCCGAACCCGCACATCCAGACGCCCGAGTATTCCATCAAGCGCGTGCGCAGCGATGAATTGGAACTGCCCGAGAACAAGATACTCAGCTACAAGATGCCCGAGCGTCCGCAGGTGGCCGATCCGACCGGCACGCGTGACGTGAAGCCGGTGCTCGAGCCCGCCGCCGTGGTGCCGACGGCGCCGACCACGTCGGCCCCGGTCGTCGTTCATGTACCGGTGCCAGCGGCAGCGGCGGCAGCGGCCCCGGCCGCACCCCCCGCGGGTCTTGGGTTCTGGGCGCGCCTCGCCTATCTATTCACGGGCAATGCGCCGGCAGGCGCCGCCGCGTCTGCGGCCTCCGCCCCGGCGCGCAGCGACGTCAGGCGCGAAAGTCCCCGTGACGGCGGACGCGATCGTCATCGCGACCGGGACCGCCCGCATCGTCATCGCGAGGGTGGTGACCGCGATCGCGGCCGCGATCGCGGCGTGCACGGCCGGCATCGCGACAAGGATGGTCACCGCGATGGCAATCGTGACGGCAACCGCGACCGCAAGGATGGCAATCGCGACCGCCACCGCGAACCCGGTGCGCGCGACAGTGCTGCGCCGCGCGAGGCGCAGCGCGAACC
>DATHJZ010000152.1:0-47938 GCA_035286365.1 Steroidobacteraceae bacterium | reverse complement strand
AGTCGCGACGCCGGGTGCGAAGACCATCGAGGAAGTGACGCAGCTTCTCAAACTACCTGCCGCGCAGCTGGTGAAGACCTTGCTGGTCGACGGCGACGAGGGTGGCGTCGTCGCGTTGCTGGTGCGCGGCGACCACGAACTGAACGCCGTGAAGGCGCAGAAGCTGCCTGGGGTTGCGAAGCCGCTGCGCATGTCGTCGAACGACACCATCGCGAAAGCCACTGGCTCCGCGCCTGGCTTCCTGGGGCCGGTCGGATTCAAGGGCAGGATCTACGCGGATCACTCGGTGCTCGCGCTCGCCGACTTCGTCTGCGGTGCCAACAGGCAGGACGCCCACCTCACCGGGGTCAACTGGGGCCGCGATCTGCCCGAGGCCACCGCAGCCGACATCCGCAACGCGGTCGCCGGCGATCCTTCCCCCACCGGCCAGGGCAAACTAGCCATCGCGCGCGGTATCGAAGTCGGCCACGTCTTTGCGCTGGGCCAGAAATACAGCGAGGCGATGGGCGCGACCGTGCTCGACGAATCGGGCAAGCAGGCCACGCTCTTCATGGGTTGCTATGGGATCGGTGTGACACGCGTCGTTGCCGCGGCGATCGAGCAGAACCATGATGCCCGCGGCATCATCTGGCCGGACGCCATCGCGCCGTTCCAGGTGGTCGTGGTACCGATCAACGCACCGAAGTCGCAACGTGTCCGTGAAACCTCAGAACGCCTGTATGCCGAGCTCGTTGCCGCGGGAGTCGAGGTGCTGCTCGACGATCGCGACGAGCGGCCGGGTGTCAAGTTCGCAGATACCGAGCTCATCGGCATTCCGCATCGCGTGGTCGTGGGCGACCGGGGCCTCGAGGCTGGCTCGCTCGAGTACCGCCACCGGCGCGCCGCCGCGGCCGAAGAATTCCCCGCCGGCGATGCGCTCGCGTTCATTCGCGGCAAGCTCGCCAGCTAACTACCGGACGCGGGGCATGCGCTACCTCCTGCCCCTGCTCTGCTGCCTGCCGCTCGCGGCGCAGGCGGCGCCGGCGCCCGACGCGCAGCGCGAGCCGGAGCTCAAGGGTGCCGTCCAGCACGCCATCGACCAGGCCGAGTGCTTCGAGGATCGTTACGACTCCGCCGTCTGGTACAAGATGATGGAACCGCGCCTGCGCAAGAAGGTCCCGGACCGGGACGACCGCATGGCGATTCTCAAGAACGTGTTCTGCGAAGCGAATCGCAACGGCGAGGTACGCATCCCGCCGGGCCTCGTCATGGCGATCATCGACATCGAGAGCAGCTTCAACCGCTACGCCGTCTCCTACGCGGGCGCCGTCGGCCTCATGCAGGTGATGCCATTCTGGCCCGAGAGCCTCGGCATGCGGCGTCATCAATTGACGAAGACGCCGGAAAATATCCGCATGGGCTGCGCGATCCTGCGGTTCTACCTGAAGCGCGAGAAGAACAACATCGCGCGCGCGCTGGCGCGCTACAACGGCAGTACCGGCAAGCGCTGGTATTCGGACAAGGTGATCGACCAGTGGACCCGCTGGAACGGCGCCGACGATCTCGGCCGCAGCGATCGTCATGCCGAGGTGAAGACGGTCGTCCGTTGAATCGACGCAGGGTCGACGTCGGTGGTGTCCACGCCGGTCACCTTGGATGACGGCGAACCTTCCCATAGCCACGCCACGTATTGCTCAACCGCGGCCGCGTCACCGCAGGCCAGCACTTCCACGCGCCCGTCGTTGAGATTGCGGGCGTAACCGGTCAATCCGAGCGACTCTGCCTTGCGAACGCAGGTGGCACGGTAGAACACTCCCTGCACGCGGCCCGAAACAAAAGAACGGCGACAGACCATGGGGCATCATAAACAACCATGACCGAGATTCTCATCGTCTATTACAGCCGCCACGGCGCCACCGCCGCGCTGGCGCGTCACGCCGCCCGCGGCGTGGAATCCGTGGCCGGGTGCACCGCCACACTGCGTACCGTGCCGCCGGTGAGCGCCGAGAACGAGCGCCCCGTGAAGCCGGTGCCGGACAGCGGCGCGCCCTATGCGACGCTCGACGACCTGCGCCGCGCCGATGGCTTGTTGTTAGGCAGCCCGACCCGCTTCGGCAACATGGCGGCGCCGCTCAAGTATTTTCTCGATGGCACGGCCGCCATCTGGCTGGACGGCACGCTGTCGGGCAAACCGGCAGCGGTGTTCTCTTCGTCGACGACGCTGCACGGCGGGCAGGAATCCACGCTGCTGACCATGGCACTGCCGCTGATCCACCACGGCATGCTGCTCGTTGGAATTCCCTTCACCGAGCGCGGCATCAACCAGACGCGCACCGGCGGCACGCCCTATGGTGCGACGCATGTCGCGGGTGTGGCGCCCCAGCCCGGCGCGTTGTCGGAAGACGAAATCGCCCTCGCGCAGGCGCTCGGCAAACGCGTCGCCGATATCGCGGCTGCGCTGGTTGCCGGACGCCCGGCGCGCCGCTAGCAATCAGGATTTCTTGTCGTCCACGACGTCGCGGATGAACGGCACCGTGATCCGGCGCTGCGCGACGAACGCTGCGTCGTCGAGCGTGTCGAGGACTTCGCACAGAGAGCGCATGTCGCGCGGAAACCGGCGCTGCAGGTACCGCGCCGTCTCCGGCGGCAACTCGAAGCCGCGCAGGTGGGCCCGCAAATACAGCGCCTCGAGCTGCTCGTCGTCGTTCAATTCGCGCACCGCGAACACGGCCGACGCGGCCAGGCGCGATTTCAGATCGGGCAGGCCGAATTCGACGTGCGCCGGATTCTCGCGCGCCGCGAACAACAGCGTGCTGCCGCGCTCGAGCGCCCGTTGCCACAGCGAGAACAGGCGTTCTTCCCAGTCGGGGAGCCCCGCGATCGTCTGCACGTCGTCATAGCAGGCGACGTCCAGCAGTTCGGCGCCGTCGAGCGCACCCGGCCCGAATGGCAGCAGGCTCTCCAGTGGTAGATAGGCCGCGCGCCGGCCGGCGGCGACTTCCGCGCACACCGCCTGCAGCAGGTGCGACTTGCCGGCGGTATGCGGCCCGGCGAGCCAGGTTGCGCCGGCGGGCGTAGCGAGGGCAATGTGGCGCAGGTGCGCCAGCAGCTCGACGTTGCGCGCGGTGCAAAAACTCGCAAAGGTGGCGCGCTCCTTCAATTGCACGCCGAGCATCAGCTGTTGCATGGCGGTCAGGTCGCGAGGGCGCGACGCGTAAAGGCCGATAGATAGTCCGCCCCCGACACGAGGGTGGTGATCAAGGTCACGCAGGCGAGCGCGACCACCATGTCGCGCGTCGGCAGGCCGGTCGCGGCGCCCAGGATCGCAGCCAGCGCCACGGCGAGCTGCATGCCGGTATTGATCTTGCTCAGGATGGTCGGGCGGCCGTGCAGCGGACCAATCCAGAAACGATAGATGACCGCGCCGCCGCCGATCATGACGTCGCGCCCCACCACCACCGCGGTCAGCCACCAGGGCACCAGGTTCATCCAGGTTGCGGCCAGGAACAGCGCCACCAGCAGTAGTTTGTCGGCCAGCGGATCGAGGATCTTGCCGAGGTGCGAAGTCCAGTTGAAGCGCTTCGCGAGCCAGCCGTCGAGTCCGTCGGAGACCGCACATACCGCCACCAGTACCAGCGCGGTCCAGTAGTGCGCTGACGTCAGCGCATCGATCGTCGGCCAGATCAGCGCGATGCGCACCAGGCAGATGAAGTTGGGCAGATGCCGCAGCATTCAGTCGATCGCTCTCAAGGTCGATAACGATATGCGATCGTGCCGCCGGCCTGCGGATCGGCGCGCTCGAGATGCGCGTTGCCGCCGAGCCCGGTCTGCACGACATCGACGCCGCCGCGCGCCACGACGGCGAAAATCGCGCGGTTGCCCGACGCCTCGGCGAGTTGCACGCTGCGCACGCCGTTGGCGGCGCCCAGCAGTTCCGCCACGCGCGCGTAATCCTTGAGTGCCGGCACACCTTCGACTTCCACGAGGATCGCGAGCTCCGGCAGTGCGGCATACGCCGCGGAGTTGCGCGCCAGGATGTCGGCGGAGCCGTGGATGCCCTCCTCGAGCGTGCCATTCCACGTTTCGCTGTTGCCGAACGCGTTCAGTGTCCAGCGCCATGGCCCACCGCCCGGCACCGCATCGCCATTGCCCACGAGCACGGCATCGGCGCCGCGAATGCGCCCCGCTGCGAGGGCCGCGTCGGCGGGAATATCGCCCGTCGCTGGCAGGCTCAATGCCTCCGGACGCGCCACGCTGATCGGCTGGCCGCGACGACTGGCGGCGGCATCGAGCGCGCCTTCGACCTGGCGACGGCTTTCGAATGCGCCGGACGCGGGCCCACCGGTGAGAACGACGAGCAGCACGGGCCGCTCGCTCAACCAGATCGAACGGCCCGCGGCGATGATGTCGCGCTCGAGCGCCGCGCCATCGAACATCACCACGAGGGCACTGCTGCCGCTGCCGGCCGGGCGCGTGCCGAGAACATACGCTTGGGCATTCGCGAGCAGACCCGCCAGCGCCGGATCGTTGGCCGCATCGC
Organism: Steroidobacteraceae bacterium; assembly: GCA_035286365.1. Lineage (GTDB taxonomy): Bacteria > Pseudomonadota > Gammaproteobacteria > Steroidobacterales > Steroidobacteraceae > CADEED01. The sequence continues at coordinate 43,419 of DATHJZ010000152.1, read as the reverse complement.
GCGCGCCGGTGGCGCGCACCAGCACCTGGCGCAACGCCGCCTGGGCCTGTACCGCAGCTTCGGTCTGCGATGAAACGGTTGCCTCGTATACGCGTACCTGGCGCGTGGCTTCGGCGCGCTGGCTGAAGCCAAGCACCGCGACCACGATCAAACTCACGACGAATGTACGCATTGGCTACAATATCGCACGTTTTTTCCTGAGCTGCCGCGCCGGCATCCCCACCCTCAATGACTCAAACCGGGCTGACTTATCGCGATGCCGGCGTCGATATCGACGCGGGCGACGAGCTGGTCGAACGCATCAAACCCGTGGTCAAACGGACGATGCGCAAGGAGGTGCTCGCCGGAATCGGCGGCTTCGGTGCGCTGGTCGAAGTGCCGCTCGATCGCTACCGCAGGCCGGTGCTGGTGTCCGGCACCGACGGCGTGGGCACGAAGCTGCGGCTCGCGATCGATACCGCCCGTCACGACAAGATAGGCATCGATCTCGTTGCCATGTGCGCCAACGACGTCGCGGTGTCGGGCGCGGAGCCGCTGTTCTTCCTCGACTACTACGCCACCGGCAAACTGCGCATCGACGTCGCCGAGGCCGTCATCCGCGGGATTGCGGCAGGGTGCGAACTCGCCGGCGCCGCGCTGGTCGGCGGCGAAACCGCCGAGATGCCGGGCATGTACCACGGAGACGACTACGACCTCGCCGGCTTCTGTGTAGGAATCGTGGAACGTGACCGGATCATCGACGGCACACGGACCGCGGCGGGGGATGTGGTCATCGGCCTCGCCTCCTCCGGCCCGCATTCCAATGGCTATTCGCTGATCCGCAAGTTGCTCGCCGTGGCGCAGGCCAACGACAAAACCCAGGTCGACGGCAAATTGTTGTTCGATCGCCTGCTCACGCCCACGCGCATCTACGTGAAGTCGATGCTTGCGCTGGCGCAGCAGGTGAACGTCAAAGGCTTCGCGCACATCACCGGTGGCGGCCTGACCGACAACATCCCGCGGGTCTTGCCCGACGGCTTCGAAGTCGTGCTGCAGCGGCGCAGCTGGGCGCGCGATCCGGTGTTCGAGTGGCTGGCCGCCGCAGGCTCGATCGCCGCCGCCGAGATGTACCGCACGTTCAACTGCGGCATCGGCATGATCGTGGTGGTCGCACCGGCCGACGTGGATGCGACGCTGACTGCGCTTGCCGCCTCGGGCGAAACCGCCAGTGTTATCGGCAGCGTCGGGCGCGGCACGCGCGGCGTCGTCATCGAGGAATAGGCGCAATGTTGCCGGTCGCCGTGGTCATCTCGGGTCGCGGCAGCAATATGGAAGCCATCGTGCGCGCCGCACAGGCGCCCGGCAGCCGCTTCAAGGTAGTTAGAGTAATTGCCGACCGCGACAGCGCCGGCGGACTCGCCCGCGCCGCCGCCTTGAACGTGAGCACGGCGATAGTACCCGTGCAGCAGTTTCCCGATCGTGAGACTTTCGATGCGGCGCTGGCCGCCGAACTCGAGCGCAGCGGCGCCAGGTTGGTGGCGCTCGCGGGTTTCATGCGCATTCTGTCGCCTGAGTTCGTACAGCGCTTCGAGTGCCGGCTGCTCAATATTCACCCGTCGCTGCTGCCCAGGCACAAGGGCCTCGATACCCATGCGCGCGCGCTCGCCGCGCGGGATCTGTACCACGGCGCAAGCGTTCATTACGTCACGGCGGAACTCGACGGCGGGCCGGTCATCATGCAAGGCAGGCTGCGGATTCGCGGCGGCGACACGCCCGATACGGTTTCAGCGCGCGTTCATGCGCTTGAGCACATCATCTACCCCCATGTGTGTTCGCTCATCGCCGCCGGACGCGTCGAATGTCGCGCCGGCGCGGTCTGGTTCGACGGCGCCCCTCTCAGCGCCCCGCTCATCGAGGAAAACGATGCGGCGGCCTGAAGCATTTCTCGCGGTTTTGCTGCTCGGTGTCTGCGCCATGGCCCACTCCGATCCCGTCGACCTCAAACCCTTCAAGGCCACCTACGTCGCCGAATGGAAGGGGATGACGGCGGCGACTTCGATCGTGGAGTTGCAGCGCTCGGGAAACGACACCTACACGTATTCGTCGGTCAATTCGGCCCGTGGAGTCTTCCGGATGGCGTTTCCCGACGCGTTGACCCAGACCAGCAATTTCAAGCTCGTCGATGGCCGCGTCGTACCGCTCAGCTTTCGCGGCATGGATGAAAAAGATCGCCCGATCGACCTGACCTTCGACTGGGAAAAGAAGCGCGTCACGGGCACCGCGAAGGAACGCCCCGTCGATCTCGAGCTTCCGGATGGCGCGCAGGATGCGATGTCGCTGCAGATCGCCTCGCTGCGCAGTCTCGCCAACGGCAAGCTTTCGGGCAGCGTCTGGATGATCGATGCGAACAAGCTCAAGGAATACGAATTGCACCTCGAGGGAAACGCCCGGATCGACACGGCGTTGGGCGAGCTCGACACCGTGATCTACTCGAGCCGCCGCCCCAACAACGATCGCTTCACGCGTACCTGGGTTGCGCCGGCGCTGGGCTATCTACCCGTGAAGGCCGAGAGTACGCGCGGCAAGAAGGTCGAGGTGACCCTGTTGATCCAGTCGATCGACCGTTGATCGGGGACGATCAGGTCTTCGGCAGCGTCACGCCCTTCTGACCCTGGTACTTGCCGCCGCGGTCCTTGTACGACGTCGCGCACACTTCGTCGGATTCGAAGAACAGCATCTGCGCGACGCCTTCGTTCGCGTAAATCTTCGCGGGCAGCGGCGTGGTGTTCGAGAACTCGAGTGTCACGTGCCCTTCCCACTCGGGCTCCAAAGGCGTTACATTTACTATTACACCGCAACGTGCATACGTCGATTTTCCGAGACAAACTACCAGCGTCGAGCGAGGTATCCGGAAGTATTCTATTGTCCTAGCTAGTGCGAAGGAGTTAGGCGGGATGATACACACGTCGGCGTTGATATCGACGAAGCTCTTCTCGTCGAATGCCTTGGGATCGACGATGGTCGAGTTGATGTTGGTGAAGATCTTGAACTCGCGCGAACAGCGCACGTCGTAGCCGTAGCTCGAAGTTCCATACGACACGATCTTGTGACCATCGGCGCTGCGCACCTGCTCCGGCGCGAACGGCTCGATCATGTTTTCCTTGGCCGCCATGCGGCGGATCCAGTTGTCCGACTTGATGCTCATCTAGCTTTCTTCCACGACGATTTTTGGGAACAGGGTGGATCGATCCTTCGCGCGCTTCGCAAGCGCCGCGGCGGTGCGCCGCGCCATCGCGAAATACGGCGCCGCGTGCGGAGCATCGGGGTGCGCGACGACGCTGGGCATTCCGCCGTCGGCTTCCTCGCGCACGCGCACATCGAGCGGCAACTCGCCGAGCAGTTCGACCCCGTATTGCGCCGCCATGCGCGCGCCGCCACCGGCGCCAAACAGGTGTTCCACGTGTCCGCAGTTGCTGCACACGTGGACGCTCATGTTCTCGACGATGCCGAGCACGGGCACGTTCACCTTCTCGAACATCTTGAGGCCCTTGCGCGCATCGGCCAGCGCGATGTCCTGTGGCGTGGTGACGATCACCGCACCCGCCACCGGCACACGCTGCGCCAGCGTCAACTGGATATCGCCGGTACCCGGAGGCATGTCGATGACCAGGTAGTCGAGATCCCCCCACTCCGTGTCGCCCAGCAGCTGCGTGAGCGCCTGCGTCACCATCGGACCGCGCCAGACCATGGGTTGTTCGGGATCGATGAGGAAGCCGATCGACATCGCGGCAATTCCATGCGCCTGCAGAGGCTTGATGCGCTTGCCGTCGGCCGAGGCCGGCCGCTGACCGGTCAGGCCCAACATGATCGGCTGGCTCGGCCCGTAAATATCCGCATCGAGAATGCCGACCCGGGCGCCCTGCTGCGCCCACGCCAGCGCAAGATTTGCTGCGACCGTGGACTTGCCGACGCCCCCTTTGCCGGAGGCGACCGCCACAATGTTGCGAACGCCCGCGAGCGGCGAAAGTTGGCGCTGCACGGCGTGTGCGGTGATCCTGGGCACGAGCTCTACCGTGATGACGCTCGGGCCACCGCCCGCTGCGAGGTGCGCCGTGAGGCCGCGCGTGAACTCGTCCTGATAGCCGCCGACCGGAAAGCCCAGGGCCACTCGAACGTGAGCCTGGTCACCTTTCAATTCCGCCGACTCGACCGCCTGGGCGCTTCCGAGCGTCTGACCGAGATATGGGTCCTGATATTTTTCGACCAGTGCGCGAAATTCGGCGGATGCAATGAGGGCCATAGTTGTGAGCATGTCCGCCGGGACAGGAGGGGCCGGGATTCTAGCGAAAATCGCATTGATGCGGTCTAGATCGGCGGTCCACGTCGGGACATATGGCATAATTTTTGTAACAGGGTTCGGGCACAAAGGACGAAAGGCTTGATTCATTCCGCAGGCGCACATCGAGGGCAGGCCCGGCGCGCGTTCCGCGGAACATCCGTTTCATGAGTTTTTTCACCAACATCCGGGCCGATCGGTTCATTACGGAGCTCAAGGAAGCGACCGATGTGGCCGCTCCGCAAACACAGAAGGCCATCGCGAAACTTCGCGACCTGGGCGCGGGTGCTATCGAACCGGTGACCGCCGCACTCGCCGACGCCGACAAGATTGCAACGGTCGCGTACATCGAGGTGCTCACCGGCCTCGTCAATCAGAAAACATTTCCCAAATTCATCGAGTCGATGGTCACCGGCAGCCCGCGCGTGGTTGCAGGCGTTGCCTGGGCGCTTTCGAGCAGCCGGGCCTACCCACCGACGATGCTGCTCGATGCGCTCGGCACCGAGGGAATCGCCAAGTCCGCCCTGCTCGACGTCATCACCGCGCATCGCGCGCGCCTGTCGGTGCGCGAGCTGCTGGCCGCAGCCTACAAGCAGGAGGCCAACGAAAAGGCCGCACTGTTCCGCATCATGGGCGAACTCGCGACTGACAACGATCTGCCGGAATTGGTCGGCCGGCTGAACGGCAAGGATCCGGTCGCACGGCTGCACATCATCAATATCCTGTCGCGCTTCCCGAAGCCCGAAGTTCAGCGCGCACTGCAACAACAGCTCGGCGACACCAACAAGCTGGTGCGCGCCGCCACGTTGTCGGCGCTCGCCCGCATGGACGGGCCGATCGACATTGAAAAGGTCTGCGCCTTGCTGCGCGATCCCGAGATCGACGTGCAGAACAAGGCCATCGACGTCGTGATCCGCGCCAACGATCCGGAGACCATCAAGTTCCTGATCCCCGTGCTCAAGGACGAAAACGAATACGCGCGCCGTGCCGCGGTCGAAGTGCTCAACGAAATCGGCAACGCCAAGTCGGTGAAGGAGCTGCTCGAAGCCGTGTCGGACGACGACTGGTGGGTTCGCAGCCGCGCTGCGGACGCGCTCGGCAAGATCGGTGGCCCCCGGGTGGTCGAGGCCGTGCTGCAGCTCGTGGGTGACCAGGACGAAGACATCCGTCGCGCGGCCGTGGAAATCCTCAACCAGACGAAGGACGACCGCGCGGTCGGCCATCTCATCGAAGCCACCAAGGACAAGGATTGGTGGGTCAGCGAGCGCGCCGTCGATGCACTGGCGGAAATCGGCAGCAAGCGCGCGGTGCCGCGCCTGCTCGAGATGCTCGACACGACGCCCGCCAAGTCGATGCCCGTCGTGGTGCGTGCGCTGGGGCGCCTCGGGGACTACAAGGTCATCGATTCGGTGTTGCCGCTGTTGTCGCGAGAAGAGAAGGACATCCGGCTGGAAGCGATCAGCTCGCTCGCCAAACTCGCCGACGAGCGCCGGCTCGAGCACATCCGCGTGCAGATCCAGGGGCAGGCGACCAACTCCGAACAAACGATCGCCCAGGCGGCGCTGCGGGCGCTGTCGGATCTCGATTCGCGTTTCTCGGTGAGCGGCTCGCGCCTGTCTTCGACGCAGAATCGCGCTCCGGAGATCGCTCCCACGCATCGACCTGGAGCTGCAACGCAGGCGCCAGGCGCGTCACAGACGGTGGCGCCGTCCCCGCCCCCGCCTCCGCCGGCACGTCCGCGCGTCGAAGCGCCGCCGGCGGCACGACCACCGACTGCGCAGTCCGCAGCGCGCACCCAGCTCATGTCGGAGCAGGAAGTGCAGCGCGTCGTCAAAGAAGCGGAAAAGATGGCCGGGCCGCAGAAACTCGACATCCAGACGCTCAAGCCGGGCGACATCATCGAGGGCCGCTACAAATACGTGGAGCGCATCGGCAAGGGCGCGTTCGGCACCGTGCTGCTGATGGAGGACACCGTCGTCGACGAGCGCCTGATCCTCAAGTTCCTGAATCCGAACGTCTCCGAAGACGAAGAGATCATGAAGCGCTTCGTTCACGAGCTGCGCTATTCGCGCAAGATCACGCATCACAACGTCATCCGCATCTACGACTTCCTGTACATCCAGGGCAACTACGCCATCTCGATGGAGTACTTCCCATCGCACACACTGGGCAGCGAAGTCGTCGGCGAGAAACCCATGCCGCTGGCGCGCGCGCTCGGCTTCGGCATCGACATCTGCACGGGCATGGAAGTGGCGCACGCCCAGGGCATCGTGCATCGCGATCTCAAACCCGCGAACGTCCTGATCAACAACGAAGGCCTGTTGAAGATCGTGGACTTCGGTGTGGCCGCGGCACAGCGCGAAGGCGACACGCAGCTCACCAAGACCGGCTACGTCATCGGCTCGCCGAAATACATGGCGCCGGAACAGATCCTCGGCAAGAAAGTGGACCAACGGGCCGACGTGTACGCCCTGGGCGTCATCCTCTACGAAATCATGTGCGGCGTTCCGCCGTACGCACGCGGCGATCACATGTCGGTCATGTACCAGCACGTGCAGGGCAAGGCGCGCCCGCCGCGCGAGATCAACCCGGGACTGCCTCCTGGCCTTCCCGAAGTGATCATGCAGGCCATGTCGGTCGACAAGGACAAGCGCTACCAGACCATGCCGTTGCTGCGCGACGCGCTCGAAAAATACCGCTGATTCACACCCCGCCCGTGCGTTGAGCAATGGGCCTCACTATTGGCCTTCCGCGCAGCTGCGCTGCATGCGGCTCGCGAAGAATCGCGCACTGCGTCACACTTGGCGCCCCGCTCACCGTCGCATGCTTGGGTGAGTTCCGAAAACCTTGAGGAATTAGCCGCTTGGCTCGCATTGACGCCTTCTTGAAGCTTGGCATGCAACAGAACTGTTCTGACGTGCATCTCGCCGTTGGCGTGCCTCCCATGCTGCGCATGAACGGCGACCTCATGCCGATCAAGTTCCGCGACGTCGGCGACGCGGAGCTCGAGAGTTACCTCACCGAAATCTTCACGAAGAATCAGCACGAATATTTCGGCAAGGGCAACGACCTCGATTTCTCCTACGTGTCTGCCGACGGCGGGCGTTTCCGGGTGAACGTATTTCGCAAGGAAACAGGATTGGGCGCCACGTTCCGCGCCATCCCGCAGGACATTCCGAGCATCGACAAGCTGGCGCTGCCGCCGATCGTCAAGAAGCTGTGCGACTTCCACCAGGGCATGGTGCTGGTTACCGGCGCGACGGGCACCGGCAAGTCCACGACGCTCGCGGCAATGATCGATCACCTGAACACCACGCGCCGTCTCAACATCATCTCGCTCGAAGATCCGATCGAGTTCGTCCATCGCAGCAAGCTCAGCCAGGTGATCCAGCGCGAACTGGGGACTCACATCCCAACGTTTGCCGAGGGTGTGCGCGCCGCGATGCGCGAAGATCCCGACGTCATCCTCGTCGGTGAATTGCGCGACGCGGAAACCATCGGCATGGCCATGACCGCCGCCGAAACGGGACACCTCGTGCTCGGCACGTTGCACACCACGTCGGCCGCGAAAACCATCGATCGAATCATCGACGCGCTGCCCATCGAGGAGCGCGAACAGACCAAGAGCTTCCTGTCGCAGAGTTTGTTGGCCGTCGTGACGCAGATCCTGGTCAAGACCGCAGACGCGCGCTCTCGCAAGGCGATCTGCGAAACGCTGGTCATGACGCGCGCGGTCGCCAAGCTCATCCAGACCGATCAGACGCACCAGATTCCGAACCAGATCATGACCGGCAAGGACCTCGGCATGCAGCTCATGGACCAGGCGCTGCTGCAGTCGCTGGCGCTGAAAGAGATCGATCCCGACGATGCGGTGACCTATGCCAGCGACCGGCGCGCGTTCCAGCGCTACGTCACGGACACCTCGCTGATGCCGAAGCTCGATGGCCCCGCGCCGCCCGTCCAGGCCGCCGGTGGTTAGTTAGAGACCGCCGTGCCCGTCATCGACGAATACCTGAAAGAAGTGCTGGGCAAGAAAGGCTCGGACCTGCATTTCCTCGCCGGCGATCCGCCGCGCATTCGCCTGTACGGCGATCTGCAGCCGCTGCGCCCCGAAAAGCTCGAGAAGGATTTCGTGCAGCAGACCCTGTACGAAATCATGCCGAAGACCGCGGTGAAGCGCTTCGAAGAACACGATGGCGCCGATTTCGCCTACAACATGGGTGAATACGGCCGCTTCCGCGTGAACGTGATGCGCCAGTTGAACGGTATGGGCGCGGTGATGCGCGCCATCCCGTCAAAGGCGCTGACGATGGAGCAGCTCAACCTGCCACCGGCCATACACACGCTGTGTCGCGCCAATAACGGGCTCATTCTCGTCACCGGCAAGACCGGCTCGGGCAAGTCGACGACGCTGGCGGCGATGATCGATGACATCAACAGCCGCGTGAAGGGCCACATCCTAACCATCGAGGATCCGATCGAGTTCGTTCACAGGCGCAAGCAGTGCCTGATCAGCCAGCGCGAAGTCGGCGTGCACACTAAGGGCTTCGCGACGGCGCTGCAGTCGGGCCTGCGCGAAGATCCGGACGTCGTGCTGGTGGGCGAGTTGCGCGACTACGAAACCATCAGCATTGCCGTGACCGCCGCCGAGATGGGCATCCTGGTCATGGGAACGCTGCATACCAACGGCGCGGCGCCGACCGTCGACCGCATGGTCAACGTGTTTCCATCCGACAAACAAAGTCACGTGCGCACGATGTTGTCGACCTCGTTGCGCGGCGTGGTCTCCCAGCAGCTGCTGCAGAAGGCCGACAAGAGCGGCCGCGTGGCGGCGCTCGAAATTCTCGTGAACACGCCGGCGGTGTCCAACCTCATCCGCCAGGGCAAGCTCGATCAGCTAGAAACCACCATGCAGTCGGGCAGCCAGTTCGGCATGCGCACGATGGACAGCGCCATCGAAGCGCTGCTGAACCAGCGCCTCATCACGGGCAAAGAGGCCTACAAGAAGGGCATCAGCAAGTCCAAATTCGAGCCAGTTAAAGACCAGGGATGAAGTGTGAGTTCTCGCCTGGCTGCGCCAGCGAGATCACCTGCTTGCGATGACTTATACTTCCGGGCCCTTTCCGGACCCGCGGTTCATGCCTCGCAAGATCCTCGTCACGAACGCGCTGCCCTATGCCAACGGCGCGCTGCATCTCGGCCACCTCATCGAAGCCGTCCAGACTGACATCTGGGTGCGATTCCAGCGCATGCAGGGACACGACTGCATCTACGTGTGCGCGGAGGACACCCACGGCACCCCGGTGATGATCAAGGCACAGGCCGAAGGCGTGACTCCCGAGGAACTCATCACGCGCGTTGCCGCGGAACATCGCGCCGATTACCAGGGCTTCCTGATCGGCCACGATCATTTCCATTCGACGCATTCGCCCGAAAACAAACTGATCACGGAGGACCTGTACGGCAAGCTCAAGGCTGCCGGGCACATCACCACGCGCAGCGTGCGCCAGGCCTACGACGAGCAGGCCAGCATGTTCCTGCCAGATCGGTACGTGAAAGGCGAATGCCCGGTCTGTCACACCGCAGATCAGTACGGCGACTCCTGCGAGAACTGCGGCTCCACGTACACGCCCGCGGAATTGATCAACCCCATCTCGACCTTGAGTGGCACGCCGCCCGTGTGGCGCGAGTCGGAGCACTACTTCTTCAAGCTCGGCGATTTCGAACAGGTACTGCGCGAGTGGTTAGAGGGCGGCGGCGCGAGCCAGCCCGAGGTGCGCGCCAAGCTGGCCGAATGGTTCAAGACCGGCTTGCAGGACTGGGACATCTCGCGCGATGCGCCCTACTTCGGTTTCGAGATTCCGGGCGCGCCCGGCAAATACTTCTACGTGTGGTTCGACGCTCCGATCGGCTATCTCGGCAGCTTCAAGGCGCTGTGCGACAAACGCGGGCTCGACTACGACGAATATCTGAAGGCAGGCAGCAAGACCGAGCTGTATCACTTCATTGGCAAGGACATCAGCTACTTCCACAATCTGTTCTGGCCGGCGGTGCTGCACGGCGCCGGCTGCCGCAAGCCGAGCGGCGTGTTCGTGCACGGCTTCCTGACCATCAACGGCGCCAAGATGTCGAAGACTCGCGGCACGTTCATCACGGCGAGCCGATATCTGGAACTGTTGCCGCCCGAGCCGCTGCGGTTCTACTTCGCGACCAAGCTCTCCGCCGCGGTCGACGACATGGACTTCAGCCTCGACGATTTCGTCGCGCGCGTGAATTCCGACATCGTCGGCAAGCTGGTGAACATCGCCAGCCGCTGCGCGGGTTTCGTGCAGCGCGCGGGCGGCCGGCTCGCGGCTCAACTACCGGAGCCGCGCCTGTACGAGGAGTTCGCGGCGCTGCGCGGCACGATCGCGGATCTGTACGCGGGCCGCGATTACTCCGCCGCGCTGCGCGGCATCATGGGTCTTGCCGACCGCGCCAATCAGTACGTCGACAGTAACAAGCCGTGGGCGCTCGCGAAGGATCCGGCCAAGGCAGCCGAGGTGCTCGCGGTGTGCACGCAGGGCATCAACTTGTTCCGCGTGCTGATGAGTTACTTGGCGCCAGTGATGCCGCAGATGGCGGAGAAGGCGGGAAAATTCCTCAACATCTCGTTCGCCGAATGGGAATTCGTGGCGACGCCGCTGCTCGATCACCCGATCGCAGCCTACGAACCGCTCGCGACGCGGCTCGATCCCAAGGTCGTGGCGCAATTGATTGCAAGCCCTGCGGCGGCGCCCGCCGAGAAAAACGCCGCTGCACAACCCGCCAGGAAGAAGAGCAACGAAGTGAATACAGCTGCCGCACCCGCCGCCCCGACTTCCGGAAAGGTCGCAATCGGCGACTTCGCCAAACTCGATCTGCGCGTCGCGAATGTGCTGGACGCGAAAGTAGTCGAAGGCTCGGACAAACTACTGCAGCTGACGCTCGATCTCGGCACCGAGAAACGCACCGTGTTTTCCGGCATCCGTTCGGCCTACGACCCCGCCAGGCTCATCGGCCGCCAGGTCGTGATGATCGCCAATCTCGAGCCGCGCAAGATGCGCTTCGGCGTGTCGGAAGGGATGGTGCTGTGCGCCAGCGGCGATGACGGCCCGGAAGTGTTCCTGCTCTCGCCGGACAACGGCGCGACGGCTGGAATGAAAGTCACCTGAGCCGGTGATGTCGGACGCACTGGCCGTCGAAATCGATCGCCTGCTGCCGCAGACTCAATGCACGCGCTGCGGCTACGACGGCTGCCGGCCGTACGCCGACGCCATTGCGCAAGGCGCAGCCGACATCAACCAATGCCCGCCCGGCGGCACCGAAACGATCATTGCGTTGGCTGCGCTGACCAGGCGCGGCATTGCGCCACTCAACAGCGACAATGGCCTCGAAGCCGCGCCGACCATTGCCTTCATCGACGAAGCTCGCTGCATCGGCTGCACGAAGTGCCTGTCACCGTGCCCGGTCGATGCGATTGCCGGCGCGCCGCGTCGCATGCACACGGTCATCGCCGAGCTCTGCACCGGCTGCGAGCTGTGCGTGGCACCGTGCCCGGTCGACTGCATCAGCATGATCCCGGTGTTGAAGAGTGTCGTTCCGACATTGACGCTGCCGGAGGCGACAGATTCACGCGTGCGCTACGCGGCGCACAACGAGCGCATCGCACGCCGCGCCGCCGAGCGCGCCGCGACCCTGGCGGCGAAAAAGCGCGGCGCGCGTCCGGCGTCATGAAAGCCGGCCGATGAATCCGCAAAAGCGCCGCGCCATCTTCGAGAGACTGCGCGCCGCGAACCCGCATCCGACGACGGAACTCGAATACACCACGCCTTTCGAATTGCTGGTGGCGGTGATCCTCTCGGCGCAGGCCACGGACAAGAGCGTGAATGCCGTAACCCGTAAGCTCTTCCCCGTCGCTCGCACACCGCGCGCGCTTGCCGATCTGGGCGTCGCGAAACTGTCGAAGTACATCCAGACCATCGGGCTGTGGAAGGCCAAGGCGAAGAACGTGATCGCGACGGCGTCGGCAATCGCCGACGAGCATGGCGGTGAAATACCGCGCACGCGCGAATCTCTCGAAGCACTGCCGGGTGTAGGTCGCAAAACTGCGAACGTCGTCCTCAACACTATCTTCGGAGAGCCGACAATAGCCGTCGACACGCACATCTTCCGCGTCGCGAACCGCACGCGGCTCGCAGCGGGGAAAACGCCTAGGGACGTGGAAGATGCGTTGCTGAAATTCACGCCCGGGGAATTCGCGCATGACGCACATCATTGGCTCATTTTGCACGGACGCTACGTATGCAAGGCGCTGAAGCCCGCGTGCGAAAAGTGCCTCATCAACGATCTGTGCGAGTACGGCCCGCGCCGCAGGATTATCGCGGCCGCGTTGAGGAGATCTCCGTGATTTTCGACGGCATGTCACGCGACCAGCTGCGCGAGATGTATCGCGCTTCATGGCGCAGGTTCAAGCAGCAGCACACACTCTCACCGGTGGACAAGCAGATCGTTGCCGTGATTTCCGAGCACCCTGAATACCACGTGATCGTCGAATCGCTGGCCGCCGACCTCGCTAACTACTCACCGCGCAGCGGGCAGCTCAATCCGTGGCTGCACATGGGCCTGCACCTCGCCATCCGCGAACAGGTGGCGACCGATCGCCCCGCCGGCATCACCGGGATCCACGCCAGGCTCGCAGCCAAGGTCGGCGGCGCGCACGAGGCGGAACACGTGATGCTCGAGAAACTGGCGGAGGCCATGTGGGAGGCGCAGCGCGCCGGGAAGCCACCCGATGAAAGCGCCTATCTCGAGCGACTGCGGACCCTTGCCTGAAGCCTTGCGCGTCGCCCCGCAAAAGGGCGCGCCGCGAAGTGTGAACCAGTACCCAGCCCGGAAAGGCCCCGCGCTGCCGCGCGAAAAGGCCGGTCTACACTTGCCGCGGGCTTGTTTTTGAGGTCCTGATGGGAATTTCCGAAAACATCATCGCCGCCATCATCGGCGCGCTCGCGACCATGCTGACGGCCATTTTTCAGCTGATCCGCAACCGCGCGCCGAGCGATGGCCGGCCCAAGCCGAAAAAGAATCGCATGCGCTCGGTGCTGGCCACCGTGGCGTTGATGATCGGCTGCATCGTCGGCGGCTACGCCTGGTCGGCCCTGCGCGCGGTCAGCGCGCGGGAAGAAATGCAGGCCACGATGCAGGCCGAGCTCACCAAGCAGTTCACGGAGTTCGCTGCGCACCAGCGCCAGCTGACCGCGGATGCCGCGAATCCCCAATCCACCGACCCGGGTGCCGCTATTCAGGCGCGCAATGGCGAAACGGGAACGGCTGAATCGCTGGTGCAATTGCCGCCCTGTCGCATTGCCGCGCAGCCCGATGAAGTCGGGCCGGTTACCTGCAGCGAGCGGGTGGCGCAGATCATTTCCCTGTGCGCCGCGATTCCCTCCGCCGCGCAGGTCGCCAACGTGCGCGTGCAGGCGCGCGTGCCGAAGAGCGAATCGCCGTGGCTGGAGCGCGATGCCGGGGCGCCGACGCTCGGCAGCCTGCACGTGGGTTCAGCCACCGCCGAATCCCCGGTCAGCGCGGATCAGCGCGCGGTGTGCCTGGACGTTTCGAACTGGAGCGTCGACGACGCACTGGCGGTGCGGATCATCGTCGAGTACGCCTTTGGTCACGCGCCGGCCGGCGAACTGACGGCCGCCGCGCCGACCGCGCACACGCTGTAGTCAGGCCCGCTTCGGAATATAAAGATCGGTCAGCGTCCCTTCGAACGCCTCGGCCGACAGCGCCACGGTTTCCGACAACGTCGGATGCGGATGGATCGTGAGGCCGATATCGGCCGCATCCGCACCCATCTCGATGGCGAGCGCCACCTCGGCGACGAGTTCCCCCGCGTTCGGACCGACCATGCCACCGCCGAGCACGCGATGCGTGGCCGGGTCGAACAACAGCTTGCTGAAACCCTCGTCGCGACCCAGGGCCAGCGAACGTCCGCTCGCCGCCCACGGGAACTGTCCTTTCTTGTATGGCGTGCCGTTCTTCTTCGCGTCGGTCTCCGTCAGGCCCACCCAGGCCACTTCCGGATCCGTGTACGCAACCGACGGAATGACGCGCGCGTCGAAGTAACTCTTCTGGCCCGCCGCGACTTCGGCGGCGACCTTCGCTTCGTGCATGGCCTTGTGGGCCAGCATGGGGCCGGCGACGAGATCGCCGATGGCAAACACGTGCGGCAGGTTCGTGCGCATCTGCTTGTCGACCGGAATGATGCCGCGGTCACTGACATCTATATCCGCCGACTCGAGATTGAGGCGCTTGCCATTGGCGCTGCGGCCCACGGCCACCAGCACGCGGTCGAACACATCCGTGCGTTTGCCATTGGGTTCTTCGAACTCGACGGCCAAGCCTGCAGGCGCAGCCGTGCAGCCCGTGACTTTGGTGTTGAGCAGGATCTGCTCGTAACGCGCCCTGAGACGCTTCTCGAGCGGTTTTACGAGATCCGGGTCGGTGCCCGGCATCAATTGTCCGGTGAGCTCGACGACTGACAGCTGCGCGCCGAGCGCGGCATACACGGTGGCCATCTCGAGGCCGATGATGCCGCCACCAATGACGAGCAGGCGCTTCGGCACGCCGCCGAGTTCGAGCGCGCCGGTGGAATCGATCACGCGCGGATCGTCCGGAATGAACGGTAGTTTGATGGCCTCCGAGCCGGCGGCGATGATGCACTGCTCGAAGCGGATCTTCTGGCCCTTGCCATCCGGCCCGGTGACCTCGACGACGTGGGGGCTCGCGAACTTGCCGCTGCCCTGCACCACTTCCACCTTGCGCTGCTTGGCGAGTGTCGACAGGCCATTGACGAGCCGCTTGACGACGCTGGTCTTCCATTCGAGCAGCTTGGGCAGATCGATCTTCGGCGCGCCGTATTCGATGCCGTGCGAACTCATCTCACCGACTTCGTCGATGACCTTGGCCGCGTGCAGCAATGCTTTGGAAGGAATACAGCCGACGTTGAGGCACACGCCACCCAACATGGGCCAGCGTTCGACCAGTGTCACCTTCAAGCCCAAGTCCGCGGCGCGGAATGCAGCCGTGTAGCCCCCTGGACCTGCACCCAGCACCAGCAACTGCGTTTCGCGGTCGTGCGGTACGTCAGGCCTGAGTGGTTTCGACGGTTTGGGCGCGGGCGGCGGGGTGGCCGCACGCGGCGCGGCAGCGGGCGTCGGCCCCGGCACCGCCGGCGCCTTGGCCGCGGGCGCGGCCGCTTTCGCGGGCGCGGGCACGGGCGCCGCTGCTGAAACTTCGCCTTCGATGCGCGCGATCAATCCGCCCTTGCCGATCTTGCCACCCTTCTGCACCAGTACTTCGGTGACGGTGCCCGCGGCGGTGGACGGCACGTCCATCGTCGCCTTGTCGGTTTCGAGCGTGACCAGCGGGGTCTCGATCTCGATCTTGTCGCCGACTTTCACCAGCACGTCGACGACCGCAACCTCGTCGAAATTGCCGAGATCCGGCACGGTCAGATCGATCTTGCTCACGACATCGCCCCGACCAGGTCGGCAGGTTTGGCGAGCGTCTCGGCGAGGAACTTCGCGATGCGCGCACCGAGCGCGCCATCGATGACGCGATGATCGTACGAGAACGACAGCGGCAACATGAGGCGTGGCGCGAATTCCTTGCCATTCCACACAGGCTTCATTGCAGACTTCGAAACGCCGAGGATTGCGACCTCGGGCGAATTGATGATCGGCGTGAACAGCGTGCCGCCGATGCCGCCCAGGCTCGAGATCGTAAAGCCGGCGCCCTGCATGTCGGCACCGGGTAGTTTGCCGTCGCGCGCCTTCGCGCTCAATTCCCCGAGCGCCTTGGCGACGGCGAACACGTCCAGCTTGTCGGCGGCCTTGATCACGGGCACGAGCAAGCCGTTCGGCGTGTCGGCCGCGAACCCGACGTTGAAGAACTTCTTGAAGATCAGGTTCTGGCCGGCTTCGTCCAGCTGGCTGTTGAGCATCGGGAATTCGCGCATGGCGCGCACCGCGGCCTGGACGATGAACGCGAGCGGCGTGACCTTGACGCCAGCCGCGGCGGCCTTTTCCTTGAGCGTTCCGCGTAAGCGCTCGAGCTCGGTGATGTCCGACTCGTCGAACTGGGTGACGTGCGGGATGTTGATCCACGCCGCCTGGAGTCTCGGGCCGGAGATCTTCTGCACGCGGTTGAGCGGCTTGATCTCGACCGCGCCGAACGTGGCCGGGTCGTAGTTGTACGCTTTCGGCAGCGCCGGTGCGGCGGCGGGGCCACCACCCGACATCACCATCTTCACGAATGCCTTGACGTCGTCGAGCAGGATGCGGCCCTTCTCGCCGCTGCCACGCACCTGTCCCAGGTTCACGCCGAGTTCACGCGCGAATTTGCGCACCGAGGGACTCGCATGTGCCGCGCCGAAGCTTGCTTCGTCGATGGGCGGCAGTCCGCCGCGTGCGGCGGGCATCGGCACCTGCTGCACCTGGGTGCCGGCGGGCTTCGCCGCGGACGCCGGTTTGTCAGCCGCCGCCGCGGAGGTCGCAGTTTTGGGGCCCGGCTGCGGCTGTTGGACTCCAACCCCCTTCACCGTGACCACCAGCGCGCCCGGCGACAGTTTGCCACCCTTGGTGACATGCACTTTCTCCACCAACCCCTTGGCGGTGGACGGCACATCCATCGTCGCCTTGTCGGTTTCCAGCGTGGCCAGCGGTGTGTCGAAGTCCACCGTGTCGCCCGGCTTCACCAGCACATCGATGACGGCCACGGAATCGAAACTGCCCATGTCGGGGACGCGGACTTCAATGGAGCTCGCGGCCGCGGGCGCAGGCGCGACCGTCGCGGCGACCGGCGCGGGCGCGGAAGCCGGCTCGGTCGCGGGCTTGAGGTCGGTACCCGCTGCCGACGCAGGTTGGGACGCATCGCCCTTCAACGTCACGATCAATGCACCGGTTGCGACCGTTCCACCCTTGGCGACATGCACTTTCTCCACCACGCCCTTGGCGGTGGATGGCACATCCATGGTGGCCTTGTCGGTCTCCAGCGTGACCAGCGGCGTGTCGATGTCGATGGTGTCGCCCGGCTTTACCAGTACGTCGATGACCGTCACCGATTCGAAATTCCCCATGTCGGGGACGCTTACGTCAACCGTGCTCATGCTTTCTGCGGGTCCAGCTTGTTAGGGTCGAGACCGAGCTTGTTGAGCGCGGTCCGCAGCGTGCCCTTGTCGAGGGCGCCTTCCTCGGCGAGCGCATGCAGTGAGGCGTACACGATGTTTTTCGCGTCGACTTCAAAATGCTTGCGCAGCGCGGAACGGCCGTCCGACCTGCCGAAACCGTCGGTGCCCAAGGTAGTGAATCGCCCGGGAACCCACTCGCGGATCATGTCGGGCCAGGCACGCATGTAGTCGGTGGCGGCGATGAACGGGCCCGTGGCCTTGGAGAGCGCCTGCTTCACGTACGGGATGCGCGCCGGCTCGCCCGGATGCAGCCGGTTCCAGCGCTCGATTTCAAGGGCCTCGCGCCGCAACTCCGAGAAGCCGGGCGCGCTGTAGATGTCCGAGGGGATGCCAAAGTCCTTCGAGAGGATGTCTGCCGCCGCGATGACTTCGCGCAGGATCGTGCCCGAGCCCATGAGCGTCACGCGCACCCTGCCGGCGCCGCCCGTCTGCAGCAGGTACATGCCCTTGAGGATGCCTTCCTCGACGCCCTTCGGCAGCGCGGGCTGCACGTAGTTCTCGTTCATCAGAGCGATGTAATAGAAGACGCTTTCGTCGTTGGCGAACATGCGCTTCATGCCGTCGTGGATGATCACGGCGAGTTCGTAGGCGTAAGTCGGATCGTAGGCCACGCAGTTGGGCACGGTGGCCGCGTGCAGCAGGCTGTGTCCATCCTGGTGTTGCAGGCCCTCACCCGCGAGGGTGGTGCGGCCGGCCGTGCCGCCTAACAGGAAGCCGCGCGTGCGCAGGTCGCCCGCCGCCCAGTAGAAGTCGCCGACGCGCTGGAAGCCGAACATCGAGTAGTAGATGTAGAACGGCACCATGTGCGTGCCGTGATTTGCATAGGCCGTACCCGCGGCGATCCACGAGCAGGTCGAGCCAGCCTCATTGATGCCCTCTTCGAGCATCTGGCCCTTCTTGTCCTCACGGTATGACATCAACTGATCGGAATCGACCGGCGTGTAGAGCTGGCCCGCCGAGCTGTAAATGCCGATCTGCCGGAACAGGCCTTCCATACCGAAGGTGCGCGCTTCATCGGGAACGATGGGCACGATGTTCTTGCCGATCGTCTTGTCTTTCAGCAATTGCGTGAGGATGCGCACGAAGGCCATGGTGGTGGAGATCTCGCGATCACCCGTGCCCTCGAGCATGGCGCTGAACGTGGACAGCTCCGGGATGACCAGCGGCTTGGCCACGATCTTGCGCGCCGGTAGATAGCCGCCGAGCGCCTGGCGCTTCTCGTGCAGGTACTTCATCTCCGGCGCGTCGTCAGCCGGCTTGACCAGGGAAAGCTTGGCCACCTGCTCGTCGGTGAGCGGGATGTTGAAGCGGTCGCGCACGTCGCGCAGCGCCGACTCATCGAGCTTCTTCTGCTGGTGCGCCACCATCTGGCCTTCAGCCGCCTTGCCCAGCCCAAAACCCTTCACGGTCTTCGCGAGGATGACGGTCGGCTGACCCTTGTGGTTCATGGCAGCCGTATAGGCCGCGAATACCTTGCGTGCATCGTGGCCGCCGCGGTTCAGGCGCCAGATGTCGTCATCCGACATGTTGGCGACCATTTCCTTGAGCTCGGGATACTTGCCGAAGAAATTCTCGCGCGTGTACGCGCCGCCCTTGGCCTTGAAATTCTGGTACTCGCCGTCGACGCATTCTTCCATCACGCGTCGCAACAGTCCATCGCTGTCGCGCGCGAGCAGCGGATCCCAGCGCGAGCCCCAAACTACCTTGATGACGTTCCAGCCCGCGCCCATGAATGCGGCCTCGAGCTCCTGGATGATCTTGCCATTGCCGCGCACCGGGCCGTCGAGCCGCTGCAGGTTGCAGTTGACGACGAACACCAGGTTGTCCAGTTTCTCGCGCACCGGCAGCGTCAACGCGCCCATGCTCTCCGGCTCGTCCATTTCGCCGTCGCCAAGGAACGCCCAGACCTTGCGATCCGATTCCGGCACCATCCCGCGGTTTTCCATGTAGCGCTGGAAGCGCGCCTGGTAGATAGCCATCATGGGCCCCAGGCCCATGGACACCGTGGGGAATTGCCAGAAGTTGGGCATCAGCCAGGGATGTGGATACGACGACAGTCCGTCACCGCTGGTTTCCTGGCGGAAATGCCGCAGCTGGTCCTCGCTGAGACGCCCTTCGAGGAACGCGCGCGCGTAAATACCGGGCGAGGCATGACCCTGCACGAACACCATGTCGCCGGGATGATCTGCCGAGGCCGCGCGCCAGAAATGATTGAAGCCCACTTCGTACAAGGTGGCCGACGATGCGTAGGTGGACAGGTGTCCGCCGTATTCGCTCGACACCTTGTTCGCGTTGAGCACCATGGCGAGCGCGTTCCAGCGGATGCAGGCCTCGATGCGCTTCTCGAATTCACGGTTGCCCGGATAAGAAGGTTCGTGGGCGGTCGAAATCGTATTGAGGTAGGCGGTGTTCGGACGGAACGGAAGATAGGCGCCGGAGCGGCGCGTGAAATCGATCAGCTGTTCGAGCAGGTAGTGCGCGCGCTCCGCACCCTGAGTTTTCAACACAGAGTCGATCGACTCGATCCACTCTCGTGTCTCGGACGGATCCAGATCTTCGAGCTTCATAATTTCCGTCATACGCATCCAATTCCGACCAACGGCGACGCCAGGGAAGCAGTGCGTGCTGTGCTAGCATGCGCCGCGTTGTAAATGAGGTGAGGGGGCGGGGAAAACAAGGCGCGATATGATCGTTTCTTGAGTGCCTCCGGTCAAGCAAACCTCAATCCACACAGCAGCTTACGGCGCGTCTTGCGTCCCCCACCATGAAATTTTTACGCGTCGCGCGCGCGGCGAGCCATTGAATGCAAATCCAGATTCGCCGCCCCGATGACTGGCATCTGCACCTGCGCGATGGCGCGGCCCTCGCCGCGGTTTTGCCCTTTACGGCGGCGCGATTCGCACGCGCCATCGTGATGCCCAATCTGAAGCCGCCGGTGACGACCACCGCCGCGGCGCTCGAATATCGAGCCCGCATCCTGGCGGCGCTGCCGGCAGGTGCGCGCTTTACGCCATTGATGACGCTGTATCTCACTGATGGCACCGCTGCGGCCGAAATGGCGCGCGCGAAGGACAGCGGAGCGGTGTACGCCTGCAAGTTGTATCCGGCCGGCGCAACCACCAACGCGGATTCCGGCGTCACCGATATTCGCCGCATCGATGCGGTCCTCGAGCGCATGAGCGAACTTGGCCTGCCGCTGCTGGTGCATGGCGAGGTGACGGCGCGCGACGTGGACGTGTTCGAACGCGAAACGCGCTTCATCGACGCAGTCCTCGCGCCGACGATCGATCGTTTTCCGCAACTGCGCGTGGTGTTCGAGCACATCACCACGAAGGTCGCAGCGGATTTCGTCAAAGCTGCACGCGACGGGGTCGGCGCGACGATCACGCCCCAGCACCTGCTGCACAATCGCAACGCAATCTTCGAGGGCGGAATCCGACCGCACTACTACTGCCTGCCGATTCTCAAGACCGAGCCTGATCGTGAGGCGCTGCTCGCGGCGGCGGTGAGCGGCAATCCGCGTTTCTTTCTCGGCACCGACAGTGCGCCACACGCGCAAGGCACCAAGGAAAACGCCTGCGGCTGCGCCGGCATGTTTTCGGCGCACGCCGGCATCGAGCTCTATGCCGAGGCTTTTGAATCCGTGGGCAAGCTCGACAAACTGGAAGGCTTCGCCTCGGACTTCGGCGCGGATTTCTACCGGCTGCCGCGGAACGCGGACCAGATCACGCTCGCAAAGCGGGAGTGGCGCCCGCCGGCTAACTATCATTTTCCGGTGGATGGGGGCGTTGGGAAGCTCGTGCCGATGCGTGCGAACGAGCCCGTGGCCTGGCAGTTGGTGAATTGATGGAAGAAATCATTTCGCCGGCGAGCCCGGAGATAGCGGTTGAAACCGTCAGCGCGCCGCTCATGAGCCGGCGCTTTCGCCAGTTCCTGCCCGTGGTCGTCGACGTCGAAACCGGCGGCTTCAACTGCGTGACCGATGCGTTGCTCGAGATCGCCGCGGTGATAATCGAGTTCGGACCGGACGGCCGGTTGCGGCGCGGAGAAACGCATCAGTATCACGTGCGTCCCTTCGAGGGCTCGAACCTCGAGCCCGCCTCGCTCGCCGTGAACGGCATCGACCCATTTCATCCATTGAGGCCGGCGCTGCCTGAGAAGGACGCGCTCGGGCGAATCTTCACGGAAGTGCGCACCGCGATGAAGACGCAGAACTGCCGACGCGCCGTGCTGGTCGGTCACAACGCGGCGTTCGACCTCGCGTTTCTGAACGCCGCCGTCGCGCGTGCCGAGATCAAGCGCAACCCGTTCCATCCGTTTTCGTGTTTCGACACGGCGACCCTCGCGGGCGCGGCGTTTGGCCAGACGGTGCTGGCCAAGGCGGCGCAAGTCTGCGGAGTCAACTGGGATTCGAGCGAAGCGCACTCGGCGAAGTACGACGCCGAACGCACCGCCGACATCTTCTGCGAGGTATGCAATGCGCTCGATGGAGTATGGCGCAAGGCGGATGTACGCGCGCAATTGCTGTGGGGCGGCCCGGCGCTCCCGGAAGAATAGGCACCCCCTCTTCGCTTCAGCTCGCGCCGGCCTCGGCGAGAACTTTCTGGAGTTCGCCGCTGCGATGCATGTCGAGCACGATGTCGCAGCCGCCGACCAGCTCGCCGTTGACGTACAGCTGCGGGTAGGTAGGCCAGTTCGAGAACTGCTTGAGCGCCTCACGCAGCTCGGGGTCCTCGAAAATGTTCACGTGATGGAATCCGCTGGCGCCCGAAGCGCGCAGCGCGGCCACGGCCTGTGCGGAAAACCCGCATTGCGGAAAATCCGGTGTGCCCTTCATGAACAGCACCGCGGGATTGGTGCCAATGAGAGTCTTGATACGACTGACGACGTCTTCTGCCACGATCTTTCTCCTTTCCTCGAGCACGCTTATGAGTGCCCACTGCGCTTGCGCGCTCATCGAGCCCCAGGCGGCGATTTCATCCACCGTGCGCAGACACCCTGCGCATCGATTGCCCGGTACGAGCACACAGACTTTGATGCAGGGGGATTGCGGACGTTCAATCATTCGGGTCAGCCGCGCGGAGCGCGTTGAATTATGGGGGCTCGTCCCCTATTCTTCAAACCGCTCACCGGGGAGATTAAGACAATGAAAATATTCACGAATCACCGTTACGCACTGATCACCGGCATCGTCCTGGCGGTCGTGCTGTCCGTCGTCCTGACTCACTCGCTGGTACCGCCGGACTCGCCGTTCAACCACCTCTCGCTCGCCCGCTGGGTGCACATCGTCTCCGGGGTGTTCTGGATCGGCCTGCTCTACTACTTCAACGCCGTGCAGACTCCGGGCCTGGCCGATGCGGCCGCGGACAAGGGTGGCCCCGGTGGCGCCGGCGTCAACAAGTACATCGCCCCGCGTGCGCTGTTCTGGTTCCGCTGGGCTGCGCTCGCCACCTGGGTAGCCGGCGCCTGGCTGCTGGATGCGCGCTTCGTCAACGCCTTCACGCTCAGCCTGCTGCTGCCGGAGGCGGACTACCAGACCGTCGTCATCGGCATCGGCGCCTGGCTCGGCACCATCATGTTGTTCAATGTCTGGGGCCTGATCTGGCCGAACCAGAAGAAGATCCTCGGCATCGTTCCCGCGACGGATGAAGAAAAGGCGCAGGCGCGCAAGACCGCGCTCTACGCCTCGCGCACGAACTTCATCCTCTCGTTTCCGATGCTGATGTGCATGGCCGCCACGTCGCACGGCCTGCCAATCTGATCGAACGACTCGCTAACGACATCATTGCGCGGCAGGTCGCCGCCGCGCTCGCTGAAGACTTGGGCGGCGGTGACGTCACCGCCGCCCTGGTTCCCGCCACCGAACAAGTTCGCGCCACTATCGTCGCTCGCGAAGCGGCGGTCCTCTGTGGCACCGACTGGGTCGACGCCACCTTCAGACAACTCGATGCCGCGATTCACCTGGAGTGGCTGGTCGCCGATGGCGCGCCCCTGCGCACGGACATGCCGGTGCTGCGGATCTCGGGGCCCGCGCGCCCCATTCTCACAGGCGAACGCACGGCGCTCAATTTTCTGCAAACGTTGTCGGCCACGGCGACCGCCGCCAGCCGTTACGTCGCAGCCATCGCGGGAACGAACTGCCGCATTCTCGATACGCGCAAGACTCTTCCGGGCCTGCGCCTCGCACAGAAGTACGCCGCGCGCTGTGGCGGTGCCCAGAACCACCGTCTCGGTCTGTACGACATGGTGTTGATCAAGGAAAACCACATCATCGCAGCAGGCTCCATCGGCACTGCCGTCGCCGCTGCGCGCCGAACGTCTCCCGGTGTGCCGGTCGAAGTCGAAGTGGAATCGCTGCACGAGTTCGACCAGGCGTTGGCCGCCGGTGCAGAGATCATCATGCTCGATGAACTCTCTCACAACGACATACGCAGCGCGGTCGCGCGCAACCGCGCGCAGGGCGCACGCGCGAAACTCGAAGCCTCCGGCAGCGTCACGCTTGCCACGGTGCGCGAGATCGCGCTGACCGGTGTCGACTACATCTCCGTCGGCGGGATCACCAAACACGTGCAGGCGGTGGATCTATCCATGCGCTTCGAGTTCGCGGCATGAACAGCCGCACACTCGCCTCCTTGTTGTTTGTGGCAGTGCTCGCCGCCTGCTCGCGCCGCGACGAAGACGCTCTGCCCGGCACGCTCGAACGCGATCGGGTGGAACTCGTCGCCGACGCCAATGAATCGATCGTAGCGCTGCCGCTCGCCGAGGGTGCGGCGGTAAAAAAGGGCGATGTGGTCGTGGTGCAGGACCGCGCCCTGTCCACCGCCGAGCTCGACGTTGCGCGCGCGCAGTTGGCCGAGGCCGAAGCGCGCGTCGAAGAATTGAAGAACGGACCGCGCGTCACCAGCATTCGGGCCGCAGCGGCCCGCCGCGATCGCGCACGCGCGCAGCGCGACGATGCCGTACGCGAGCGTGACCGCTTGTTGGGCCTCGTGGCACGCAGCCTGGTCAGCAAGTCCGAGGCCGATCGCCAGGTCACCGCCGCCAACTCCGCCGAGGCCAGCCTCAACGAGGCGGCAGAGGACTTGCGCGAGATGCAGGAAGGAACCCGCGCCGAGCAATTGGCGCAGGCCAGACAGGCGGCCGACAGCGCGCGCGCGAACCTTGCCGGTCTCGAGACGACGTCCGCGCGGCTCGAAGTGCGTTCTCCCATCGATGGCACGATCGACTCGCTGCCGTTTCATGCCGGTGAGAAACCCGCGCGCGGCGCCACGGTGGCGGTGCTGCTCACGACCACCGCGCCGTTCGCGCGCGTTCACGTACCGACCCCGATCCGCGCGCAGGTGAAGATCGGCACGCCCGCAACGCTGCGCGTCGATGGTGTCGACCAGGCATTCAAGGGCCAAGTGCGCTTCATCGCGAGCGAAGCCGAGTTCACGCCTTACTACTCGCTCACCGCCGCCGATCGCTCCCGCCTGAGCTTTCTATGCGAAGTGGTGTTCGACGATGCGGAAGCCGCGAAATTGCCGTCGGGGGTCCCCGTCGACGTGACGCTGGAACTGGCAACGCCGTGAACGTCAGGGAGACTGACGCCGGAACGGCCATCTCCGCGCGACAGCTCACGCGAAAATTCGGCGACAAGGTCGCGGTCGATCACATCGATCTCGATATTCCCTCGGGCCGCATCTACGGATTTCTCGGCCCCAATGGTTCGGGCAAGTCGACCACCCTGCGCATGTTGTGCGGCATGTTGCTGCCCAGCGATGGGCATGCGGAAGTGTTTGGCCTGTCGGTCGTCAAGGACGCCGAAGCCATCCGCCGCCGCCTGGGTTACATGCCGCAGAAGTTCTCACTGTGGGAAGACCTCACCTGCGATGAAAATCTCCAGTTCATCGCCGAGCTGTACGGCCTCGAAGGTGATGTCGAGGCGCGCATTGCGCAGCAACGCGCCACCTACGATCTGGAGAAGCTGCGCAAGCAGCGCGCCGGCACGATGAGCGGCGGCCAGAAACAGCGCCTGGCGCTCGCGGCCGCCACGCTGCACTCGCCCGAGCTGCTGTTGCTCGACGAGCCCACCAGCGCGGTCGACCCGCAGAGCCGGCGCGACTTCTGGGAACGGCTGTTCCAGCTGGCCGAGGCCGGCGCCACGATCCTCGTCTCCACGCACTACATGGATGAAGCCGAGCGCTGCCACGGTCTGGCGATCATCGCCGAAGGGCGCGTGGTCGCCGAAGGGACACCGCGCAAATTGATGGCGGATGTCGACGCCGATGTATTCGAGATCGAAGGCGCCGATGGCAGCGAGGCTCCGCGCCTGATCCGCGAGTTGCCCTGGGTGCACGGCGTCACCCAGCTCGGCATCCGGCTGCGCGTGCTCGCCGACCGCGGCCAGGCGGATGCCTTGGCCAAGCTGCGAGCCTTGCTCAAGGAACACGGTATCGAGGCGCAGATCGAAGCCACCGACGCCAGCCTGGAAGACGTGTTCGTCGTCGCCACGAGGTCCGAAAAGCGTGGCAACTAACAAGTTTCTCGCCTCCATGCGCAGGCTGCGCGCCGTCGCGATGAAAGAAGTGCGGCAGCTGTCGCGCGATCGCGTGACGTTTGGAATGATCGTCGGCGTGCCGCTCCTGCAGATCACGTTGTTTGGCTACGCCATCAATTACGACGTGCGCAATCTCGCGACCGTGATCCAGGACGACGCCAACACGTCGATGTCGCGCGAGTTCATCGCCCAGTTGCGCGCCACGCAGGTGGTCCGCGTGAGCCACACCACCGCCTCGTCCGCCGAGCTCGACCGGCTCATGCGCGAGGGACGCGCCAGCATGGCGGTGGTGATTCCTCACGATTTCGAGCGCCGCCTGCAATCGGACACCCGGCCCGTCGTGCAGATCCTGGTCGACGGCGCGCAGCCCAGCCTCGCCGGCGTGGCCGGTGGCATCGCTGCAATGCCCATTCTTGCCCGTCACGGGGAAGGGCCCTATTCCGGCGGCAAGCGCATGGAACCGCGCCGCATCGAGATCCGCACCTTGTACAACCCCGAAAAACGCACGGCCGTGCAGATCGTGCCGGCGCTGATCGGAGTGATTCTCTCCATGACGATGGTGTTGTTCACCTCCGGCGCCATCGTGCGCGAACGCGAGCGCGGCAATCTCGAACTGCTGATCGCGACGCCGCTCGGGCGGCTCGAGCTCATGGTGGGCAAACTACTACCTTATGTCGGCATCGGCCTGATCCAGACCACGCTGATCCTCATCGTGGGTTCGTATCTGTTCAACGTGCCCGTGGTCGGCAACCTCGCGAATCTGTATGCCGCAACGCTCCTGTTCATAGCGGCATCGCTGGGGCTGGGGCTGTTCGTCTCGACCTTGGCGCAAACGCAATTCCAGGCGTTTCAACTCGCGTTCGTCACCTTGCTGCCCTCGATCCTGCTCTCGGGCTTCATGTTCCCGTTCGAAGGCATGCCCGTAGTCGCCCAGTGGATCGCGCAGGTGCTTCCGCTCACGCATTTCAACGTGATCGTACGCGGCATCATGCTGCGCGGCGCCGAACTGCCCGAGGTGTGGCCGCAGCTCGCCAAGCTCGCCCTGTTCTTGGGCGTGATGCTCGGCATCGCAGTGGCGCGCTTCAAAAAACGCCTGGACTGATCCCGAAAGCGGGAGCGACGCCTTGCAACCTGTCATGGATTACGTAGCCGCGCGCAATCGCTAGACTACCCGCCTCTATTCGGAGGCGACATGGACGAAAAGGCTCAAGCAGAACGCGCGCAGCGATTTCGTGCGTTGCACGCCAAGGGCACCTTTGTCATCGCGAACTGCTGGGACGGCGGTTCGGCGAAGATTCTCGCGTCATTGGGGTTTCCCGCGTTGGCAACCTCGAGCGGCGCGACTGCCGGTACCCTCGGTCGCCTCGATTACGGTATTTCGATCGACGAATCGCTGGCCAACGCGCGCCTGATCTGCGCCTCGACCAGCCTGCCCGTCTCCGCGGATCTCGAAAAGGGCTTTGGCGATGCGCCCGATGCCACGGCAAAGGCCATCCGGATGGCGGCTGGAGTCGGCCTTGTCGGCGGCTCGATCGAAGACGCCACCGGCAGAAAGGAAGCACCGATCTTCGACTCGAGCTTCGCCACCGAGCG
This sequence comes from Steroidobacteraceae bacterium, assembly GCA_035286365.1. Taxonomy (GTDB): domain Bacteria; phylum Pseudomonadota; class Gammaproteobacteria; order Steroidobacterales; family Steroidobacteraceae; genus CADEED01. Next base: position 15,702 of record DATHJZ010000152.1, on the reverse strand, counting down.
TGTCGCTGCGGCGGCAGAAGCAGCGCGGACCTTGCCGTTCCCCTTCACGCTCACGGCACGCGCGGAGAACTATCTACACGGCCGGAACGATCTGGAAGACACCATCCGGCGCCTGCAGGCCTATGAGAAGGCCGGCGCAGATGTTCTGTTCGCGCCCGCCCTGCCCGATCTCGCCGCGGTCCGCACGGTGTGTTCGAGCCTCGGCAAGCCGGTGAGCTTCATGGTCGGCATCCCCGGCAAATCGTTTTCCGTCGCGGAGCTGGCCGATGCGGGCGTGCGTCGCATCAGTCTCGCGACTTCGCTGTACCGCGCGGCCATGAGTGGCCTGATCAACGCGGCCAGGGAGATTCGCGAATCGGGCACGTTCGGTTACCTGGACAAGAGCATCGGCAGCGCAGATTTCGCAAAGTTCCTGCAGGACTGAGATGCCGCACCTGTCGCGCCGTCAGATGCTCGAAGCCGGCTTGTCAGTCGCGCTCGCAGCCGCACCGCTGCGCGCCGACGAACTCGCTTCGGAGGCGGGCCCGGACTCGCTCGAATCGCTGGCGCACGCGAAGGGACTGCACTTCGGCACCGCGCTGAGCAGCCGCGGCCTCGCGGATCCCCGGTATCTCGAATTGGTGCGCTCGCAGTGCGGCGTCATCGTTCCCGAGAACGAATTGAAGATGCCGGCCGTTCAACCGGCGCCCGGCGAATTTAATTTCGAGCGTGCCGAGGCGCTGCTGGCCTTCGCCGAATCAAACAAGATGCTGACGCGCGGCCACTGCCTGTTGTGGCATCACCCGCGCTGGCTGCCGAAGTGGTTGGACGGCTACGACTTCGGCGCGCAGCCCACGAGCGCAGCGGAAAAGCTGCTGAGCGATCACATCGCGACGACGACGTCCCACTTCGGCAAACGCATCGTGTCTTGGGATGTGGTGAACGAAGCTGTCGACAATGTGACGGGCGAAATGCGTGAGACGCCGCTGTCCAAAGCCATGGGCTCGCCCGATAAGGTATTGCAGACGGCATTCCACGCCGCGCGCGCGTCTTTGCCGGAAACCGAACTCGTCTACAACGATTACATGGGCTGGGAAACCGGCAGCGCCGCGCACCGCGACGGCGTGTTGCGATTGCTCGAACGATTCCGCAAGACCGGAGTGCCGGTGAACGCGCTTGGCGTTCAGGCGCACCTGGGCTCGGGGAACCAGGACAGCAACGCCAATCGCAGCTTCGACACGCGTGATGAAAAAGCCTGGCGCAAGTTTCTCGACGACGTCACCGGCATGGGCTACTCGTTGGCTGTCACGGAATTCGACGTGCACGATGCGACGCTGCCGGCCGACTTCGCCCGACGCGACCAACAAGTCGCCGCGCTCGGCCGCGCGTTTCTCGATCTCACGCTGTCGTTCAAGCAGGTGAACGTGGTGATGTGCTGGGGCCTCATCGACACCCATTCGTGGCTGCAGGGCCGCACCCCACGCAAGGATGGAATGCCAAAGCGCCCCACGCCCTACGACAATCACTATCTATCGAAACCGCTGCGCGGCGCGATTGCCGCCGCGTTCCGGGCCGCGCCGATCCGCAAGCGCGCGGCCATTGCCGGGATTCCTGCATGAAGCTCATCAGCTGCGAACCGCAGCGCCATTCCGCCGCCATCCTCGCGATCTTCAACGAGGCGATCGCAAATTCGACGGCGCTGTACGACTACAGATTGCGCACCAACGACGACATGGTCAGTTGGTTTGCGGGCAAAACCGCGAAGAAGTATCCCGTCATCGGAGCCGAGAACGACGCCGGCGAATTGCTCGGCTTCGCGAGCTACGGCCAGTTCCGTGAGCGCCCCGCGTACAAGTACACCGTGGAGCATTCCGTCTACGTCGACACGCGCTTTCGCGGTCAGGGCGTGGGACGTGTGTTGCTCGAGGCGATCATCAAGGCGGCCGAGGAACAGGGCTATCACGTGTTGGTGGGCGGCATCGATGCATCGAATGCAGTCAGCATCACGTTGCACGAACGCCTGGGGTTCACCCATTGCGGCACCGTGAAGCAATCAGGCTTCAAGTTCGGGCGCTGGCTGGACCTCGCGCTGTATCAGCTCATCCTGGCTACTCCGTCCGCACCCGTCGACGGCTGACCATCAGCCGTCGACCCGTCACGATGCCTTCAAAGCGTGCGTAGATAGGCAACCAGCGCGGCACGCTCCTCGGGTAGCGGTTGGCGGTCGAAATGCACACCATCCGTGGTCGTGAAGGGCGGCACTACGCCGGGCGGCGCCGTCACCTGCGCGCGCTTGAAGAACTCGATGTAGTGATCGACCACCTGCTCGAGGGTATCGACGCTGTTGTTGTGGAAGTACGGCGCGGTTTTCGCGATGCCGCGCAAGCCGTTCACGTCCATCTTGTTCCAGTCGTCACTGGGCGCCGGCCCGCCGACGAAGCCCGTCAGCAGGGCGCGGCCTGGATCGGAGCTGGTACGCCTGACCACAGTGCCATTGGCGAGGGTGATCTCATAGGTACGCGAGTTGCGGGCCAGGCGTGCCGGACACGGCGCAAAATTGAAACGTGCGGGCACGACGGTGTCCACGGGACGCGGACACTGCGCGCTGATGTCATGGAAGCGCAGTGGCAGTGGCGCCTGGATCGTCGACTGGCCCGGGCCGCCGTGACATTGCGCGCAGGAGCGCTTGAACACGAGCTTTCCCTGGGCCTGCAGCGGATTCAGCGGCGGATCGACATCGGGCAAGGGGCTCTGCCCGGCGCGAACGACGTCTGACAAGATGCGCACTCGCGGTGAGGAAAACAGCACGTTTTGAAACGCGGCCAGATCATCGAGCAGTCGCGGCGCTGGCGCATTCACAATCTGGGCGTGCGCCTGCAGCGCACCGAGAGCCTGCTCCTGCAGGTTCGCCTTGCGTCCGTCGAGCTGATATCCACCGTTCACGTTCGGGCCCCGCGCCCATGGAATGCCGCCGTCGGGCCCGGTCAGCTTGACGTTGAAGACGCTGGGTACCGCTCGCCACACGTCGACCGATGTCTCGTCTGACAGGGCATTCGTCGCCGGATCGATCAGCTTGACGTTTGCGGGCAGTGGCATCGTCACCCGTACCAGCCCGTTCTCGCGCAGATTGCTGAAGTCGCTGGCCGACGAGCCGTTGACACGAAAATCGTCGGCATCGATCGGACGGAACAATGCGTCGTCGGCCCTGGGATTCCAGGTACGTCGCCACAGCAGAAACTGATAACGCGCCTCGGCGCTAGCCGGCGACAGCTGCAGGTTGTCGGCGGGCATGTGGCAATCGGCGCAGGAGCGGCCGTTGCCCTGCAGGCCGTGCAGTCTGCGATCGAGAAAGCCGATTAGTCCGCGCGCGACGGCGGCGCAATTCTCGCCGCCGCACCGCTCGGTGGAATTGGCGGGCCGGACCTTCGAAACTGCCTGGTCGAGCGGCTCGTCCGCGGTCGCTGCACCGGCAGCAAAGATCGCGCCGATCGTGAGGCCAATGGCGCACAGGTGCTTGCAGGATTTCATGTCAGCGTCCGTCCCCAAGTGGGTGAATAGTTGTGTTCCCACCGATCAAGACGCATTGGCGGAGTGAAATGTGCCATTCGCCGCACTCGTCCGTTTTCCTGCCGTGCTCCTGCGCCCTGGCGTATGGTTGGATGCGGCCCCAAGGCGCTCGTCATGCGAAACCATTCCAATGAAGACTGGCGTCGGTTGTTTGCGCTGCTCGACACCGCGCTCGAACTACCGCCGTTGGCACGCGAATCGTGGCTCGCGGAACTCGCAGCAGATCCTGCGCAGCTTTCGGGCACGCTGCGTGAATTGTTGTCGCTGAAGGAACGCCACGAGAGCGGTGACTTTCTCCAGCAGCTGCCGCAATTCACCCTGTCACCAGACGACCCGGCGCTCGCAGTGCCGCTCGACACAAGCGAGGCCGGCAGCGTTGTCGGACCGTATCGGCTGCTCACCAGACTTGGCCGCGGCGGCATGAGCACCGTGTGGGTCGCGGAGCGGATCGACGGCCTGCTCAAGCGCCGCGTCGCCGTCAAACTACCGCATATCGGTTGGGCGCAGCCCGAACTCGCGGAGCGAATGGCACGCGAGCGCGACATCCTGGCATCGCTCGAACACCCCGACATCGCGCGCCTTTACGACGCCGGAATCGCAAGCGACGGCCGCCCGTTCCTGGCGCTCGAGCTGGTCGATGGCCAGGCCATCGACGCGTACTGCGACGCAAGCAGGGCCGACGTGAACTCGCGCGTCAGGATCGCATTGCAGACCGCCCGGGCGGTTGCTTACGCGCATTCCCGCAAGGTCGTGCATCGCGATCTCAAACCTTCCAACATCCTGGTCGATTCCGGCGGGCAGGTGCACCTGCTCGACTTCGGCATCAGCAAACTACTGGAGCCGGAAGCTGCCGCAGCGCTGGCAACACAGTTCGGCAGTCGCGCGCACACCCCCGACTATGCCTCCCCGGAGCAGCTGCGCGGCGCGCCGGTGACGGCCACCACGGACGTCTATTCACTCGGCGTCGTGCTCTATCAATTGCTGAGCGGCTCATTGCCGTATCCCTCGCGGGCCACGCCCGCGGCTGCCGAAGAAAGCGTGGCACGCGCCGATCCGCCGCTGCCGAGCGTAGCAGCGCGCAACCGCGCGTTCGCACCGTCCCTGCGCGGCGATCTGGACACCATCGTGTTGAAGGCACTGAAGGCGTCAACAGCGGAACGATATTCCAGCATGGAAGCGCTGGCCGACGATCTCGACCGATACCTGCACGGCGCTCCGGTGCTCGCACGACGTGATACCGGCTGGTATCGGCTGCGCAAATTCGCCGCGCGCAATCGTCGCGTGCTCAGCGCGATGCTGGCCGCGGTCATCGCGACGGTCGCCGTCAGCGTCGGACTCGCGCTACACCGGGCGCGCCAGCAGAGCGCCGAGACTGCGCGTGCCCTCGAGACGTTCGCCGACAACCTGGCGCAAAGTTCGGTACCAAGCTCGCCGCCCACGCGCGACGTCGTCGCCTACCGCGAATACCTGCAGGCGCGCGGAATCATGATTCGGCCCACGTCCGAAAACCTGCTCGAGGTCGTCCGGCTGACCGAAGACGTGACGGCACGCGATCCAGAATTCGCCCAGGCGTACGCGGTGCTCGCCGGCGCAAATATCATGTTCATGGACAATGGGTATGAGCGACCCGACTCGCTGGCGCAGGCGGAATCAGCGGTCCACAAAGCGCTGGCACTCAATCCTCGCCATCCTGGCGCCCTCGCCACGATTGGCGCCATCGCGGCACATCGCGGCGAGTGGCTCGCCGCGGAAACGCAGTTTGCGAGGGCGTTCGGGTTTGACGACGGAACGGGCCGCATTCACGCCCGCTACGCCGAAGCGGTGCTCAACTCCACCGGCCGGCTGCGCGCCGCATTGGGAATCTTTCAATCGCAGCTGCGGCTTACTCCAACGCATCCGCGCGCGGCCATCCAGGTGGCCGTGGCACTCGGCATGCAGCCGGGTCATGACGGCGAAGCCATGCACTACGTGGACATCAGCATGACTCATGGATGGCCTGGCGATTCGCGAGACGTGGAAAAGCTCAACAGCGAGATCGCGCGTCGCGCGGGTCGTTTTGCCGAGGCCGCGGAATATCAGGCGCTGACGTTGCCGGACGCTGTCCGGCAGGCAGGCGGCCTCGAACTCGTGCGGCTCCTGCACCAGGCGCTGGCCCAACCCACGCGGCGGAGCGAGGCCATCGCCGCGCTCGATGCAATGACTGCCCGCGCGCCGGCCGCGATGGACTCCTTCGCCATGCTGATGTTCTCCATGAACTGGTACGCGCTGCTCGGTGACCTCGACCGCGCTTATCTTGCCAGCGGACGATGGCTTAAGGAGTCTGCGCGCCTGAAGCTCGCAGGCATTCCCTTCAACTTCGGCTTCTGGGTGCCGGAGATGCGTGCGTTTCGCGCCGATCCGCGCTTTGCGGAGCTCACCCGACAGATGGGGCTCGTGCCATATTGGCAGAAGTATGGCCCGCCAGACGGCTGCCAGATCCGGGGGACGGCGCTCGAATGCAGCCAGCCCGGTAGTTAGCCCTGCCGATCGTCCAGCGCGGTTGCGAGAAATACGCGCGCCTTTTCCCAGTCGCGCGCCACCGAACGCCGGCTCAGCTGCAGCGCCTCGGCGACCTGCTCTTCGGTCATGCCGGCGAAATAGCGCATTTCGACCACCTGCACCAGGCGTTGATCGATCGCGCTCAATTCTTCGAGCGCTTCGTTGATGCGCATGACTTCGCGCTCGCGAGGATCGGCGCGAGCGGTGACTTCGGCGTCCAGTTCGACGCGCACCGCGTCGCCACCGCGTCGTTCGGCGGCGCGGTGCCGCACGAAATCGACCACCACGGACCGCATGACACGCGCCGCGTAGGCCATGAACTGGCCTTTGTCGGCGGCCTCGAGCGAGCCGGCCTTGAAAAGCCGCAGGTACGACTCGTGCACCAGCGAGGTGGTATCGAGCAGCGTAAATCGGCCGCTGCGCCGCAGCCGCGAATGCGCGAGCTGGCGCAGATCGGGGTACAGGAGACCAAACAGCTCATCGACGGCGCATGCTTCCCCGTTGCGCACGGCAGCCAGCAGCACGGGAATTCGCGCGCCCGTCACCGGCGCAACGCGACAACGACGCCGCCCCCGGTTCCGATACAGATCGTGAGCCAAACACGTGCGCGTAGTTCCAGCAGGGCGTCCATTGCGTCGCCATTGTCGCAGAGCGCGATCAGGAGCGCGCCAGAGGTTCCCCCCAGGCATGGCCGGTTTGTGGAAAACTACCGCTTGCGGACCACCGGGGGAGTTCATGAAGTCGGTTTGCGTCATCGCGATCGTTGGTCTTGCCGCCATTGCGCACGCGGATACGCATCAGTCAGTTGCGTTCGAATGGTTCGAATACTCCGGGCACGACGCCATGCGCGCCGGCCCGCTCGCGAGCGGCTCGTACCGCAATCCCATTCTGCCGGGTTACTACCCCGATCCGAGCGTAGTTGCGGTCGGCAAGATGTTCTACCTGGTGAACTCAACCTTTGCTCATTGGCCGGGAATTCCGGTCCACGAGAGCCAGGACCTCGTGCACTGGAAATTGATCGGCCACGCATTGAACGACCCAACCAAAGTCAGCTTCGACGGGCTCGGTATTTCCCGGGGCGTATTCGCGCCGTCTATCCACCATCACAATGGCATTTTCTACGTCATCAATACGCTGGTCGATGCCGGCGGCAACTTTTTCGTGACGGCGAAGAATCCGTCCGGCCCCTGGTCCGATCCCGTGTGGCTGAAGGAAATCGACGGCATCGATCCGTCGTTTTTCTTCGACGACGACGGCAAGGCATACGTCGTGAACAACGGCCCGCCCGATGGAAAGCCGCTATACGACGGTCATCGCGCGATCTGGATCCAGCAGTTCGACACTACGGCCAATAAACTCACCGGGCCACGCAAAGTCATCGTCAATGGCGGCAGCGATATCTCGAAGCAGCCGATCTGGATCGAAGGCCCGCATCTTTATCGCATCAAGGGGCACTACTACCTGATGTGCGCCGAAGGTGGCACCGAGCGCGGGCATTCCGAGGTCATTTTCCGCGGCAAATCGCCGTGGGGGCCGTTCGAGCCTTTCACGGGCAATCCCATCCTGACGCAGCGTGATCTTTCGCCTGAACGCGCCAATCCCGTGACGAACGCCGGTCACGCGGATCTCGTGCAGAAGCCCGACGGCAGCTGGTGGGCCGTGTTCCTCGCGTCACGCCCCTATCAGGGATATCGCTTCAACACCGGCCGCGAGACGTTTCTGCTGCCGGTCGAATGGAAAAACGGCTGGCCGATCATTCTTCCGAAGGCGACCGCGATTCCGGGAACAGTCAGTAGTCGCGGCAACCGGCTCGCGGATCCCGTTACCCCGCCCAAGACATTCAGCACGATCACCAACCGCGACGAGTTCGACTACGCCGAGCCCGGCCCCGAGTGGCTGCAGATCCACGTGCCGAAGCAGCGCTGGTTCGATACCACCAGCAATCCCGGCAAGCTGACCATCCACCCGCTGCCGATCGGTCTCGACGCGAAGCGCAACACCTCGTTCCTCGCACGGCGCCAGGAAGACCTGAAATTCGATGCGAGCACGCAGTTGTCGGCGCCACCGGAGAACGGCATTGCCGCCGGACTCGCCGCGTTCCAGAACGAGAAATACTGGTACTTTCTCGGCGCGCGCCGTTCGGGCGAGCAACTGCAGATTTTCCTGGAGCGCAGCGCAGGCAATGAATCACAGAGCTTCACGCGGGTGCTGTCGCAGGTACCTCCCTCGTTGCAACTGCGCATCAGCGCCGACGGCCCCAACTACTCCTTCTTCTACGACGCCGGCGGGGGATGGCAGGCGCTGCGTGAAAACGACGACGGTTCGATATTGAGCACGGAAGTTGCCGGCGGATTCGTCGGCACCGTGTTAGGTCCTTTTGCCAGACAGGAATGAAAATGCGTATCAGATTTCTCGCGTTGAGCATGCTTCTCGCCTCGGCCGCCCTGACCGCCCATGCGCAAACGCCCGTGGCGAACCCCGACGCGGACAAGCAGGACTGGATCGTGATGTTCAACGGCAAGGATCTGAAAGGCTGGACGCCGAAGATCGCCAAGCACGAAGTCGGCGAGAATTTCGCCAATACCTTCCGTGTCGAGAACGGCCTGCTCGAAGTGCGCTACGACAAGGACAAGTACAAGGCTTTCGATAACCAGTTCGGACACCTCTTCTATAAGGACCCGTTCTCCTACTACCGCCTGGTGGTGGAATACCGCTTCGTCGGGCAACAGGTCGCGGGCGGCCCGGACTGGGCTTTGCGCAACAGCGGCGCCATGTTGCACTCGCCCGATCCGCGCACCATGCCGCGCGATCAGACCTTCCCGATATCGATCGAGGGCCAACTGCTGGGCGGCAACAGCGACGGCAAGCCGCGTTCCACGGCAAACATGTGCAGCCCGGGCACCGAGATCGTCTACCAGGGCAAGCTCTACAAGGAACATTGCCTCAACTCCGCCTCGCCCACCTTCGACGGTGACCAGTGGGTGCGCGCGGAGTTCGAAGTGCACGGTTCGGGAACGATCGCGCACTACGTCAATGGCCAGAAAGTGCTCGAGTACGAACTGCCGCAGTACGGCGGCGGCGTGGTCGACAACTACAACACCACGACCAAGCCCGACGGCACGCTGATCGACAGCGGTTACATCTCGCTGCAGAGCGAGTCGCATCCCATCGACTTCCGCAAGGTGGAGATCCTGAATCTCGCCGGCTGCATGGACAAGGCCGCCACTAACTACAAGAGCTATTACATCAAGCCTGTGCCCGAGGACTGCAAATTCGCGGAAGGAGCCAAGCCTCAGATGCGCCGCGCGGGCGAATATGCGTTGAACGCGGATTCCCTGCCGCAGGAAGGTATTCCGAAAGGCCGTCTCGAGGGCCCGTTCGAGTTCCACAGCAAGATCATCGCCGGCACCGTGCGGCGTTACTGGATATTCGTGCCCGCGCAGTACAACCCGAAGAAACCGGCCAACGTGCTGGTGTTCCAGGACGGCCAGCGCGCCACGAATCCGAATGGGTCCTTGCGCGTACCGCAGGCCATGGAAAATCTCATCGGCAAGGGCCAGATGCCCGTGACCATCGGCATCTTCATCACGCCCGGAAATCTCAGCGAGACCTACCCCACCGATCTCGACATGAAGAATCCGAATCATCGCAAAGAGGAGTACGACGCGCTGAACGACATCTACGCGCGTTTTCTCATCGAGGAAATGCTTCCGGAGGTGGCGAAGAAGTACAACCTGACCAACGATCCCGAGAAGCGCGTGATCGGCGGCACGTCGAGCGGCGCGATCTGCGCGTTCACCGTGGCCTGGCAGCGCCCGGACTCCTTCCGCCGCGTCATCAGCATGATCGGCAGCTATACCTCGATCGGCTACGCGCCGGCCGCGGACGGCAAGCCGATGGTGCCGGGTGGCGATCTGTATCCCACCTTGATCCGCAAGAATCCGATCAAGCCAATCCGCATCTATCTGCAGGATGGCGAACACGATCTGTCGAACGAACACGGCAGCTGGTTCCTCGCGAATCAGCAGATGCTGTCCGCGTTCGAATACGCCAACGCCAAGGCGGACAAGGACAACGTGCTGGGCACGCGTTACGAGTTGCGTCACAACTGGGGCGACGGTGCACATTCGGACGCTCATGGCGGCGCGTTGCTGCCCGAGATCCTCAAGTGGATCTGGACGAATGACTGAACGGTTGCAGACGTTCTCGCACCAGTCGCCCATCGGCCACTGGAGCGTGAGCGTCTGGCAGACCGATTCCCGCCTGGCGGAGATCGTTGCGAGCATGTGGTACGGCGAGGGCAAAACCGCCTACCAACGCGATCGCATCCTGCCGTCGGGCCAGAGTCAGCTGCTGATCAACCTGGGGCCGGCGCAGTACCGCATCGACCCCGGGCCGCCCGAGACGCGGGTGCCGTTCGTCGACGTGTGGTACTCCGGGTTGCACCAGGGGCCGATCGACACCGAAGCGCCGCATGGCAATGCCTTGTTAGGCGTGGCATTCACCGCGCGCGGCACGTTTCCCTGGCTGGGCGAACGCATGGATGGACTGTCAGACCGGATCATCGCGTTGGCGGATGCGCTCGGCGACGGTGCGTTGCTCCTGCGCGAGCGGCTGCTGAATACCCCCACGCTCGAAGCGCGCTTCAAGTGCGTCGAACGCTGGCTGCTGGCCCGGCTCAAGCCGCGCACCATCGTGCATCCCGCCGTACGCTGGGCGGTGGATCGGATCGCCGCCAGCGGTGGGCGCATGTCCATTGAAGATCTCGCCACGCAGACCGGCTATACGCGCAAGCATCTCGGCAATCTGTTTCAACAGCAGGTGGGCCTGTCGCCCAAGGCGCTGGCGCGCGTGCATCGCTTCCGCGGTGCGCTGGCGCTGCTCAATGCGGCCGACGGCCAGGTGCCGTGGGCGTCGCTCGCGGAGCAATGCGGTTACTACGATCAGTCGCATCTCATCAACGAGTTCCGCCGCTTCACGGGTTTTTCGCCCGTCGAGCTCGCGCGCCGCGACCGCCCCGACTCCGGCAGCGTCGTGCTGCGTTAGAGGGGACATTCCTGGTTTTCATCAAAAGCGATGTGCGCAAACAACGTTTTTGTCGAAAACCAGGAATGTCCCCCTCTTCTCTTTTTTCCAAGACGCACCGGCGCATCGAGCGCAAACTCCCGCCACAACAACAAGGGAGGTTCCCGTGCCTGAGGTCAACTGGATCGCCATCATCGTCGCCGCTGTTGCCTGTTTCCTGTTAGGCAGCCTTTGGTACTCCCCCGTCCTGTTCGGCAAAGCCTGGCAACGCGAAGCCGGGCTCACCGACGAGCAGCTCAAGACCGGCAACATGCCCGTGATCTTCGGCACTACGCTGTTCCTGGCACTGCTCGCCGCCTGGAATTTTGCGAACTTCCTGGGGCCACGGCCCTCGGTGATCTTTGGCAGCGCCGTCGGCTTTTCCGCCGGCCTGCTGTGGGTCGCAGGCAGCTTCGGCATCAACTACCTGTTCGAGCGCCGCAGCTTCAAGCTGTTCTGCATCAATGGCGGCTATCACACCTTGCAGTTCACGATCATCGGCACGGTGCTCGCACTGCTGCCCTGCAAGGACTGCGCGCAGCTTCCCTGCCCATGAAAGTCGAGCGCAAGTCCGATCACGCCGTGAGCGAGGCGTCCTGCAAGGAAGCCACCGGCAAGTCACTTTCCGATTGGTTCAAGGCGCTCGACAAACACGGCGGTGTCGCGCTCGGCCGCCGCACGCTGAGCGTGTGGATGCGCGACGATCAGAAGATCGCTGACGCCTGGTGGGTGACGACAATCGTCAACGAATACGAGATCGCGCGCGGCGATCTCGCCAAAGACGGCAAGCCGAAGGGGTACTCGATCTGCCCCACCAAGAGCATCAAGGCGAGTCCGCAGAAATGTTTCGAGGCATTCGCGACCGCGAAAGCGCTCGACCGCTGGTTCGGTCCGAAGCACGACCTGAAACTCATCGAAGGCGGCCACTGGCGCAATGCCGATGGCAACCGCGCGACGATCAAGAAAGTCACGACCGGCAAAAGCATGCGCCTGGTCGCCGAAGACGAAGGCCTGACGCTGCCCACCCCCGTCGACATCAAGTTCGACGGAGCCGGCGCGAAATGCACGGTGATGGTCAGCATCGATCGCCTGCAGACCCGTGCCGAGGCCGACGGATATCGCCGCGCCTGGAGCGAGGCGCTCGACCGGCTCAAGGCCGACATCGAAGGCCGCTGAGCGCGTCACGCACCCGAGCGCTACGTCGCCTCGCGTTGCCCGGCCTCGCCCGCGGGGGAAGCGGCGACCCGGCGCGTGCTGGCGCGCTTGTGGTGCCGCTTCAGTATGGCGAGCAGGGGTTTCTCGACCAGCAGATAGGCGACGCACCCGAGCGCGATGGTCAGCACAACGACGAGCAGATAGGTGACCTCGCCCCCCACGGCGCGATGGAATCCCGAGGCGAGTGCGATCTTGAGCAGCAGCGACTCGAGCGACTCGTGCGCGAGGTAGATGGTGTACGAGGCGTTACCGATGAAGAACAGGAATTCCGGAACCCGCAACAGGCCGGCCTTCTCCAGTTTCGTGGCCCCGGCGACCAAAAGCGCGAGCCCGAGCGCCAGCAGCGGCGGTGAAAGGCTGTAAGGAAGCCCCATCGTCACGCAGGCGCCCACGAAGATCGCAAACCCCACGCCCAGCTCCAGGAATCCCCGCCCCGCGCGCCGATAGAGCCAGAACGCGCCCATGCCGAGCAGGAAGAACAGGTTGTATCCCGCGGTATACACGTTCAACGGCGTGCGCTCATCGGGCATGGGGTAGTTATAAAAAGCAATGCACGCGATCGCCCACGCGGCGATGGCCGCGATTCCGAAGCGCCTGCTGAAGATCAGCAGCGAGAACATCCCGTAGAACGCGACCTCGTGAAACAGCGTCCATGCGACCGGCAGCGGCGGCTCCACGTTCGTGAAACGCACCAGCGACAGGCTGGTCAGCCAATCGAGCGCGCTCTCGGGCAGATCGGTATTCGATCCCACGCCGATGATCACGAGCACACAGAAGCCGGCGGTGTACACCCAGTAGACCGGGAAAACGCGCACGAAGCGGCGATAGGCATATTCCTTCCACGCCGCAGGTATCCCGATGTCCCGGTAGTGTGCGAAGAGAATGATGAAGCCGGAGAGGATGAAGAAGAAATCGACGCCGCGAAATCCATGGCGCGTGTACTCGCGAAACACTGCCTCGCCGCCGTAGCGATCGAGACTCATCAACACCGACAGGTGGAACGCGGCAACACTGATCGCCGCCAGACCGCGGCCTGCTTGAAGCACTCGCAACATGCCCGAAAACTGAGGCAATTGGCCGCGAGATTCGACTCACCATTCCCACAGGTTCCGTAGGACTGCACGCCGGAGCAACGCGGCGGGTTGTTGCGGTGCATGCTAGTGTCGCGCCATGAAAACACCCGCACTTGCGTTGTTGATCGGCGCCGTATTGTGTGCATGCGATTCCAAGCCGCCTCACCCGAATGCGGATGTGGTCATCCTGCACGGCGACGTGCGCACGATGGACTCCGCCCGGCCGAAGGCGACAGCGCTGGCCATCACGGGTGAACGCATCGCCTTCGTCGGTGACGACGCCGGCGCGCAGCAGTGGATAGGCGACAACACCCAGGTGGTGGATGCCGCGGGCGCAACGGTGCTGCCGGGGCTCATCGACAGCCATATCCACGTTGCCGAGGGTGCGCTGGTGCGCGGCGGCTGCAGTCTCGAGGACGATCAGCTCACCATCGGGCAGGCCGCCGACAAGATCAGGGCCTGTTTCGCGAACGACAAGGACTCGAAGTGGCTCATCGTCACCGACGTCAATGGCGCGGGATTCAAGGCGAGCCGCCCGGAGCTCGACGCCATCGCGCGCGACCGGCCGCTGTTTCTGTGGGGTTCGGACGGCCACACCGGCTGGGCAAACTCGCGCGCGCTCGCACTCGCGAAGATCACGCGCAAGACACCGAACCCGGACGACGGGCGCATCGAACGGGACGCCCGCGGCGAGGCGACGGGTTTTCTCGTCGACGGCGCGATCGGCCTGGTCACTTCCGTGATGGACCAGCCCACGCCTGCAAAACGCCTGGAAAAACTGCGCTGGATCCTGCCGCAGCTGCACGCCGCCGGCATTACCTCGTATCTCGAGGCGAACACCGACGCGGAAACGGTCGCCGCCTACGCCGAGCTCGCGCGGCTCAAACAACTCACCGCGCGCGTCACCGTTGCGCTCGAGAGCAGCGGGGCCGACACGCCGGTGGAATTCGCGCGGCTCAAGGGCCTGCGCGCCCAGGTTGGCAACGATCCCTTGCTGAGCGCCGACTTCATCAAACTATTCGCCGACGGCGTGCTGGAATTTCCGACGCAGACCGCCGCACTGCTCGAACCCTACAACAATGCCGATGGCCGCCCGGCCACGAGCAAGGGCAAGTCGTATCTGGCGCCCGCCGCCATGGCGGCGTTCATCAAACAGGCCGACGCCGACGGCTTCAACGTGCACGTCCATGCGATCGGCGATGCCGCGGTGCGTGAGGCGCTCGACGCGTTCGGTGTCGCGCGCGCCGCCGGCTCGAAGCGGCTCTACAGCATCGCGCACCTGCAGCTCATCGATGCCGCCGACCTGCCGCGCTTCGCGGCCCTGGACGTGCTCGCGTCACTGCAACTGCTGTGGGCGCAGCCCGACAACTACAGCATCGACGCGCTCACGCCCTGGCTCGGGCCTGAGCGCATGGCGCGCCAGTACCTGGGGCGTTCGCTCGCCGACAATCACGCCGTCATCGCTGGCGGCAGCGACTGGGACGTGAGCTCCTTCAACCCGTTCGCAGCCATGGCCACCGCCATGTCGCGCGTAAATCCGGAAAAGCCCGAACTCGGCCCGCTCAATGTGAAGGAAGCCCTGACGCTCGATGAAATGCTCACCGCCTACACGATCAACGCTGCGCGTCTCATCGGCCGGGACGCGGAAATCGGCTCACTCGTGGTCGGCAAGGCCGCCGACGTCGTCGTGCTGGACCGAACCTTTACGAAGGAAACCGCGGCGGAAGCGGTGCGCAAGGCGCAGGTGACGCACACTTTCTTCGCCGGCCGCGAAATGCCGCGCGCCGCTGCGGCGAAGTAAAGGAGAAATACTCGAGTGCCCGCATTGATGATCCTCGTTGCCGGCCCCTATCGATCCGGCACCAATGACGATCCGGCGCTCATTCAGAAAAACGTCGATGCGATGCTGGACACATCGCTCGCGCTCTTTCGCCTGGGTCACTTGCCCGTGCTGGGCGAATGGTATGCGCTGCCGCTCATCGAACACGCTGGATCGAAGACGATCGGCGACTCCGTTTTCAATGAAATCTTCCAGCCGATCTCGCGGCGCGTGGTTGCGAGATGCGACGGCGTGTTGCGCATCGGCGGCGCTTCGGCCGGCGCGGACGAGATGATGGCGATCGCCCGGGAGCATGGCCGTACCGTCTACCGGTCGATGGCGGAGATTCCGCCCGCTAACTAGCGGGCCCTCGCGGCTCGGGCCGCGAGCCGCGATTCGCACGCACCAGCAGGAAGCGCGTAAAGCGTGGGAAATGTCGCGCCATGC
>DATHJZ010000151.1:0-17281 GCA_035286365.1 Steroidobacteraceae bacterium | reverse complement strand
ACCGAACACCGCCCAGGCCTTGTTGGTCTGGTTCGCACGCAGATACTGGTTCTGCACGCCGCCGGCGAGGCTGTCGTATGAGAAGAACTCGGTGTCGTAGTCCTCATCGAAGTAGTACACGCCCGCCTGCCAGTTGATCGCACCCTCGAGCTGCGATTCCAGGCGCACTTCCTGGGTGAACTGATCGAGCGTGGGGATCGCGTCCGCCGTTTCGCTCGCGAACGGGATGAAGCCCGGACCGTTCGGCAAGCCGCAGAATCCGCACCCGAAGCCACCATCGATATCGCCGCGGCTGTACGCATCCATCGATTCATAGCCGGTGATCGAATACAGCGCCAGATTGCCGAAATCCCAGCGCAGGCGGATGTTGCCACCCTTGATGTTCAGCTCCTGCCGGTTTTGGCCGTCGGCGAAGATGGGGCTGTCTTCATCCTGGCCATCGACGAGATCGTTCGTGCCGGTCTCGATGATGTTGGCGCGGAACAGGCGCGCGGTGCCGTCCAGATTGCGCATGTGCGCGTTGAACAAGGCGCTGAAGTTTTCGCCGGGCTCGTACTGCAGCTGCACGCGCGCGGCACGATCGTTGTAGCCCTCGTAGATGTCGTCCTCGTCGGTGAGCGCGTTGCCGACGTAGTCGTCCCGATGTTGATAGAGCCCCGAGAAGCGGACCGCCCAACCTTCGCCGAAGGGAATGTTGATGGCGCCTTCGAGGTTCGCGGTGCTGAACGTGGCATCGGACACGTTCACATAGCCGCCGAAGTCGGAATCGGGCTTGACCGAGTCGAACTTGACCACGCCGCCCGGCGTGTTGCGGCCGAACAAGGTGCCCTGGGGTCCGCGCAGCACTTCGATCTGTTCCAGATCGAAAATGGGGAAGCCCTTGAGGATCGGATTTTCCTGCACGACATCGTCGTAGATGAGCGAGACGGGCTGCGACGCGTTCAGGCGAAAATCGCCGTTGCCGTAGCCGCGAATGTAGAAGCGCGGGAACGCGCGACCGAATGACGACTCGACGTTGAGACTCGGGACACGCGCCGCCAGCAGACGCACGTCCTGGCCTCCGGTGGACAGTACTTCGAGATCCGCGGCGCTCACGGTCGACACCGAATTCGGCACGTCCCGGATGTTCTCGGCCCTGCGTTCGGAGGTAACGATCACTTCTTCCAATTGGCCGGGTTCTTCCTGAGCGACGGCCACCCACGAGAGAATCATCAGCGCACCGCTCAGCGGTAGGCTCCGTATGCATTTCATAAGGTGCTCCCAATCAGCAAGTTATTCTGTCGACAACCTATGGTGACGAAGAATACATCGCTCACGGAGAGATGGGGCGACACCATCGCGCTGCGCTCAGTGATGCGCTCTATTCGCGCACCATGGACTGCAGTTGCGCGACGGGTGTGCAACGAGGCTCAGCGGGGTTTGTAGGTTCCCAGGGTGTCAAAGCTGAATCCAGTGGCAGATTCCGTCGTAGTCGCTTTCACGGCCAGCCCGCCATAACCCGCGTCGTGTGCGATGGTGATTGAGCCGAGGGAATTGGTAGCAGGAATGCTCGTGTTCAAGACCGCCAGCCCATGTGCCGCAACGGAAAACGTAGAAGTAGAAGCGCTCAGCAGGTTTCCAAACCCAGACCAGAAATACACAGTCACCGAGCGCGCAGTCGGCCGCGTGTTCTGGATCAGCAATGTAGTCATTTGCGTACCGGTATTGTTGAACCTCGGTACCGCAATGGTGGTCTCCACCGCGCGAATCCGATACGCGGCGTCCTTGCCGCAGGTTGCCCCACACGCCGCGCCTTGCACACGAATCAGGCCGAACGCAGGCGAGCTGCCGTTCTTCCATTCGAGCACGCGCGATGTACCTCCAACGACATTGGGCGCGGCCGCGGTTTGCAACAACGTGCTGCCGGATGCATCGAGGCGCGTGAGTTCGAGCGTTTCTACTTGCGATGCCACACCGTCAATCGTCACTTCGTAAGAGCTGTAGGCCTCTTGTGGGACTCGCGACCAGTCGACATCGGCGACAGGGCCGGGTCGCGCAGCAAGGTCGTGCGCTTCATCGGATCCCTGCGTCAGATCGTGCGGTTTACTGCTTTGGTCGTCATTGCCATCCCATACATCGGCTTGCGCCGGTGCGATGAGCAACACCACGAGGACCAACACACTTGAAGCAACCTTCGCTTGAGTTCGCATCGAAGCACCTCTCTTAGTCATCAAGACGGATTCGAAGCGCCAGACGGCTCATTGCGGTTGGCTTTTCAAGTGGGACGATTCCGCACGATCGAGCAAGAACGCCGGACGGACAGTCATTCGAAATGCATCGCTGCGCGTCTAATCTCTCCCGGCACCCAAATGTTTACGGAGATGAGATGAACGCAAATCGTGAAGCCGTCGTGCCCTTGCCGGCCCCTCGGCGCTACATTATCCAGAGAACCTTCCCCGTGGGCGCCCTCGACGGCGTGACCCCGGAGGTCAAGAAGATGGTGAACGACAACAACAAGGAGTTGGGCGTCACCTGGGAACATTCCTACGCCAATCCCGACAAGACGAAGACGTTCTGCGTCTACACCGGTCCGAACGAGGCTGCGATACGCGAGGCGGCGAAACGGAACAATCTGCCGATCGATGTGGTGACGGAGATCCCAGTCATTCTCTACCCGAAGTGATCGGTAGCTAGCGGGGCAGGGAGACGGCCCTCGCGGTTGGCGACTCAACGAAGTCAACCGCAGGACGCCGTCTCCTCGGCGGAGCTCCTGAAAAGCCACGCGCTGTGGGATTTGCCTATCTCAGCGCCTACACTGCACGCGGTCTCCCACTCGAAGGCGCACCGCCATGACGACTCGCCGCGAATTCGTTTCCCACGCGGCCTTGAGCGCAGTTGCGCTCAGCACCGCCTCCCGCGCTTTGGCTGCGGACCCGTCTTCCAGCGCCGCTTTCCTCGACCGCGCCCGCACCTTGTTGGACAAGGCACCGTTGATTGATAGCCACAACGATCTGCCGTCGATGTTCATCGAGTTGAATGGCGGCGACGTCTCCAAGTTCGACCTCGGCGTGCGTCAACCCACGTTGTGCGCCGACGTTCCGGCCCTGCGCGAAGGCCGGGTGGGCGTGCAGTACTGGTCGATCTTCGTGGAGTCGGCAACGCAGAACACCCACGTTTCGCTGCACGAGGCGCTGCGCGAGTTCGACGTGGCGTTGCGCATCATCGCCTCTAACAAAGACTTCGAACAGGCGCGTACGGCGGACGACATCGAGCGCATTCGCAAAGCCGGCCGCATCGCCTGCCTCATGGGCGTCGAAGGCGGCCACATGATCGAGAACTCTCCCGCCGCGCTGCGCATCTTCCACGCACTCGGCGCGCGCTACATGACGCTCACGCACTGGGACAATATCGACTGGGCGGACGCCGCCACCGACCGCTCCGAACACCTGGGGCTCACGGATCTTGGCACGAAGCTGGTTCGCGAGATGAACCGCCTCGGGATGTTCGTGGACCTCTCGCACGTGAGCGCGGACACGATGCGCGACGCATTGCGTGCAACCCGCGCGCCCGTGATCTTCTCGCACTCGAGCGCATTCGCGATCAACCCGCATCCGCGCAATGTGCCGGACGACGTCCTCGCGCTGGTGCGCGATAACGGCGGGGTGGTCCACGTCAATTTCATTCGCGAGTTCGTCGCGCGCGATGGCTTGGCCTGGACACAGAAGCGCGACGACAAGCAGCGCGAGCTGCATGCGCGTGGCATGGACGATGCGGCAATCAAGAAGGCCCTCGAGAATTGGGAAGCGTCGACGTTGACGCAGCCCACGATCGGCGACGTCGCGGACCACATCGATCACATCCGCAAGGTGGCGGGCATCGATCACATCGGGATTGGCGCGGACTATTACGACGTCAAGGAAGCTTCAATGGTGCCCGGGCTCGCCAACGTCACGCGATATCCATACCTGTTCGCGGAGCTGTTGAAGCGCGGGTATTCGGATGAAGACGTCATGAAGATCGCGGGCCGCAATCATTTGCGCGCCATGCGCGGCATGGAGAAAATCGCGGCGGAGTTGCAGCGCACCGAGTCGCCACTGATCACGGAACCCGCCACCGCGGTATGACGAATCCCACCGATCCTTGGCACGCGCACGTGTACTACGACCGGGAGAGCTGGGACGTGGCAGAACGATTGCACCAGGAGCTCAGCGACATGCTGGCGGGCGGCACGTTCGCGGACCTGGTGCTGGTGGGCCAGATGTACGACAGGGGAGTGGGTCCGCATCCCAAGCCTCAGTTCGAGATTCAGTTCTATGCATCGGCGGTGCCGCGCATTACGGAGATCCTCAAGGGGACAGGGCTAACCTGCCTGATCCATCCGCTCACCGATGACGACCTCGCGGACCACACGACGCTCGCGCATTGGCTGGGGGAACCGCTGCCGCTCGATGAATCGGTGTTAGACCCGCCCGGGCACAACCAGGGAATCGCCCGGTTCGGCAAAGTCGACTACTAAGGTTGCATACGCGTGCGGTCTGCCTATAGTTAGGCACTGACTCAGTCCGGGAGGACGCACATGTCCAAGGGTCACGAGAGACTGGCCATTTTCATTTTTGGCGTGGTGTTCATCGTTACGATGCTCGTCCTGGCGGTTGCATTTCCGCAGCCAACCTATTGGCAGTACACGGTCTTCAGGGTTGTGCTCGCGCTCGCAGCCGCGGGGGTTGCCGTGATGATCCCGGGGTCGATCGAAGTGACGGTTTCGAACTGGATGAAGGCGGGCGGAGCATTTGCCGTCTTCGCCGCAGTTTTCTCTGCGAGTCCCGCGCAACTCCTGACCAGCAAGCCGGACCTCATGGGGCCGCTCGAGTACGGATTCGATCGTCCGAAGAGCGATTTTTCCAACTTGCCACATCTGTTGGGCACTCCCGAGGAATGCTCGACGTTGTGCTCTGGAAATGCTGCCTGCAAAGCGATGACGTTCGTAAAAAGGCCCGATGCATTTGGTGGCGGGGACTGCTGGCTCAAGTCTGAGGCGCCAGACCCGCTTCCCAATCCAAACATGGTGTCCGCAAAGAAAGTCGGAGCTGGCTGAGAGAGCCGTCTCGCGGCAGGATGAAGTAAAGTACGCGGGCCATGCGACCCAGTTGCCGCGCATTGCTCCTCATCGCCGCTGCATACGTCTGACGGCCTGTTTCGTGGACGTTCCAGCCGGAACGTCTTTCGCTCGCCTCGACAGCCGCATCAATGTATTTCGCAATCTGAAGGGAGTATTTATGGCCGGGAAATCTGCCAAGACCACCAGGAAGCCCGCAGGCCGAGGGAAGAAGGGCAACGCACACCGCCCCGTGGTGCTGATCGACCTTCCCGAAGCCGAACTGGAGTCGCTTCGAGTCGCGCCAATCTTCGCCGCCACCTGTAACAAGGCCTGCACGTCGGTGAAGACACTCATCAGCAAGCGTGTGGTTCCGCCGCACTCCGGCATCGGTACGCCGCCAGTCAACATCGACGGCTATCGCAAACTCTCCGCCTACCTGATCTCGGACTCGCTCAACAGCACGACGATGCGCGGCTTCTCGTTGCGGCTGTCGTTCTCGCTGTATCCGTTTGCGGCGGGAGTCGGTGTGGTCGGCGCGGCCGATTGCTTCTTCAACTTCGACACGGAATGCGAATCTGGTGTCGAGCAACAGCGGCTGAACGTGCTCGGGACGAGCGATCTCAAATCGAACAACGGCCTGCCGCGGCTCGGGGGTCGCGACCTCGCGCACATCCTGCACACGCCGGTGATGGGGCCGTATGTGAGCGCAATGATCATGAACGAGGACAGCGTGGCGCGGTCCGCCGAGGTGCTGGTCTACCTATCAACGTGAGGACGCCCTTTTGAAGGCGCTCTTGCGAGGTGCGATTCACGGTCCGATTAAACATTGATTCGCTGGAGACGACCCATGCAAGTCACCGAACTCTTGCGCCGCATCGAGAACGGACGCACGGACCTGGTCGAGACGTTGCGCGCCGCAAGCGACGGCCCGGCGATCTTCCAGGAACACGGCCAGAAGCTGCTCGTTTGGTGCAACTACTTTGGGGACGTCACGGCGTGTCGCTTGCTGCTTAGGTCTGGTCTGCCATTGACGACGCTCGGGCCGGACCTGGGTCTCAACGCGGCCGCATTTCATGGTCACTGGCAACTCTGTGAGTTCCTGCTCGAAAGCGGCGCGAACCCTCTCTATACAGATCCGGAAACCGGCGAGACACCGCTGCACTCCGCGTTGACGAACGACGACCGCCTTCGCTACGACCTGGTCGCCCAGGTGCTCCTTCGTGCCGGCGCCGACGCGAACGCCGCAACCACTCCGGGTGTTGAGACCGGCTCGTTCATGCGCGACAGCAGGACGCGGGGCGAAACTCCGTTGCATCGGGCCGCGGTGTTCGGAACACCGGGTACGATTGAAATGCTGCTCGCGGCGGGTGCTGACCGCGAGCGTCAGGATGCGCGCGGCGAAACCCCGCTCGCCTGGGCGAGCTGGGCGCGCCGGCCGGCGGAGGTCTTGCGCCCGTTGCTATATGGTGTACACAAGATTCGCGCAGGCTATCAGCCCATGCGTGCCAACCTGCTGGGCAAACCCGGAGATCACTGATGTCCAATTCCAGAATCATCGCCGTGGTCGGCGCAACCGGTTCCCAGGGCGGCGGCCTCGTCCGTGCCATCCTTGCCGATCCTTCCGGCGGCTTCCGTGCCCGCGCCATCACGCGCAAGGCGAGCGGCGACAAGGCGGCGGCACTGCGCAAGCTCGGCGCCGAGGTGGTCGAGGCGGATCTCGACAACGAAGCCTCGCTCGCAAAGGCGTTCGAAGGTGCGTACGGCGCGTTCTGCGTCACCAACTACTGGGAACACATGACACCCGCCAAAGAAGTGAGCCAGGCGCGCAACATGGCGCAGGCCGCGAAGGCGGCGAAGCTTACGCACGTGGTCTGGTCGACGCTCGAAGACACGCGCAAGCTCGTGCCGCTCTCGGATACGCGCATGCCGACGCTCATGGAGAAATACAAGGTGCCGCACTTCGACGCGAAGGGCGAGGCGGACGCGCAGTTTGCGGAGGCGGGCGTGCCGACGACATACCTGCTCACGACCTTCTACTGGGAAAACTTCATCTACTTCGGCATGGGACCGAAGAAGGGGCCGGACGGAAAGTTCAGCATCACGCTGCCGATGGGCAAATCGCGTTTGTCCGGCATCGCGGCCGAAGATATCGGCAAGTGCGCGTTCGGCATCTTCAAGCAGGGTAAGACATGGATCGGCAAGCGTGTGGGAATCGCGGGCGATCATGTTACGGGCGCACAGATGGCGGCCGACATGTCCAAGGCGCTCGGCAAAGAAGTGGGCTATAACGCGGTGAGTCCCGAGGTGTTTCGCGGCATCGGTTTCCCGGGCGCGGACGATCTCGGCAACATGTTCCAGTACTACGCGGAGTTCGAGAAGGAGTTCGCGGGCGCGCGCAGCCTGGACACGTCGCGCTCATTGAACCCCGAGCTGCTCGACTTCAAATCCTGGCTGGCGAAGTACCAGGACCGAATCCCGCCCGAATGAGGATGACTTACTGCGCTTGGGAGTCGTCGTCCCACACCGACCGCGTCCGCCAGTTGAACCGTATCGTGAGCACGCGTGCCAGGAAGAAAGCGCCCACGGTGATCCACGCGGCGAGCATCGGAGTGAACGCGAGGTTCAGCGTCAACAATAGATAGACACCGCAGGCCGCCAGCAGCGTCAGCGATGCATACTGTCCAGGGCGCATCTGCGCCGGGATCTCCCGCATCACCACATCGCGCAGCAGGCCGCCCGCCGCGCCGTTGGCAACGCCCACGAACACGATCGCGACCAGCGGCAGACCGGCGCGCTCGGCGAGCTCCATGCCGAACACGGCAAAGGCGGGCGTGCCGAGCGCATCGATGTAGTCGACGACCTTCTGCACCGTGTCGGGGCCGATGAGATTGCGCAGATATCGCGCAAACACCGACGTGACGACGGTGGCGGCCACGATCAGCGATAGATAGGCGGGGTCGAGCAGGAACACGGGCGTGCGGTTCAAGAACACGGCGTCGCGCAGCAGGCCGCCGCCGATGGCCGTCAGCAGCGCCAGGATGAATACCCCGACGATGTCGAAACGCTTGCGGATGGCGACAATCGAGCCGCTGACCGCCCACGTGAACGTGGCGGCGTAGTCAAAGAGGACGGGTACCTGGAAGTTGGCGTCTACCAAACCTTCTTCCACTCCAGCCACTTCCTTCGCCACCCGATCCGATCGTTCGACAGCGCATCGATGAAGTCCGCGAGCCGCTTGGACTTCACGATCATGATCCCCGTCACGGTAACGGTCGCGGCGCTCACGAGCAGGAACAGCCCGATGCGGTAGAGCAGCGGCTTGTCGGCTTCTGACAGCAGGTTCATGCCGAGGAACCCGGTGGCGATGGTGCCGATGAGACTGAAGATCGTCACGACGGTGAGGCGCAACACGGTGTTGGCCTGGCGGCGCACACTGTCGGTATCCAGGTAGGTGGACATGTCCATGGCCTCGGTGCGCACTTCTTCATAGAGCTCGTCGAGGCGCAGATGCTCGCGCATGCGCCGGAACAGCATCCGCGCCTGGTCCTGGTTCGAGACCGCGTGGAACCAGTAGCGGTGCGTGAACCGCAGGAATACTTCCATGGACTGGCGGATGGTGCGCTTGAACTCCTTCACGGATTCCGTTTCGCCCACGCTCAGCCGATTCATCGCGACCGCGAGCTCGTCGGACATCGACAGCAACGCGGCCTTGTTGAAATGCGCGATGAGGAACAGCAGGAAGTATTGATGACGGAATTGCGCGAGCAGCCCGGTTTCGAATCCGGAGAAGAACGAGTTTTCGTGCTCGCCCACGAGCGCGATCGTGCGCCCGGTGCACACCAGCCGCGTGTCACCCTTGTTGCGCCCGCCCGAGCGTCCCCAGTATCGATCGTCGCAGTAGTTGGTCTCGAATTGCTCGAGCGACGCTTCGGAGAACTCGAGCTCCTCGGATGGGCCGGGTCGCGTCACGTACGCCAGGCGCACGAAATCCGCGCGCGTGAGGCGGTGGGGGTCATCGAGCGAGAGGTACGCCATGAACGGCATGCGGTAATACTCGAGCTGCCGGAATTTCAGCGACGCCGACTGTCCGGGCATCTCCAAACCGAGCGGCTGGATCAGCCAGCTCCAGTGCGAGGCGAGGCAGGGCGTGCGGTTGCGCGCCACGTGATCGATGTAGCGCTCCTTGTCTCCGTGATCGGAAGTCGCGAGCACCGCGCCGCGGCCGTCGAGCCACTCCACCTTGCGCAGGCAATTGCCCGGCGAACCGTCCTTCTCCCAGAACGCGGGATAGGCGCGGGCAAAGCGGAACAGCAGGTCCTGCGCGCGATCGAGCGGCAACTCGCTCGAGCTGATCTCCAGCACGAGGATCAGGACGTCCGCGTCGTGGAAGAAATAGAGATCGCAACGATGGATCGCGCACTCATGCGCCCAGCCGTCCGCGAACGTGAGACGGGCCGAGGCAACGTCGTTGCGCCGATAGACACGGATACTCGAGACGCCGGAATCTTCGGACTTTTCCTGGCCCGCGGGCGAGCCATACAGGAACCGCTGCACGAATGGCAGGAACGTCACGAACTCCTTGTAGTGACGTTCGCGGAAATCCTCGGTCTCGCCGATGTTGAACTTGCCGCGCCAGCGCTGCCACGGATTGCCGTCCTTCACTTTCTCGAGCGCTTCCCAGTGGCACTGCACGGGCGCACCCGCCTTTATAGGCATGAGTTGCACGGGCCAGACGACGATCTGGCGGAACTGCCGCACGATGGGTGGCGTGGTTGTAAGGCCTGCGCTCATGGACCGCGAGCCTACGCGCTCGCGGTCCTCGAGCCTATTACATTGCGATCAAAGGCGCGCTCCAAACGCCGGATCGCTCGCGCTGTCCCTGCCGTTTTCCAGATGCCCTGCCGCACGGCGCAGAAAGTCTCCGTCGCCTTCCGCGCGAACCGCCACGTCGTACCAGCCGTAGCTCGACTTGAGCGACACGCGCTTCTCGAGCGCGCGGCCGCGTGGCAGCCAATCTACGATGGCGCGCTCGCCGTACCCGTTCTCGATGCGCACGCGGCACGTTTTCCGCGTCTGGTTCGTCACGCGCACGATGAGCGCGTAGTCGCGGACGTCGAGGCGTACGTTGACATCGAGATCGGCGGCGTCCCGGTCTACCTTGCCGCGGTAGCGACGCAGGAAGCCGTTGGGCCCGAACACCGAGAGGTCATACTTTCCGTGGGCTTGGCCGAGTGCCCACTTGTTGGCGAGCGACTTGCCCGCCTCGACGGTGTAGGTCCACGGTCCTTCTGCGCCGATGCCGGAGCGAACCTGGAAGCATGCGCCGGCCTTGCCTCTGTTCTTGAACTCGAGCCGAAGCCCACCGCCGCCGTGATCGAACACGTTGGCATCGACGTCGAGGGCGTACGGCAATGCGCGTGCACGCCGTAACCCTCGCTCTTGTTTGGGCAGCGATTGCTGGGACGGCGGCTCGGGCACGTAGTCCGGAAATCGATCGCGGCTCAGCGGCAGGTAGCCAGTCGTGTCCGGCAGCTCGACCGGTGCCGCACGCGAGTTGGAGAAGTCGAAGGCCGACGTGAGATCGCCGCACACTGTCCTGCGCCACTGCGTGATGTTGGTCTCGATCAGACCGGGATGGTGCGGCGCGAAGCGGCGCTCGAGGAAACGAATCAACGAGGTGTGATCGAACACCTCCGAGCACACATAGCCACCCTTGCTCCACGGCGAAACTACGATCATCGGGACCCGAACTCCGAGGCCATACGGACCGGACGGATGATCGGGATCCCCTGCGTATATCTCGTCGCTCGCATCGACGGTGGATGCGCCGTCCGCGGCGGTGCGCGGCGGCGTCGGCGGAACCACGTGATCGAAGAAGCCGTCGTTCTCGTCGTACATCACGAACAGCGCGGTCTTGCTCCACACCTCGGGATTCGACGTGAGCGCATCGAGCACCTGGGCGACGTACCACGCACCGGTGTTCGCCGGCCAGTTGCCGTGCTCGGTGAAAGCCTCAGGAGCGACTATCCATGACACCTGCGGCAACTGGTCTTTGCCGACATCCTTGCGCAGATCGTCGAAGAGGGCATCGAACGGTGTCCCGGGCACATTGATGTTGGTGCCGCGGCGCGCCTTCTCGTAGAGGGGGGAGCCCGGCAGCGCGTTCTGGTATTGGTGGAAGTACAGGAGCGAGTTGTCGCCGTAGTTGCCGATGTACGGGTCGCTCGTCCAGCCCCAGAAGCCGGGTCCGTCGAGGCCGACGCCACTATCCTGGTAGATCTTCCACGAGATGCCCGCGCGCTCGAGCCGCTCGGGGTAGGTAGACCAGTCGTAACCCGCCTCCGCGTTGTTGATGACCGGGCCGCCGCCAAGACCGTCGTTGCCGACCCAGCCGGTCCACATGTGGTACCGGTTCGGATCGGTGGCGCCGAGGAACGAGCAGTGGTAGCCGTCGCAGATCGTGAATGCGTCGGCGAGCGCGTGGTGGAACGGGATGTCGCGGCGCGTGTAGTACGCCATCGTCTGTGGCGACTTGGTGGGGATCCACCGGTCGTACTTGCCGCCGTTCCACGCCTCGTGCGTGTCGTTCCAGTCGTGGGCGGTGTCGACCAGGTACTGATCGCCGAAGGCGTCGGAGGTGGGATGGTAGGGCAGCACGAATCCGCTGCCATTTGGTTGATACCAGACCGGCTTGCCGTTCGGCAGCGTTGCCGGGTGCGGATCGCCGAAGCCGCGCACGCCGCGCATCGTTCCGAAGTAGTGATCGAACGCGCGGTTCTCCTGCATGAGGATCACCACGTGTTTGACGTCGTCGATCGTTCCGGAGCGCGAGAAAGCGGACACCGCCGATGCTTTGGCGATGCTCTCCATGAAGGTCGACGTGACGGCGGTGCTGCTCAGTAACTTGAGAAACGAGCGGCGATCGAATGGCGTCATGGTGCTGCTCCTTAGCGGTGACGAAGCGGTCGCCGTACGCGGCGAAGGTCGGAGCGTGAACCCGCGTTTTTGCAATCGCGTGACGGGTTTGTTTCCCGTTGTCGCTGGCTAGTGACTCGCTTCCTGGATGTCCGGCACTTCGAGGATCGCGAGCGCGTATCCGCGCCGAACCACGTTGAGCATTGCGAGTCCGACCTGCTCGGACGTCACGATCGATCGCGGCCAGAATGTCCGGATGATCACGAACAGGGGTTTTGCCAAGTCATAAGTCACGCGATACGCGGCCGTCTTGGAGCGCACGGCGTGCAGAGGCTGGATGATGCCGGGGCGAAACATGTATGCGCCTTTGAAACCGAGCGCGATCAGCGCGTTCTCCGTGCGTCCCTTGACGCGAGACCACATCCGTTTGCCCTCGGCGGTGCTGTCGGTGCCCGCGCCGGAGACGTAGGTGAAAACCATCTGCGGATTCTCACGCACGAGAAGCCGCGCCACGCTCATGGTCAGGGCGTACGTCACGCGTGTGTAGTCTTCCTCGTTCATGCCTACGGACGAAACACCCAGGCAAAAGAAACACGCGTCGAACGGCGCGAGCCGACCGCGATACGGCTCGAGGTTGGTGAGGTCGGGCGCCACGAGCTCCGACAGGCGTTCGTGCACGACGCCCGTGGGTCGACGCACAACGGCCACAACACGACCCACGTCGCTGGCTGCGAGGCATTCACGCAGAACGGCTTGGCCGACCATACCGGTGGCGCCAAAGATCAGGATATTCATCGTTCCCTCCACTACGCGTTGCGTGGTGGTGAGTCAATGCCAAGTGTGCAGCTCCACGAACTCGTCAGCGAACCTTCATTCACTCGAAACACAACTCGCCGAGCATCTCGCCCGCGCCGCTTGTTGACGACGGGCCAGGTTGGCTGTCGGTGCGCGCTGGAGTCAGTACATGCATCTCATCCGCTCTCGCGTCAGTGCCATGATCGCACTCGTCGCTTCCGCTCTACTCGGCAATTCTGCGATCGCCGCCGAGTTGCTCGACCGCGCGGTATTGCCGGCAGACACGTTCTCTACCGGTCCGACCTCCGGCCAGTTCGCCTCGGGCGCGAACGGCAAGGTGCTGCCACTCATCAACAAGCAGCCGGTCCAGGGTTTCTCGGCCGTGCTGCCTGGCCCGAAGAAGGGCACGTACCTCGTGATGTCCGATAACGGCTTCGGCGCCAAGGCGAACTCGGCCGATGCGCTGCTGCGCGTCAGCGCGATGAAGCCGAACTTCGAAACCGGCGACGTGACGCCGGTCAATCGCTTCACGGGCGAGGAGCTCGCCGGATTCACGCCGGACAGCTTCATGACGCTGCGCGATCCTTATCGGAAAGTGCCATTCCAGATCGTCGCTGACGGCGCTACCTACCCGAACACGCCCACCGCCGGCGGTGCGCCGATCCCGGTGGATCCCTCGATCAAGGCCGGCCGACTGCTGACAGGCGCCGACTTCGACATCGAATCCTTCCGCCGCGCGCCAGACGGCACGTTCTGGTTCGGCGACGAATTCGGCCCGTACCTGCTGCATACGGATCAATTCGGCCGCGTCCTGGAAGCCCCCATCCCGCTGCCTAACTTCCGCGCCTTCCCGAGCACGCTCGGCGGCCCGGAAACGAATCCGCTCGTGCAATCCGTCAGCAATCCGCAGCGCACACTCGCGGCAAACCTGCCGGACTCGGGCGGCTTCGAAGGCATGGCGCTCAACAAGAGCGGCACGAAGCTCTACGCGCTGCTGGAGAAGGCCATCAACGGCGATCCGAACCGCACACGGCTGCTGATCAACGAGTTTTCACTGGGCGCGCACAGGTACACCGGAAAGACCTTTGCATACCTGATTGACGCGCCCGCCAATTCCATCGGCGACATGACGGCGCTCACCGACCGCGAGTTCGTCATCATCGAGCGCGACCAGGGGCAGGGCGACGCGTCCGATCCGCGCCAGACGAACCCGGCGCGGCTCAAGAAGATCTACCGCATCGATCTCGATGAAATCGACGCCAGCGGCATGCTCATCAAGGAAGAAGTTGTCGATCTCATGAACATCTATGACCCGCGCGACGTTGCAGAAGACGGCCGCGCGAATACGGTGTTCACGTTCCCATTCAACACGATCGAAGACGTGCTGGTGCTCGACAACAATCGTTTGTTGGTCATCGACGACAACAACTACCCGGGCTCGAACGGCCGGGAATTCGGCGTCGCCGACAACAACGAGTTCATCGTGCTGCATGTCGCGCCGCTGCTCGATTGCGACGACGAAGACGAAGGCCACGGCAAGCATGGCCATCGCCGGCACCACGACAAGAACGATTGCGAGCTGGCTCGCGAATAACAACGGAGTGCATCGGGACAGGGACGTCCCCCGGCGTCGAGGCCGGGCTGTTCGCGCGCGGCAAAATGTGAGCGGGCGCACACTGTATTGAGCAAGTGTGAACCGCGTGGCTCCGGCTGCGCCGGTTTCGTGAATTTCGCGGACGCGCGTGGTGGTTGCGCCGCCTTATGCTCAGTCCAAATGTCTCGCCACCCTTACCGTGAGAGCCGTGCAGCGTCCCGCTCCGGGAAACTCTTACGCGCCGCTTTCGCGTTGACGAGTCTGTGGATTGGGAGCTTCGTGCAGGCGGCGTGTTTTCAGAGCGCGGACCCGACGATACAGCGTCTGCAGACACTCGCCGCTCGGGACGCGACTGCCGCCTTGCCTCAGGTGCAAGCGGAGCTGGACCTTGCGAACAAGGCGGCGCTCCGGGATCCGATGCGGGTCGCCGCGCTGCTGGCGGTCCAGGCGCAGAGCTACTCGGTGCTCGAGCTCGATGGCGACGCGCGCGCATCGGCACTCGCCGGCTTGAAACTCGTGCCGGAATCCAACAACGTGATTCACCTCGAGCTGCTGTCCCTGCACGCCGAAAACATTTACGACCACGCCGGCATCGACGCCGCGATCAAGTCGATCGACGCGGCGCATGCGCGCCAGGCACGCGATTCCATTGCCGAATCCTGCCTGCGGATCACTCTCGGCATTCTGCAGATTCGTCAGGACCACGCGGACCTCGCAATCGTCAATCTGATGCATGCCTATGAAAGCAGCGTGATGTCCGGCCGGCTGGAACAGCGGATGCTCGCGGCCTCGGCGCTGTCATCCGCCATGCGCGACATGGGCGACTACGCGCAGGCACTGGCGCTCAATGCGGAAGTCATCGATTGGAACACCGCGCAGGGCGCCACGTTGGCCCTGTCGGTTTCCAGGTACTTGCGCGGCACGATTCTCACCGAGATCCGCGATTTTCATGCAGCGATCGAGGAATACAAGAAAGCACGCGAACTGAGCGTGACGCTCAAGGACGCCATGGGCGTGGCGTTTGCCGACCTCGATATCTGCGGATTGCAGATCGATAGCGGCGAGTTGAAGGAAGCCCGGCGCCGGTGCAACGACGCGTTGCGAGTCTTCACCGCGGCCGATTCGAAAGATGTCGCCAAGCAGGCGCGGGCGGCGCTCGCGCGTATCGACCTCCAGGAAGGACATCCCTCGCGTGCACTGACAACGTTGAACGACCTGTTGCGTAATGGCGCCGCCGACATGCCACCGCGGCGCGTGCCGCCGTTGTTCAAGCTTCGGTCGCGTGCCAATGCCGCGCTCGGCAAATTCGCCGACAGCTACCTGGACCTCACCGAGTATCTGCAACGTCAAACCGCCGTCGACGAGGCGCGACGCGTGCGGCAGGCTGCGACACTGCGCGCGCGCTTCGAGACTGACCGGCAGCTCGAGCGCAACTCCGAGCTCAAGCGCGAGCTTGCGGCCGCGCACGAGAGACAAATGCAGCAGAAGCGCTGGACCGCGATCGCCGCTGGGACCGGCGCCATCGTCATCGGACTGCTGACGCTTCAAATCATTTCGATTCGGAGGCATCGCCGGCAACTTGCGGTGTTGGCAAACCAGGACAGCCTCACGGGTATCCCCAACCGGCGCCACGTCTATGAACTGGCGACCACGGCCATGGAGCATGCACGCACGGCGCAAGTCCCGCTCACCGTGGCGCTCATCGACCTCGACCATTTCAAGAGCATCAATGACCGTTGCGGTCATGCTGCCGGCGACAAGGTCCTGCAGGACTTTGCGCTCGCGTGCCGTGCGTCCATCCGCGATTCAGACGTACTCGGACGCTGGGGTGGCGAAGAATTCCTGTTCGTGATGCCGGAGGCCAGCCTGGAGACGGCGCTGATCGCGCTCGAACGCCTGCGCACCCTGGCGCTGGGGATCCAACTACCGGCGACCGGCGCCGGCTTGCGCGTGTGTTTGAGCGCCGGCCTCGCGACCATCGAACCGAGCATCAAGTCTCTCGATGATTTGATCGCAAGCGCCGATGCGGCGCTCTACCACGCCAAGCGCGACGGGCGTGACCGGGTGCGAATCGCCGACGAGAGCATGGCCGCTGCGTCGAGCGGCCTGCGCAGAGCATTGCGCTGATTCAGTTCAGCGCAAGTTTGAACGGAAACTGCATGACGCACGGCTGTCCCTTGCACAGCGCGGGCTTGTATTTCGCCATCATGAGCAGGGACTGCGCATAGTTCGTCATTTCGTAGGCGTTGGCGCCGGTTACGCCGCCGAAGTCCTCGACCTTGATCGCGTTCCCGTCGGAACCGACGGTCACGGCGAGATTCAACTCTCCACGCGCCTGGAGCACGCGCTGCCCTTGCTGGAGCTGGCTGAAGATGGGCTTGATGCCCTTGACCGGAAAGGGTGGCTCGTCGCCTTCCGGAAGCGTTTCGTATAACGCATGAAATGCAGCCTTTTGCTCCGGCGTGAGTTCGCCGTAAGTCTTGTTGAGAGGGACTTTCGACCGCCACCTCAAATCCCTTTTCAGGATGGTGCCGGTCTCGCTGCTCGACGAGTTGAGCATACGGGTCGGAGCATCGGGGATCCCGTGCTCATTGCTGGCCGTTTGCGCGTTAGCGACTGCGCAGGCTGAAACCGCAAGAGCCAGGAAAAGCTTGATGTTTTTCATGCCCAAACTTCATCACGGCCCGAAGGGGCGGTCAATGAAGGGTCGCACGAACCAACAACTGGTACTCAAACCTCCGCGGCCGGGGTCAGCACCCGGCCGCGGATTACCGTGGGGAAGGCAACGCCGCGCTTATTGGCCTCCAGACGGCGGCGGGTTGGACGGCGGAGCATCAGCCGGCGGGGTCTCGGCGGGCGGTGTGTCAGACGGCGGCGGAGTGTCGGACGGGGGTGGAGTT
>DATHJZ010000150.1:0-5123 GCA_035286365.1 Steroidobacteraceae bacterium | reverse complement strand
GTGCGCGACATCGAGATCGAGGGCTATCACCAGCGATTCCGGCGCACGCTCGCGGAAGAATCGCCGCTGCTGCCGTTCATCGACAGCGAGGCGATCACCCGCGAGCGCGACTATGCGAGCGCAGATCCCACGCAGGTGTTCGCCGCGTTTCGCGCCGCGCGCGACAGCACGCTCACCTTGCTGCGCAGCCTCACCGAACCGCAATTGTCGCGCCGC
This sequence comes from Steroidobacteraceae bacterium, assembly GCA_035286365.1. Taxonomy (GTDB): domain Bacteria; phylum Pseudomonadota; class Gammaproteobacteria; order Steroidobacterales; family Steroidobacteraceae; genus CADEED01. The sequence continues at coordinate 4,907 of DATHJZ010000150.1, read as the reverse complement.
GCGGAGTTCGAACACTACGGACCCGTGACGCTGCGCGGCCTCATTCACTATCTCTGCAGTCACGACCAGCAGCATCTCGCCGGTCTGCAGTGGTTGTTGGGCAAGATCGACGCCGCGGGGCACCGTGGATAGGCGCGGCGCAATGCTCGCCGCGCTCACGCTGTCACTGGCGGGCGTGGCCGCCGCGGGCTCGACCTGGTGTCTCGGCATGGACGGCCTGGGGCCGATTCGCGCCGGAATGAAAGTGGAAGAAGTGTTGCGGCTCGCGGACTGGCCCGGCATGGAAACCAAGTCGCAACCCTCGGAGTGCTGGTACCTGCGCTATTACGGCGGCGGATCCGACTTCGACCTCATGATCATCAAGGGCACGGTGGTACGCGTCGAACTGCGCGGCCAGTCGAAGCTGCACACGTTCTCCGGGGCGCACATCGGCACGACCGAAGAGGAGCTGAAGGCGCTGTACGGCGCGCGGCTCGACATTCAGCCGCACAAGTACGACGAACATGGCCATACGATCACCATGAAGTCCGGCAGCGGCGACTACGGCCTGCGCTTCGAGACCTCCAACGGCAAGGTGACCGCCATCCAGTCCGGACCCTGGGAGCACCTGCACTACGTCGAGGGCTGCGGCTGATGCGAGAAGTGCAGAGATTCTTCGACGAGGATTGAACCATGCTGCAACTACGCCCCGGCTGCGAATGCTGTGACACCGATCTACCGGGTGATTCCGGCGACGCATACATCTGTTCATTCGAGTGCACGTTCTGCGCTCGCTGCGCGACCGACACGCTCAAGGGCAGGTGCCCGAACTGCGGTGGCGAGCTTGCGCGCCGGCCGCGCCGCGCGCTCGAGAAGCTGCAGAAGTATCCGGCGTCCGCCGAACGAGTCTTCAAACCCGAGGGTTGCGATAAGCGCGTTGCCTGACCGCATCCTCATCTTCGGCAACTCAGGCGCCGGCAAATCGACGCTGGCCAGGTCGCTGTCTGGCGCTTACTCGCTCGCGCATCTGGATCTCGACATGCTTGCGTGGGAGAAGGCAGACGCGCCGGCGCGGCGGATGCTGGCGAGCTCGCGCGCCGAGATCGAAAAATTCACGGCGGCCCACCATGGCTGGGTGATCGAAGGCGCCTATGCCGACCTGCTCTCGCTGCTCCTCGATGAATGCTCGGAGCTGGTGTTCCTCAATCCCGGTGTCGAGGCCTGCATCTCAAACTGCCGCGGGCGTCCCTGGGAGCCGCACAAATATGCCGACGAGGAATCGCAGGATCGAAAGCTCGCCTTTCTCATCGGCTGGGTGCGGGAATACGCGTCGCGCGACGACGAATACTCCCTGCGCAGCCACCGCTGGCTGTTCGATCGCTTCAACGGCGTGAAGCGCGAATACACGGTGCTGGTCTGATGCCCGAAACCGCGCTCATAACCCGTGTGCCGGAGGCAGAGGCGTATATCGCCCGCTATCGCGATCGTTACGACCCGCCGGCGCGCCGCAACGTGCCGGCTCACGTGACCATCCTGTACCCGTTCATGGCGCCGACGCTGGTGACTGCCGGCGTGCTCGAGCGATTGCGCGACGTCGCGCGCGCCGTGCCGTGCTTCGACTACCGCATGGCCCGCACGCAACGCTTTCCCGTGACGTTGTATCTCGCGCCCGATCCCGACACGTCGTTCTCCGCGTTGATCCACGGCGTGGTGCGCGAGTTTCCGGACTATCCGCCGTTCGAAGGAAAGTTCGACACCGTGGTTCCGCACATCACCGTGGCGCACGGCGATGAGCCGCTGCTGTGCGAACTCGAAGTGGAGCTGCGCATTGCCTTGCCAGGTGCGGGTGTCGCGGCGCGTTGCACTGAACTGGTACTCATCGAGAATTCGAGCGGTCGCTGGGAGCAGATGGAAGTTTTCCCGCTCGGCGCACCGAAGTAGTCCCACATATTCCCGCGGCGCCCAGCGGCAGCGCACCCCCCGGCGCGCCTGCTTCACTCTTCGACATGATCCGCAAACTCCCCTCCGGAAAGTTCCGCCTGTACTCGCGCAAGGTGAATCCGAAAACCCGCCGGCGCCGCAATCTCGGTACGTTTGCGACGCGCGCCGCCGCTGAAAAACACGAACGCGCCGTGCAATATTTCAAGCGTCACTGATCGCCCTAACAACGCCGTGTAGACTCATGCGATGAACATCGCCATCGTCGAGCGGGAGCCGGTCAAGGTCTTCTGTCTGCGCTACACCGGTTCCTACGGCGAGCCGTTGGGGAAATTCTGGCGCAATACCGTCTCGCCGTGGCTCGCCGATCACGGCCTGCTCGACTGCCCGCGCTACGGCGTGGCGCTCGACAACCCCATGAATACGGCACCCGGGAAATGCCGCTACGACGCCTGCGTCGAAGTCCCCGCGGGGCTGCGCCTGCCGGACGCCTCCGAGACGACGGTCTTGGGAGGACGCTACGCGGTCACGCCCTTCAAAGGCACCAGCGCCGAGATCGGCGGCGCCTGGGCCGCCTTCGCGGGCGCCTGCTTCGCGAGCCATGCGCCCGATGCGCAGCGGCCGCCCTTTGAGCACTATCCGCGCGGCGCGAGTTTCGACGCCAGGACCGGCGTGTTCGCCTGCGAGCTCTGCCTGCCCGTAAGTAGTTAGTTAAAGATCGTGAGCGGCGCCTTCACACTGCGAAAGGCAACCCTGTTCGACCGGCCCGCACTCACGGCGCTCATCGCGAGCTCCGCGCGCGGGTTGAGCCGCGCCGACTATTCACCCGCGCAGATCGAAGGCGCGCTGTGCGGCGCCTTCGGCGTCGACACACAGCTCATCCACGACGGCAGCTATTTCGTCATCGAGGCCGATGGGCGGATCGCGGCCTGCGGCGGCTGGAGCCGGCGGCGTACGCTGTTTGGCGGCGACTCACGCGCCGACCGCGAATCCGGTGAGCTCGATCCCAAGGTGGATGCGGCCAAAATCCGCGCCTTCTTCATTCACCCCGATTTCGCACGCCGCGGCCTTGGGACGATGCTGCTCGAGCGTTGCGAGCAAGAAGCGGCGGCGCGCGGATTCCGGCGCTTCGAGATGATGGCGACACTGCCCGGCGTACGCCTGTACGCCGCGCGCGGCTATGTGCCCGGTACACCGGTCGAGTGGCCGCTGGGCGAGGGGCTTTCGATCACGTTTCTGCCGATGAGCAAGACCGCACCGGTGGTGGACTGCGAGGTTTTGCGCGCCAGGGCGGAGGATGCGGCGGCAATCCTCGATCTGCAGAAGCTCACGTACCAATCCGAGGCGCGACTCTACGATGACTGGACCTTGCCGCCACTGACTCAGACGCTCGAGTCGCTGCGCGATGAAATCTCCCTCTCGGTCGTGCTCAAGGCCATGTTGGGCGCAAGGCTCGCGGGCTCGGTGCGCGCCAGTGAGGGGGAAGGCATTTGCCGAATCGGCCGGCTGATCGTGCGCCCGGAATTGCAGGGGCGCGGCATTGGCACGCAGTTGATGCGACAGATCGAGCGAGAATTTCCTCAAACACACAAGTTTGAGTTGTTCACGGGCGCCCGCAGCGCGGGCAACATTCGACTCTATGATCGGCTCGGCTATATCCGGGTGCGTGAAAAAGTGCTGTCACCAGCGGTCACGCTGGTCTTCATGGAGAAACTTCGATGACCATCCGCATCATCCGGCTGGGAACGCCGCGCGCCGCCGGCGAGGGCACGCGCCTCGGCACCGTGCGCCGGCCGCCGCGTGGAGTGCCCAAGGCGGAATTCGCCAGGCGCGACTGGTACGACGTCTGGTATCCCTTGCTCGCGCCCAGTCCCGAGCTCATGAAGCAGGCCCAAGCCGCGGAAACAGACAAACAATGGGCCGCCTTCTTCAAAAAATACCGCGCCGAGATGTCAATGCCCGCGGCCGGCCAGTCGCTGGATGTGCTCGCGGCGTTGTCGCAGCACGGCAATTTCTCGATGGGTTGTTATTGTGAGAACGAACAACAGTGCCACCGTTCGCAGCTTCGGGCCCTGTTGCTTGAAAGAGGCGCCAACCTGGAGTAGCTAGTCTATGCATGCGGACGTGCTACCATCGCCGCATGAAAACCACGGCAATTCTCGCGGTGGCGCTGAGTCTCGCACCTCTCACAGTCTTCGCCGATGAACCCTTCCGCTGCGGCAAGTGGATCGTCACCAGCGACATGACATTGCAGGAACTGAGCACGAAGTGCGGCGCGCCCACCTCGCACGATTCCACCACGCAGGATGTGCTGGTCCGCAACCAGAACAACGGCCTGATGAGAAAGGTCGGCGAGACTGTCGTCGAGACCTGGACCTACGATCGCGGCCCCAGCGCTCCGCCGATGGTCGTCACCATCGTCGACGGCAAGATCAAAAGCATCGACCGGAAGTACTAGCTAGTGACTCTGAAGGTTCTCGGCCGCACATCGTCCATCAACGTGCGCAAGGTGCTCTGGCCTGCGCCGAGCTCGACCTGCCGTTCGAGCACGTGGAGTCGGATCCGAAACTCCTGGCGCGCAATCCCAACGCCCTGGTGCCGGTGATCCAGGACGGGGAATTGGTGTTGTGGGAATCGAGCGCGATCTGCCGGTACCTGGCCGGCAAGCAGCCGCGCGCGACGCTGCTTCCGGCCGAACCGCAGTCGCGCGCGCTCGTCGAACAGTGGATGGACTGGCAGGCCACCGACCTCAACATGGCATGGCGCTATGGCTTTCTCGCGCTGGCGCGTCACAGCACGGCGCATACCGATTCCGCGGCGATCGCGCACAGCGTCGCGGAGTGGAATCAGCACATGCGCATGCTCGATGCGCATTTCGCGCACGGCGGGCAATTCGTCACCGGGGAATTCTTCACCTTGGCCGACGTGGTGCTGGGACTGACCACCCACCGCTGGTTGCACACGCCCATGGACCGGCCGCATCTCGACGC
>DATHJZ010000149.1:0-46733 GCA_035286365.1 Steroidobacteraceae bacterium | reverse complement strand
CAGCGCACAGGTTATCGCCAGTGCGAGGGTGCGCAGAGCGTGAGCTTTCGATCGGGTAACGGCGCGTGTAACAGCGGCCTCGTCGGTAACTGACAAAAACATGTTTATTCCCCCAAGCGGAGTCTTGCTCCGCGAAATTTTTCGATCGAGACGCCGAAGGCAGAACTACTGGCCAGACAGCCAACAGCCCACTCGTTGCTGGCCGATTCCCACTGCTCGATGCGGCGAAAGTGCCACCACGTTATCTTGGATATTTCTTCAAGCCAAACTATGTTGTGGTCAATATATACAGCAAAGACACGCCGACGCCCACGAAAAAAATTGCGGCGTCCACGGGAATCAAGCAAGCAAGGGCCGCCAAGCACATGAAAAACCCAAACCCCTGCGCGATGTCGCCCTGCAGTCCCGGCCCAATCTCGTCGCGCGCTCTCGTTTGCATATCTCTTCGCACAATGCAACTTTGGTAATAATTATTTGCTATAAACATCTTCTGGTCAATATTATATCCACGCGATGCCCGCGAACCTTCGGTGCGCGCGCGGGTCTCGATGCTGGTATCGACGGGGATGACGCCGCCGGGTTTTCGTAAGTCGCTCCGCGCGCTCATAAAAACAACTCGAGAGTGGGCTCGAGCCGCCTTCAACAAGGTCACAACTGCTGGATCGACATGAACTACAAATCGCCCACTGGTCTCGCCCGACTCTTCAAATCCGCCGCCATCATCGAACCGTACGAGATGCGCGCCGTGATACTGAGCATGGTGTTTTTCTTTCTGCTGTTCGGCAGCTACTCGACCGTGAAACCGGTGCGCGACGCGATGGGCACCGTGTACGGCATGGAAAACATCCAGGAGCTGTTCACCGGAACATTCATCGCGAGCTTTCTGTTTGCGCCGCTGTACTCGTGGCTCGCCTCGCGCATCAAGCTCTCGACGTTCCTGCCGTGCGTGTACGGCTTCGTCGCGCTGAGCATCCTGATCTTCTACGTCCTGTTCGAATCGGCCGACGGCAAGGATCGCGGCGAAGCGGCCGCGTTCTATGTCTGGGTCAGCACTTTCAACATCCTGATCATCTCGGTGTTCTGGACGTTCATGGCCGACATCTTCTCGCGCACGCAGGCCAAGCGTCTGTTCGGTTTCGTCGCGGCCGGCGGCACAATCGGCGGGATCGCAGGACCCCTCATCGCCACCGTGCTGGTGAAGTCGGTGGGCAACAACAACCTCTTGCTCATCTCGGCGCTGGGCTTTCTTCTCACCGCGGTGCTGGTGCGCATGCTCACGGCGGAAAAGCGGCGCATGGTCGCCGCGGGGGTCGAAACCCAGCACACGACGCTCGACCGGCGTCTTGCTGGCAATCCGTTCGATGGCTTCAAGCTGCTGTTCCGCTCACCATATCTCCTGCTGCTGGCGCTGTTCCTGCTGCTGATGACGTGGATCTCCACGATCGTGTACATCCAGCTCGGCGATCTGATCACCAAGGCGTTCGACAGCCGTGAAGCGCGCACACAGGCCTACGCCACCATCGACCTGATCGTGAACTCGGGGGCGGTGTTGATCCAGCTTTTCGGCACCGGGCGCATCATCTCGCGCTTCGGTGTGACTACTGGCCTTTTGGTGAACCCGGTCATCATGGTGCTCGCTTTCGTGGCGGTGCTGCTGTCGCCGGTGCTGATGGTGCTGGGTGGCATCCAGGTGTTGCGGCGCGTGGCCGAGTACGCGGTGGCGAAGCCCACGCGCGAAATGCTGTTCACGGTGGTGGACCAAGAGAGCAAGTACAAGGCGAAGAACGTCATCGACACCGTGGTGTATCGCTTCGGCGACGTGAGCTCCGCGTGGGTGAGCTCGTTCATCTTGCCGTTCGGCATCGGCGGCATGGCAATCTTTGGTGCGGTGGTGGCGGCGATCTGGTTTCCGATCGCCTGGCTACTGGGCAAGCGCTATGAGAGCGTGCGCGGCGACGACCTCATTGGTGGGGCCACGAGGCACGAGTGACTTCGCCATGGCATTTGCCATGAGCACGCCGTTCCGTAGCTGGCTCCGTATCTTCGACGCTGCCGCGCCGCACGAACGTACGGCTACGATCGTGGCGTTCTGCGGCAACTTCATCCTGCTCAGCAGCTACTACATTCTGCGTCCGGTCAGGGATGCGATGGCGACCGTTCTCGGAGTCGACCAGCTCCAGAACCTGTTCACTGGAACGTTTTTCCTCACCCTGATTTGTGCACCGGTGTTCGCGTGGCTCGTCGGCACGTTCAAATTGTCTCGTGTGCTCATCGGTGTGTTCTGGTTCCTGATCCTCAATCTTCTGTTCTTCGCTTTTTTCTTCAGCATCGCTCCTGAAAACCGCCTGCTCGCCACGGCGTTCTACTGGTGGTTCAGCGTAGTGAATCTGATCATGGTGTCGACCTTCTGGAGCCTGATCGTCGATGTGTTCACGGCAGACCAGGCCTCCCGACTCATCCCGTTCATCGCGGCAGGGGGCAGCCTCGGAGCCATCGCGGGCCCGCTCGTGGCCAGCCTGTTCTCGAAGGTGATCGGCATCGAATGGCTGCTGGTGGTCGCGGCCGTGGGTCTGCTGGTCGTCATCCTCCTGGTCGGCCGGCTCATGCGCGAGAAGATCCTCCTGCAGCAAAGCCACGAGGAGGCGCAGCGTTCCACGCTTGATCACGAACTCGAGGGCCATCTGTTCGACGGTTTTACCGCCATCTTCAAGTCCTTGTATCTCTCGAACCTCGCCGTGTTCTTCCTTCTGATGACCTGGATCTCGACGATCGGCTACTTCATCCAGACCGATTTCATCGCCAACGCCTTTACCGGCGTGGAAGCCAGAACACAGGCGCTGGCGGAGATCGATCTGGCGGTGAACATCTGCTCTCTTGCGGTGCTGTTGTTCGGCCTGAAGCAATTCATCCTGCGCTTCGGTGTGACCGCCAGCCTCATCCTGAATCCGGTATTGATGGCAGCGTCGTTCGTCTTGTTCGCGCTGTCGCCGACCTTGCTGATGATCCAGGCAATGCAGGGCCTGCGACGCGTCACGCAGTACGCCATCGCCAGACCCAGTCGCGAGATCTGCTTCACGGTCGTTCCCCAGGAGCAGCGCTACAAGGTCAAGAACGTCATCGATACTGTGGTCTATCGGCTGGGCGATCTGACGGCTGCGTGGGGACAGACGGGGCTGCGATCGATGGGCATTGGATTCCAGGGTGCGATGCTCGCCGGTGTGATCGTCTCGGGCGTCTGGGGACTCACCGCCTGGCGGCTGGGGCGTCAATACGAACGCCGCCGCAGCGCCGGCACGGCGCCGGCACGGCGGTCGCGCCGGCGCCTGCGATGACCTCGTTGCCAAACACGCTTTCATAGCGTTTTGCCTGGCGCGTAAACAATCGGGAACCAGCCACCGGCGAGCCACGCCATGTGACTCCCAAACTAGTTTGCGCCATCGATGGCCGTATGAACAATCCGGCGACAAACCCTAAATGCTTAGGTAGTTTGGGACCTGGGAAGATTCCGCGTATCGACCAGAAAGGTGATATTACCGTTCGGGACGTAGGAGTCGAAAGTTCAAATCCTTTCATCCCGACCAATTCTTGAAGGGTCTCTTCCGCCGCATACGTGCTGAGCACCGCGCGTCAGAGCGCGTCGGACTTCATCTGTTGCACGGCATAGTTCGCGGCACGCGCCGTCAGTGCCATATACGTGAGCGACGGATTCTGCGCAGCAGTGGATGTCATGCACGCGCCGTCCGTCACGAAGAGGTTGGCAACCTCATGAGACTGATTGTGCGCATTCAGAAATGACGTTGCGGGATCGCGCCCCATCCGCGCGGTTCCCATCTCGTGGATGCCTAATCCGCCGGCCGGCAACTCCTCGGGAGGCGGCACGATGTCCGTCGCTCCGGCGGCCTTCAACATCGCAGTCGCGTCGTTGAACATGAATTCGGCGATCGCGCGCTCGTTCTTTCCCCATTCGAAGCGCGTATTGAGGATGGGGAGACCTAACTTGTCCTTGCGAACCGGATCGAGGGTCAGCCGGTTATCGCGGTAGGGAAGACATTCGAGAAAGGGATAGAAGGAGAACGTCCACGGCCCGTATTCCCGCAAGCGCTGCTTGAGCGCAGCGCCATGGCCGGACACGGAGACGCCCGTCCAGTTTGCACGCGATGCGCCCCCCTCATAGCTGAAGCCACGAAGGAACGGCGCATTCTGCTCCCCGATATTGTGATTGCGCGGCATCCACACGCCTGCCGGCCGATTGCCAATCGTGTACTTGTCCAGCATCCCCGGGATCACACCGCTTACATTGAGGTAGAGGTGATCCATCAGGTAGTGGCCGAGCACTCCGCTGCGGTTACCGAGCCCATTTGGGAAAGTTTCACTGGTTGAATTGAGCAGGATCTGCGTCGTGCCAAGAGTCGACGCATTGAGGAAGACGATTCTCGCGGTATAGCGCTTGCCGGCGCGGGTGTTCTGATCGAGGGTGCGAACACCCGCGACCTTGCGCGACTTCGGATCGTAGTCGAGCCCGACCACCACGCTGTCGGTGACGACCGTGAGATTGCCCGTCGCCCTCGCCGCCGGCAGCGTCGAGCTGATCGAGCTGAAATACGATCCGGTCGAGCAGCCTCTTTCACACGGTCCGCAGTAGTGACACGGCAATCGACCGTGAAGCTCCTTCGTGAGGATGGCGGAAGGTGCGATCGTCAGGTGACGGCCCGGAAATTTCTCGCGAATTCTGTCGGCGACGAATGTCTCGCACGCATTCATGAGCATGCCGGGCTGAAAGCGCCCAACCGGCGCGGTCGGCGAATCGTATTCAGTCTGCCCGGATACGCCGATGAACTCTTCGACGTGGTCGTACCACGGTCGGATGTCGTCGTAACGAATCGGCCAGTCGATGCCGTGCCCGTCCCGCTTGTTCTCTTCGAAATTGATGGGGCCCCAGCGAGGTGTGCAGCGCCCCCACATGAGTGATTTGCCACCGAGGTGATTGCCGCGAATCCAGCTAAACGGGCGCGCGGGATCCTGGCCGTACGGATGTTCCGCGTCTTTGATCCAGAACTGCTCGGTCGGCTCGCCGAACGCATAGCAGGTACTCTGGATCGGGTAATCGCGTTCGTATCGCTTCCGATCGCCGAGCTGGCGGAATGGGAACTGCCAGGCGGGCTTGTGCTCTCCGATGTAGTCCGCGGGAGTGATCGAGCGCCCCCGCTCGAGCAGCAGCACCTTGAGTCCCTGCTCGGTGAGCTCCTTCGCAGCCCAACCTCCGGAAATGCCGGAGCCGATCACGATCGCGTCGAAGTCGTGTTGGTTCACCCGCGTCAACTCGCGCTGAACGGGTACATGGCGGATAGAATCCCGGAATCCGCCCGATCGCCTGGTTTGATGACCGCAGCGGGTACGTATTGCTCCGAGGCGATCTGTTGATGCAGCTCGATCGTGGCCCCGAGTTCGCTCGTGTAATAGCCGAAAATCGTGAGCCGCTTCATGAGAACTACGAATGGCGTACGCGGCGCACCTGCGCCTGTACCGCTCGTGGATGTCTGCGCAGCTTCCGCCATCGCCAGCAGCTCACCGAAGTACTGATCCTTTTGGCTCGCAGACAGCTCCCCGAATTTCTTGCCGTACTTCTTGGATGCGCCTGCCGAAAACTCGTGCATGCCGGAAATGAAGTTCTTGCGCTCTGCATCGCTGAACCAATCCGACAGCATCATTTTCACGAATTCCGGCACGCCGGCCGCGAGCGCCCCGCCGGTGTCCGTCGTCGGGATGATCAACTCCGACACTTCGCCGATGAGGATCAACTCATCAGCTGTCAGCGGCGCAGCCGGCGCCTTCGCTGCGAGGCTCGGTACAGTCAGCGACAGGCCAAACATCGTCGCCAGTTGCAGAAAATCGCGCCGATCGAGCGAATGTCGTCCAGGCATGAGCGATTCCCCCACCCGTTTCATCTCGAACCTTTCGAGTCCGCACTCACGCCAGATTTCTCCTTGCCAGCCCGATTCGAGACGAATACCGGAGGCTCTTGGATCATAGACCTGGTACGACCGCGAACCAACACCCGCGACGGCTCTGCATTGACTCGCCAAATCCTCTCACCCCGACCATTCTTTTTTCAAGAATTTCTCCCGCTTCATTCCCAGGAATCATCCCATTGGTTCCAGAATTGGTTCCAGTTTGGACTGGTGCAGTTCGGGCGTTGAACAAGCCTTCGGCGCTTCTCTCCATTGACTCGTCGGCCGCGGGGAGTTGGCTGAGGGATGCAGCAGACTAGCTACCACGGCATCGTCGTGATAGTCCGAGGTAGTCGCCATGATCCAGCTCAACTATGCCAGGCGATCACGCCTGCAGTCCGCGCTCTCACCTCCGGGGAGGCCAGACACGTCGCAACTGCCTCCCAGCCGGGAGCGCCGGGATAGGGAGCGACACGAGTGGGTCGACTGTGATTGGCGGGGCAGAGAAGAATTGCCTCATCCGGGCTGATTGCGGCCAGATCCAGGATCGCTGAAGACCGCGTCATCAAGAAGAGCGGGCGCGCGCCAGCGTTGATACGTTGACGAAGCTGGACCATCAGCGCTTCCTGCGTAGCCTGATCCAGACCTTGCTCCACCATATCGACGACCAAGACGGCTGGTCCCTCGGCTTCCAGGCCGACGAGAAGAGCGATCAAGGCGTCCGAGGCAGTGGCACCCTCATCGACTAGCCACGCCAGAGTCTGATCAACCCGCGATTTCAGAGCCGGATCGGCGTCAAGTCGGGCTGCAGCGAATGCACCGACTTCGTCTAACCGCTCCAAGCCCAGGAAGGCAGCATTCGAAAGAGTCTCGGCCAAGCGCTGAGCCAGACGTGTCTTGCCGCTCCCGAGGGGCCCGACAATATAGTTGATGGGTCGAATGTCGCTAAGCTCGAACCGCTCTCCGCCCCAAGGCCAGGGAAGCTCAAAGGCGACTCCGAAATCAGGAGACGGCTTCAGCACGCGTGCCAGTTCTCCGGCGGCTGGCGCCTGACGTCGGCCGAGGTCGGCGCGACGTCTGCGGACCTTGGCTATCGTATTTACGAGCTCGCGAATTTCCCTCCCGAGAGTCGCCTCGTGCGCCGACAGGGCGAGCGCCAGACTTCGAGCGTCACCTTCCAGCACTTGCGCCACTTGGAACAGGCTGAGGCCGAGCGCACGCAGCGCCACGATCTCTCCAGCTCTAACCATCGCGTCTGGGCCATAGACCCTGTATCCGGCCGCGGTGCGCTCCAGAGCCAGCAAGCCTCGTTGCTCATAGAGTCGCAGGGCCTTGGTCGAGACACCGAGCCGTCTCGCGGCTTCCGCAGCGTTCAAAGAAGGGGCAGAAGACCTCACGAGTCACCTGTTCGTTTGCCAACCGCCATCGTTATGAAGGTGGCCCCAAGGGCCAGGTCAATAGGGTATTCGGATGATGCTCGGCTGACGCACTACCTGATGCGTTCCGACACATTGATCGAATTCCATTCCCAGGTTTTGCCCTCATCCGTTGAAAAGGCCTGACTCCAGATTGGTCGCTGCGGATTGCGCACATCCCATCGAAACACCACGATGATGTTCTGGCCTTTGTACGTGTCGCGCGCAAAGAAGTGGCCTACCTTGTTCTCGAATGACCCCACGACGGGCGGGTCGAGCGCACCCGAATTGCTGTCGGCCCAGTAGATGCTCCAAAGCTTGCTCTTGGTATTGAACAGTCGCAGCGCTACCCCTTCGTAAGGCTTGCCGCTCACCAACTCGGTGTATCTGTCGATGTTGCCCATGCCTCCGAGGATCTGATGCATCTCCACCGTCGATTCGAACGCCAACCATTCGTCCGAGTTGGTGAGCCGGGACTTCAGTTTGCGATTTCGCAGTTTCCAGTCGCCGACGAGGAAGTCGAAATCGTGTTCTGATGAGGTTACCGAAGCCTGAATAGCCAACGCGCCGGTGCTGTCGAAGCGCAACGGTGGAACAGGGAGGGAGGTATCCGGGATCAGCTCACGATCCGCGCCGGGAGCAGGATCCGCGAGGGCGGACACTGTCGACAGGATCAGGAACCCGAGAACCCACGAGCACGTCGTCAGCTCGTGACGCGCGCTGCAACTCAAGCTGGCCATTCGCACACCCCGTTCCATCGCTGATACCGATGATACGCAGAAGACTGCGCTGGAACTAACCAGTACCGCGGCGTGATCAGTGAGTCGCGGCGCGTTAAAGACTGGAATATCTATTTAGGGACAACGCTGAGAGGCCGCCGCGCGTTCGCACTCACGACTGGATGAAGGCCAGTGTCATCTCGTCACTTTCAGCGCCATGAGTCATGAGCGCTTCTGCCAGATCAACACGCTGACCATCATGCGTGTTCCAACTTCAGCGGCTATCACGCCATCGACCGGCTCCGCGAGCCGCTCGAGCTCTTCGCTGCCATCCACATCGTGATCGAGATCATCCACGCGCACGGCGTATTCAAGCGCGCAATGCGTACTGCGGCACTCCAGCGCGCGAATCTGCACCCATTCTTTTCCGTCCACCCGCATCGACTTTGCGATGAGTGCCTCGATGGGCGCTGCTCACCGGGGTTCCCTCACCTCGGACAGCATCGCCGCAAGTAGCGGCTTGATCTGCTCGCACATCATCGATTTTGCGGCGGCCCCCCTCACAGTATTCCTTCACGGAATCCGAGATCTGGAATGGCTTCCCAATCACCGCCGACTGGTTAGCCGGTTCGCGACCCTCAGCCTGGGTGGCGAAATACCAGGTGAATCCGACGGCGGCACCTGCAAGCCCCAGCGTGATCGCCACAATGTTCCGTGTGCTCATGGCCCGGCACTATAACCAAGGCCACGTGATGGTGGGTCAAGTGCATGCGCGGCACCCCGACCATTCAGTTGCCTGAGAGACGCAGCCGACTAGCTACCACGCCATATCCTATTTCTTGTAGGATCTCACCGCCGCGTCATCCAGTCCGACGAGTGTCAGCAGCCCCTCGAAGCGGCCCGCATAGCGGGGATCCTCGCGGAGTACCCTCATCCGCGGGTCGTTGCGCAGGAAGATGAGGCAGTTGGATCGTTTGTCTACGGCCTGGTGCAGCAACTCGATTGCCTTCGCGTAGCTCGCCTCGTCGCCGAGAGTCAGATAGGCCACTGCCGTTTCGTAGGGGCACATGTAGATGTTCGCCCGCTCGGCCTCTTCCAGCAGCGGCAGAACTTTTTCCTTCTGTCCGGCATAGCCATACCCCTGGGCCAGCATGATCAGCGCGACAGGCGCGCGGTCCGCCAGTTCAACGCCCTTCTCCAGCAGTGCGACGCCGTCGGTCTCGTCACCGCGTAGATAGGCCGCTATGCCCGCGCCACAGAACACGAAACCGTTGTCCGGATGCTGGCGCATCTGCATCTCGCCCCATTCACGAGACGCCTGCTGTTCACCGACCATGAACAGCGCCCAGGTGCCCCAGTCCGCCAGCTCGGTATTGAGCGGGTCCAGCTCGCTCGCGCGGGCCAACGACTGCTTGACCTTCTCGTTCTCGCCGAGGGCGGTGTAGTAGAGCGCGAAACCCAGCTCTGTTTGCGCGAGCGAGTGATCGAGCGCTTTCGCCCTGGTCAGGTTTTTCCAACCTTCCTTCCATTGCCAGGCCATCACCTGGGTCAGCCCGAGGGAAGACAACGCTTCGGCGGAGTCCGGATCGCGCGCGAGTACGGCTTCAAGGGACGCCTTCACGATGGGCAACAGTTCCTGCGGCGACTCGAAGTAAGTGAAGATCGAACGCAACGCATCGCTCTTGGCCTGGTAGGCAGCAAGAAAATCCGGGTCTAGCTCGATGGCCCGATCGAAGTACACGATGGCGCGTTTCAAGGACTCGTGGGTGAACTGTTCCATCTCGCGCCATCCCGCCGCATAGGGCTCGTAGGCCTGCGGGATTGTGGGGAGCTCAGCCAACGCGCGCTGCTCGTCTTTCACTATCTCCACTTTCAAGGCCGCCGCCACTGCCTTGGCGATCTCGGCGGGTGTCTCGAAAAAATTCTGGTCGTCGACGCGGACCAAAAAAGGGCTGTTCCACACATCCAGGTCCCGGCGCAGGTCGGCAAGCCGGGGAGCAATGCGCAGTGTTCCATCCGGAGCCACGCTGACCTCTCCATCCAGGATGAACTGGACGTCTGGCAGGCGCTTCAGGATGTGCTCGCGCGTCTTGTCGTTCCGGAACTGAAAGGCCGAAGTCTGCGGTACTGTCCTGAAGCCGGAGATCTTGCGCAGGTTATCGATGACTTCCCGCGTCAACTGGTCCGCAAATGTCTTGTGGTACTCGGTGGCGTTGTCGGACACACCGAACGGCACGACCAGAATGTAGGGCCGGCCAAGCTCTGGCTGCGCGGCGGGAGCGATGAGGAATCGCAACCCGAAAAACGCCGCGGGAACCAGCAGGGCTACGATGGCCAGCAGCACGGACACGCGCCATATGCGCCGCGGCGGCTTGTCCGGATTGCTCGCTGGTGGCGCGGGCGTCCGAACCTCGCCTTCCCCCGCATGGTCTGGGACCTCGCTGACCGGCGCGATGAACTGGTAGCCACGACCACGGATGGTCTGAATGGTCTGCTGCAGCTCGCCGCTGTCGCCGAGAATCTTTCGCGCGCTCATGACGTGATTGCTCAGGGTCGCATCCGAGACTTCACGACCGTCCCAGACTTCCCTAAACAGCTCCTCCCGGGTCACGACCCGGTCCCGGTGCCCTATCAGGTAAACCAGAAGATCGAACACCTTCGGCTCAGCGGCGATGGGCGCGTCCCCGCTGCTGATTCGAAATCGGCCGGTATCGATGAGGAATTCGGCGATTTTGTACTTCATTCGACCGGCACAGAGGTAAGCCCCCGAATCATTATCAAACTATTACCCAAAAATTAGCTAGACGTCATGCAGTGCGTCGGCCAGCCCGCCAGGTTGGTACCCGTTCGAACAAGGGCAACCGGGGAGAAGCGACGTGCCGACGCCTCTGCAAATCCTGACGGATCCCGTTTCCTTGACGGTACTGGGACTGTACGGAGCCTTGATACTGCTGGAAGCGATGTTCCCTGCCCGTCCCCTGCCCCGGGTGAGGGGCTGGAGGACCAAAGCGCTGGTTGTGTTCGTTTTCTACTTCTTCCTATCTTCCTACCTTCCCCACCTTTGGGGCGACAAGCTGGCCCAGTACCAGCTCTTCAACCTGGAAGCGCTCAATCCCTTCGTCGGCGCCGGCATCGCCGTGTTGGTTTATGAGCTGTTGGTCTACGTCTGGCACCGCACCATGCACCGCGTCCACTGGATCTGGCGCTCCTTTCATCAAATGCATCACAGCGCCGAACGCCTGGACAGTTATGGCGCCTTCTACTTCAGCCCTCTGGACATCGTTGGCTTCACCCTTCTAACCAGTCTCACCCTGATCGTGGCGATTGGACTCAGCGCCCGGGCGGTCACGTACTTCGCCTACGCCACGATGTTCCTCGCCGTGATCCAGCACATGAACATCCGCACGCCACAGTGGCTGGGTTACATCGTGCAGAGGCCCGAGAGCCACAGCGTCCATCACGGTCGCGGCATTCATCACTACAACTATTCCGACCTACCGGTGTTCGACATCCTGTTCGGCACGTTCCGCAACCCGAAGGATTTCGTCACCGAAAGCGGTTTCTACGACGGCGCTTCCGCGATGGTCCCGCAGATTCTCGTGTTCAAGGATGTCGCGGGAGCCGACTTCAATCCTGCGATGAGGCTCGGCGAACGCTGAGGCATGCGAAAGCACGCGGACGCGATCCGGCGAAGATTCCATCGAATCCAACAAACAGACTAAGAGGTACACCATGATCCGCACCGCGTTCAAGTTTGCAACCGTGATCACCGGACTCGTGCTCGCGGGTTCCAGCGTGCTCTACGCAGATTCCTTCGGGCCTTCGAGCGATCGGAGACACGGACACTCCCGGCCATCCGTGAAAACGTATGCCACCGGCCTGAGCAGCCCGCGGGGCCTGACCTTCGGTCCGGACCGAAATCTGTACGTGGCCGAGGCGGGCGTTGGCGGCACGCTGACGCCGACGGGAGAGCCCGGTTGCCCGGTCGACATCAATATTTACAGCCCCTACACGGCCGGCTACAGCGGCCGCGTGATCCGCGTGTCACGTAATGGCAAGAAGGAGGTGGTCGCCGACAACTTGCCCAGCATGACGGACAACGGAGGTGCCAATTACGGTCCGACCGATGTCGCCTTCATCGGTCAGGCGCTCTACGTGTTGATCGAGATGGGCGGCTGCTCGCACGGACTGCCCGACAACCCTGCCGCCATTCTTCGCGTCAACCGCAATGGCTCAACCACCAGTGTTGCCGACCTCAGCGCCTGGCACGCGGCGAACCCGCCGAACTTCATCAAGGACACGAACACGGCGACCACCGACCAGGAACCGGGCGGCGTGTTCCACTCGATGATCGCGATCGGCAAGTACCTTTACGTGATCGAGACCAACCGCGGCTTCCTGCTGCGTGTGGATCCGCGGACCGGCGTGATCGAGAAGCTGTATGACATGACGATCGACAACCGTGAACACAATCCGATCGTGATGACCGAGCGCGGCAACAAATTCTTCGTCGGCACGTTCGGCGAGGACGGGGGGAAGTCCGAGCTCGCAGTGTTTGACAGGCACTTTTCCGCCTACACGCTGCCGTTCAGGACCCGCGACCCGATTGTCGGCCTGGCGTGGCACTGCGACGAGCTCTATGGCGTCGAGATCTTCCCCTACGACGATCAATGGTCGACCGACAGCGCCAATCTCGTCACGTTCGATCGCAAAACCGGTAAGCGGACCAAGGTGCTGACCGGGTTTGCGAGCCTCCCGAACGGGCTCGTGGAGGGCCCAGACGGTGCGTTGTATACGTCGAACTGGGGCATTTCGTTCGCAGCCGGCGACGGCGAAGTGCTGCGCATCGTTCCGTAAGAGCTGCACCCTCCCCGCACGTTGCGCACGTGCGGGGAAGGGTCTGCAGTCACCAGTCGGATGTCCGCAGAAACTCAGCCTTCGGCCGGCACCGGCTTTCCGTCGCGAACCACGAATTTGACCTTGAACTTCAAGCAGCTCCGTTTCAGGGGTTTCTTGGCTGCGTTCGTTCCGGGACTGAATTTTGTCGCTTGCGCGACTTTCAGCGCAGCCGCGTCGAGATCCGGGTAGTTCGAACTTTGGAAGATTTCGGCACTCAGGAGCTTTCCCGACTTGTCGATACAAGCGAGCACGATCGGGGCCCCCACCACTTCCTGGCCCGTCGCATTCGACGGCACGACCAACCCGGACGCAATTACAAGGATCACGTTGATGGCCAGCCTTTTCATGCAGTTCCCGTTGTCCGAGCCTTCCATGTCCAGGGTCCGACCGATATCCGCTCCGCCTGACTCAAAGGCTACTGCTTCGTCCCGCGAAGCGCTTCAATGAATTCTCGAAGGCGCTTCCAGGCTCACAGTGTCGAACTACCTCCCCAACGGAACCCAAGCAGGACCCTTTGCGGTAGAAATTAGGCGGAATCCATGACTCGCGCGAGAGGATGCCGCCTAAGAACGGGAACTGGATTCGATTCCACTCTGCTGCTCGATCTCTGAAAAGAGCCAATCACGAAAGATCCTGACTTTGCGCTGACGGATGGCGTCGGGAGGATAGACCACGTAGAAACTGGAAAACGCTTTTAGCGCGTGCTTGAAAGGCCTAACCAGCCGCCCGACGGCAAGGTCGGCTGCAACGAGCATGGTCCGACCAAGCACCACGCCCTCGCCTTGTACTGCCGCTTCAACTGCAAAGGTATAGGAGTCAAAGGTCAGACCCTTATGCGGGTTCACACCTTTGACCTTGGCGCTGGAGAGCCACGCCGCCCAGTCAATCGGGTAGGTGTCGCGGATCAGCGTGTGGTCCCTGAGATCCTCGGGCTTGCGCAGCGGATGCGCACCCTTCAGCAGCTTCGGGCTGCACACAGGAAAGACTTCCTCGTCAGTGAGGAACTCGCAGGTGAGCCCAGGGTAATTTCCGCTGCCATAGCGGATGGCAACGTCGATGCCGTCACCTCGGAAGTTGGTCAGCTTTCCAGTCGTCGAAACGCGCACATCGACGTCGCCGTGCACGCGATGGAAGCGGTAGAGGCGCGGCACCAGCCATCTTCCCGCGAAACCATCGGAGGTGCTGACGTTCAGCGTCGACTCTGAACAGCGCGCCGATGCCAACGCAGTAGCCGCCGCCAGCTGCTCAAGCGCGTCGCGGACCGCCCGCGCATAGAGCTCGCCCACGGTAGTCAGATGCACCGAACGCGTCTTGCGCTCGAACAGCAGGACGTTGAGCTGATCCTCGAGGTGCTTTATCGCGCGGCTGATGGCGCCGGGGGTGACGTTGAGCTCGTCTGCGGCTTTCGAAAAGTTCAAGAGCCGAGCCGCTGCTTCAAAGGCTGGCAATGAACTGAGCGGCGGAAGTTTGCGGGCCATGGACGTGCCGGTCGATCTGGCAATTATTGAGCGATAGTCACAGATTCTTGCTCAATCATGGGTTGTCCGTCGAGCGCGAAATGCCAACATTGTCCCACGCGATTTGTGAGCAGTCCTCACGGAGAACCGCATGGCCAGCATCCGCCCTTTCCTCTGGATATCCTTATGAACGCCAATCCAAAACCAGTAACCGTAGTGATCACATGCGCCATCCGACCGGACCAGTCGGAAGCGGCAAGACGAGAGCTCGAGGCGATCATCAAGACCGTGATGGCTAACGAGCCCGCCTGCCATGGCATCCGGGTGCACGAAGACCCAAAGAATCCCCAACCCCTGTGATCATCGAAGACTGGGACAGCGAGGAGATCTTCACCGGCCCCCATATGCAGACGCCGCACATGCAATCGTTCCTCAAGAAAGCCGAAGGCTTTCTCGACGGAGTGGCCGAGTTTGGTTTCTGGCGGGAATTCCTCGTAGCACGGTGACCGACATCCGAAGTGGAGATCACGATGAAAGCAACTACCTTGAGCTGTCGATGTGGAAGCGTCCAGCTTCGCATCGGCGCCGCGCCGATAGCCCAGTTCTACTGCCACTGCGATGACTGCCGAGCCGTGTCAGGCGGTGCATACGTTCCGATTGCACTCTTCGCCACCGACGCGGTGGTTGTGAACGGAGGAGGTACAAGCACTTGGATACACAAACTACTGCCGCGTACTCGTTGTTCAACCTGTGGGACATTTCTTTTCGGAGAGCCCCCGGGCCTGGGCATGCGCGGGGTGAGCGGATTTCTGCTTCCTTCTGAGATGTTCAAGCCCGCCTTCCATAGCCAGTGCCAGTACGCAGTCCTTCCGGTTAAGGACGACCTTCCTCATTTCAAAGGGGTGCCGGCAAGATTTGGAGGCACTGACGAAGCGATTGGCTGGTGAACCCGTCGGCACATTGGCTCCCAACGCAGCTGATCGACCTGGAGAGTTGTTAGACCACAAGGAGGGGATCGGGCTCACAGTCTTGACGCCCAAGGTTGCTATTTTCCTGGACCAGTTGTACCATTGGTTCAACTGGTACATAGAGAACCCCGCGCCCGATGGAAATCACCATCGACATCGACAATCCGCTGCCTCAGTTCGAGCAGCTCATCGAGCAGATCAAGGCAGCGGTGACTGCAGGCGTCCTGAAGCCGGGCGACTCGCTGCCCTCGATCCGCCAGCTCGCCAACGATCTGGAGCTCAACAGCAAGACCGTGGCGAAGGCTTACCAGTTGCTGACGCGCGATTCGGTCATCGAGACCAAGGGCTATCGCGGTACCTATGTCCACCCCAAGGCCAAAGCGAACTGCAAGTTCAACCTGCAGGAGTGGACGCTGCGCAAGCTCAGCGAAACGATCGCCGAGTTGCGCGAAGCAGGTGTGACCGATTCGGAAATCCGCAATGCGTTCGCCGGCGCCATCAGCCGGCAACTGTCGACGAAGTGAGGTGCTGAAATGATCGAGGCGTATGCGTTTCTTGCGGCATTCACGGTACAGATATTGATAACGTCAGTCCTGCTACCAGCCTGGTTCATCAGGTACGTTCGAGTGCAGACGACGCGTTTCCCTGCCGAACGCTTCGCGTATCTATACCCCGGGGTCGACATCAGTCTTGCTCGAGAGCGCTTTCTGAATCGATACCGCGCGCTGACCGCGGTCATCGCGGTGCTCGCCTTGTTGCTGCTGGCCTGGCTGTTCGTCTACATGCGGCGACCGGACTGGAGTGTTGGTCCTGTGGGTGCTCTTGCCACTGTGTATTTTCTTGCGGCGCAGTTGTTGCCGCTCCTGTTCTTTGTCTGGGTCGGAGTCAGGTTCGAAAAAGGGCACAAGCGCGAGTTGCCGGAGGAGAAGCGGAAGCGGACGGCTATTCTGCAGCGCCGCGGGCTGTTCGATTTCATTTCGCCGTTCGTCGTTCTCCTTGCCGTCTTGATTTATTTCCTGTTCGCCGCGTTCGTGATCTACATCCAACAGCACCCGTTTCGGGGATTCAAGGGTTACGTCAACATCGGCATCATCACGCTGGTCTACGCGCTCAATGCATTCGTCGTGTACATGATGTTGTATGGCAAAAAGATGAACCCTTTTGAGACGCACGCGGGTCGCCTGCATACGATCGGCCTGACAGTGAAGAGCAGCGTCTACTCGTGCATCGTCGTCGTCGTGTACTTGTCGCTCAACTTCTCGCTTCGGCTGCTGGACCTGAAGAGATGGGAGCCGTTTTCGCTAAGTATCTTCTTCGTCATCTGCGCGCTTGTCGCTTCCATGGGCTTCGCCGCACCGCTGCGCAGGCCAGAAAAGGATGAGTTCGGCTCCAGCCCGGGTTCGTGATCGAAGCAGATCGAAATGGGTCTGAAGCTCGATAGGGATCCATTCACGATCAAGTAAGCACCAATTACAAACCAATCAATCTACAACCAGCGCCAGCGTGCCCCTGCGCCTATCTCCTGCGCGGGATACCAACTGAGTCTGCACCGGGAGCTTTTGCGCGGCCTGCCGCAGTTCGCGGCAATGAGCCGGCAGTTTCTCCAGCAGGGGCAGGAGTTCGCTGGCGGAAACCGGGCGCGAGAACAGATAGCCCTGCAGCGAAACCGCCGGGTGCGGAAGAAGCATCGCCAGCTGCTCGACCCGCTCCACCCCTTCGGCGGTCACTTCGAGACCGAGGCTGCGGCACAACGCAATCGTCGCCCGGGCGATCGAGGCTGCTCGCGCGCTGTCATCGATGCCGGCGATCAGGCTCCGGTCTAGCTTGACGCGCGTGAGAGGCAGCTGCTGCAGGGACGCGAGCGACGAATATCCGGTGCCGAAATCATCCAACGCGATGGCAACGCCGATCGAGCGCAGGTGATCCAGCGTCTTGATGGTGTGCGAGCCTGTCTGCAGGACGGACTCGGTGAGCTCGAGCTCCAGGCAGCGCGCGGGCAGCTCGTACTCGCGCAGCAGTCCTTCGAGCCTGCTCACGAATCGATAGTCCAGAAACTGTCGGGGCGATACGTTGATCGCGACGCACGCGTTGGGCCAGGCTCCACGATGCCAGTGCGCCGCGGTGCGAATGGCGGTCCGCAGTACCCAGTCGCTGATCTCGACGATCAGGCCGGACTCTTCCGCCACCGCGAGGAACTCGCCGGGCGAGCGGAAGCTGCCGTCGGGCATGCGCCAGCGAATCAGTGCTTCGACCAGCTCCACGTCGAGCGTCTCTGTGTTGATCAGCGGTTGATAGAACAGCTCGAACTCGTCGCTCTGGATGGCGCGTCGCAGGCTTTGCTCGATCGCGAACTTGGCCGACGCGGTGACCAGCAGCTCGGGCGTGAATTGCGCAAGCTGACTGCGGCCGAGCGCCTTGGCGCGGAACAGCGCCGCATCCGCGGCACGCAGCAGTGCCTCCGCATCGCGCTCGTGATCGGGGAAAACGCTCGCACCGACGCTGACGCTCACGATGACCTCGCGGTCGTCCACCAGCAGCGGCGTATCGAAGGCGCGCACGATGCTCGTGCCGAAGGCAAGTATCCCGTCGGCATTGGCGGCGCCGTGCTGCACCAGGGTGAATTCGTCACCGCCGAGCCGCGCGGCGAACCCGCGGTCCTGCGCGATCGCCTCGAGACGCCGCGCAATGGCGATCAACACGCGATCTCCGTACGTATGACCCATGCTGTCATTGAGTGTCTTGAAGTTGTCGACGTCGAGAAAGAAGACGCCGACGCGTTCGCCGGAGACGCGTGCTCGATCGAGGGCTTCGTTGAGCGCGCCAAACAACTGCCGGCGGTTCGCGATGCCGGTGAGTGGATCCTGCTCTGCGAGCTCCTGCAGCTGTCGCGTGCGCTCCTCGACTTTCGCTTCGAGACGCTGCTGCGCATCGCGCGCGGCATCGCGCGCCATCGCGAGCTGTTCCGCCATCGAGTTGAAGGCCACGGTCAGCGTATCAAGCTCGCGGATGCCGCCGCTCGCCACGACGCGGGCATTTTCGCCGCGCGCCAGTCGGCGAGTGGCAGCCAACAGCCGCCGTACCGGCCGCACAATGCTGAAGATCGTCGCGAAGCACAGATAGAGCAGCATGGCGAGCACCACACCGCTGACCCACGCCACGAGAGAACGGTCAGGGCTCGTTTCCGAAACAGGTACAAACGCCGATGGCGCTTCCGGCAGCGGATTCGCCTGCGGTAGCGGCGCCTCCTGGAAGCGCGCTGGCAAGAGCGCCGCCACTTTGCGCGACTCGCGCGCGAAAGCGTCGGCGGCAGCGAGTCGGCGCTCCTCATTCCGGAAGAGCGATACCCGCGAAGTCGTCAGTGCCTGCAGGTCGCCGGTCATGGCCGTGTACCAGGCTGCTCCCGGCGAGTGACGCAGCGCCGACTCGCGGTTGCGCAGCGTGGTCGCGAGGGTTCTTTCCGCAGCGGCGAGTGGACCCGTGTTCAGTTCGCCGGCGTCGAATGATCCGGGAGAGGCGAACGTGGCGCGCAATTCGTCGAGATTCGCGCGCACGTCGAGCAGCGGCTGGCGCGCGACTACTCGTCCGAGGATCGTCAAGCTCTGCTCGATCGACGTCCTGACGCGTGCGTCCATGCCCGTCAGCACATTCGAATATTGCGTGAGCAGCTGGCGGCGGGCGCGGCGCGCCTGCACGAGCGCGTCGGCACTCTTCCGGTGTTCGGCGATGATGCGGGGCAGCGGGCTCGGAGCCGCACCGGTTTCGTCGAGATACTTGGCGAGTGAACCATCCAGCGCGCTACGGGCGTGCGCAAGGCGCGAGCCCGACTCGCGCGAGTCCGCGTCTGCGTGTTCGTGGGCCGCGCGATCGAATTCACCCAACGCGCCCAGGAGCTCGGCCGACATTGCCGCGCGCGTGGCGCGCCCCATCGACTCACGCAGGGCAACGATCTGCTGGGTATCGAGCGCGCTGCGCTCCATCGCCACGGTCCGCTGCTGCTCGAGGATGGCGACGCCGTTTTCGACGATCAGGTTTGCCGTCGCCGCCAATGCACCGACGGAAGCGAACGCGATGATCAACCGCGGCATGATGCCGATGCTGCCCAGCGTGAGCCACCCCTTCAGACGCACGTACCGACGTTTGAGTAAATGGCGAATATTCTTGTACTTGAGCGCCGTCATGACCCGCTCCCGCAATTCTTATTGAGCCCGGCACCTGCGGTGCCTCGCTCGTGTCCCTGGCGGCAGGTTCAATTAAAGTGCATCGCAGTGTGCCTGCGCAGTTCACGCTTTTGTGTAGGCGGAGTCCGATAGTTGCACCGCCCCATGAATCAGGGCCGCGACGTAACCTTATACCGATCAATACCTTATCGGGTCACCGCCGACCAATTCATGGGGCTGCGTGCGGGACAACGAACCCAAGTAGTAGGAACCTCGACGCGGTCAACGGATGTCGCCCGGATGCGTTTGAAGTACCGAGGTAACATGAATGCGAATACCGACTCTCCTGCTCGTTTCGGTTCTGGGTCTTTCTTTGGCTGGTTGCGCAGCTTCGCCACCGCCGCGACGCCACGGGCACGCGCACGCGCTCGTTGAAGTCAGCGTGCAACCGCCTGCGCCGCGGGTCGTCGTGGTTCCTGCGGCGCGCCGCGGCTACGTGTGGGCTCCGGGGTACTGGCGCTGGAATGGCCGCAAGCATGTGTGGGTCGAAGGCCACTGGCTGCGCGAGCGCCGCGGTGAGCACTGGGTATCCGCCCATTGGGAAGAAGGCCGGCGAGGCTATTGGCACTTCGAGGAAGGGCACTGGGAGCGCTGATGTAGTCAGCCGCCTCCCCCATTTTTTCACCCGGCGACTTCGGCCCGCGGCCATAATTCCGGCATGAAAGAAATCCGTCGCAGCAATGAGCGCGGCGCGGCAGATCACGGCTGGCTGCAATCGCGTCACAGTTTCTCCTTCGCCTCTTACCAGGACCCGCGGCACACGCAGTTCGGCCCGTTGCGCGTGATCAATGAAGATCGCGTGCAAGCCGGCGCCGGCTTCGGCACGCACAGTCATCGCGACATGGAGATCGTGAGCTACGTGCTCGAGGGCGCGCTGGCACACAAGGACTCGACCGGAACGAGCTCGGTGATCCGACCCGGAGATGTGCAGCGCATGAGCGCCGGCACCGGCGTCAGCCACAGCGAGTTCAATGCGTCCAAGACAGAGCCGGTGCATTTCCTGCAGATCTGGATCATTCCCGACCGGGTCGGCATTCCTCCCAGCTACGAAGAAGCGCACTTTGCACCGGCCGACCGGCGCGGTCGCCTGCGCCTGATCGCCTCGCCTGACAAGTCTGACGGCTCCGTGCTGCTGCATCAGAACGCGAGCATCTTCAGTGGGCTCTTCGATGGCGATGAACACGCGACGCTCGCCGTAGCCGCTGGCCGGCACTCTTATATACATGTGGCGCGCGGCTCGCTGCACGTCGCGGGTCTGCATCTCGAAGCCGGAGACGGTCTCAGGATCACCGACGCGGGCGACATCGAATTCAAGGAAGGCAAGGCCGCGGAAGTCATCGCGTTCGATCTGCCGGGTTGATTCCAGGCGCACGCGCTGCGCCGCACATGATAGTTGACTGAGTCAACTACTCTGGTTTAGGTTCCTTTCGAGGAGCCGCCCATGACCGAACACATCGAAACCGTCCGTGCCTTCAACCGCTTCTACACGCGGCAGATCGGTTTGCTGGAAGAAGGCCTGCTCAAGAGCGAGTTCACGCTCACCGAGTGCCGCGTGCTCTATGAGCTGGCGCATCGCGACCGGCCCACCGCCGCGCAGATTGGCGGCAGTCTCGGACTCGATGCCGGTTACCTGAGCCGTATCCTCGCCAAATTCGAGCGCCGCAAGCTCGTGAAACGTACGGATTCCAAACAGGACGTGCGTGCCGTGCACCTCGCTCTCACCGCCGCCGGCCGCAAGGCGTTTCTGCCGATCGATGCCGCGGCTCGAAAGCACATCGGCGAGTTGTTGGAGCCGTTGGACGCGCGTGATATCGGCGCGGTGACGGCCGCGATGGGCGTCGTGCAGCGCGTGCTCGCTGGCACCGGCGGCAGCAAAGAACCTTATCGGTTGCGAGACATGGCGGTCGGCGACATCGGCTGGATTACGCACCGCCAGGCCGTGCTGTACACCCGCGAGTACGACTGGGATCAAACGTACGAGGCGCTGGTCGCCGAGATCCTCGCGGGCTTCGTGAGAACTTTCGACGCGAAGCGCGAGCGCAGCTGGATCGCGGAGCGCGACGGGCAAATCATCGGCAGCGTATTTCTTGTGCGTAAGAGCGATGAGGCGGCACAGCTGCGTTTGCTCTACGTCGAGCCATCGGCGCGGGGCTTGGGTGTAGGCCGGCGCCTGGTCGACGAATGCATCCGTTTCGCGCACGCGCAGGGCTACCAGAAGATCACGCTGTGGACCAACGATTGTCTGTTGTCAGCGCGCAAAATCTATCTGGCGACGGGATTCAAGCTGATCAAGGAAGAACCGCACCATTCTTTCGGCAAGGACCTGGTCGGGCAGACGTGGGATCTGGAGCTGAAAGAAGAGAGAGCCCCTCTCTTTTGAAGGATGGGTTTCACGCCGCGCGAGGCTTAGTGTAGTGGCATGAAACCCGCCCTTGTCCGATCGAGAGGCGTACGTCTCGAGCGCGTTGCCGCTTCGCCGCGTTGGGATGGCGAGCGCTTCCGCAATACGCATCCCGCGCCGCGCTGTGAAGCCGGCGTCGCGATGCCGTCACTCAGCGACTTCGTCTGCGGTGGCGATCGGCGCGTTCCGCAGGCGCCGCTGCCGTCGTTCAATCCGCTCGACACCTGGACGCGTGCACCGCAGAGCGGATTGCGCGCGACGTGGTTAGGGCATTCGACCGTGCTGCTCGAGATCGATGGCTATCGCGTAGTCACGGATCCGGTGTGGGGACCGCGCGCGTCGCCGTCGCGCTTCATCGGGCCGAAACGATTTCAGCCGGTGCCGGTCTCGGTCCGCGAGTTGCCGCCGCTCGATGCCGTGCTGGTCTCGCATGATCACTACGATCATCTCGACTACACCACCATGCGGCTGATGCGCCGCATGGACGTGCCCATCGTCACTTCACTCGGCGTCGGAGCGCACCTGGAGTCCTACGGCATCGCGCCCGAACGCATCGTCGAACTCGACTGGTGGGAAACCTGCCGCGTTCCGGGCACGGACCTCGTGATGACCGCCGCGCCGTCGCAGCACTTCTCTGGCCGCGGGATCCACGATGGCAACAAGACGCTGTGGTCGTCGTGGGTCATCGAATCGCAGCGGCACAAAGTATTTTTCAGCGGCGATACCGGCCTCACGCCCGAATATGCCGAGATCCGCCAGCGCTTAGGGGAGTTCGACCTCACGATGCTCGAGATCGGCGCCTTCCACCCGGCATGGGGCAACATTCACTTGGGTCCCGCGAACGCGCTCAAGGCACACGGCTTGCTAGGTGGCGGAGCGCTGCTGCCGATCCACTGGGGCACCTTCAACCTCGCGCTGCATGCCTGGGACGAACCCATCGAAACGCTGCTGCGTCTGGCACCCGCATCGCAGTCCAGATTGCTCGCGCCAAGGCTCGGCACGCCCCTCGAACCGGATCAGGAATACGCACTCGACACCTGGTGGCGCGGTATCGATGACACCGCACGAAAACCCCGGCGCTCGACCGGCACACGGATGCCGAAGGCAATGCCCTGGCCAATCGATTGAGGCGCGGTTCGTTCGGTCAGCTGTAGGTGCGCACCATCGAGGACATCTCGCGCAGGAAATCCTGCGAGCGCACGTGGCCTGACGAGACGAACGGTTCCTTGTACCAGGGCCAGCGATACTCGACCGTTCGCTGCGGACGATCGGCGCGCAGCAGCGTGAACTCGCGGGTGCTGAACCTGCGGCGGATGGTCGTGCCGATGCTCTCCGCGTTCACCGCGTACACGGCGCCGTCGACCAGCACGAACAAGCCGGACTTGTAGTTAGGCCCGGCGTCGAAACGCTCGCGCGATGCGGCAAAATAGGCGGCGAACACCGGACCCTTGAGCGACTGGATCTCGCTGCCCACACCCAGCACGTGGGCGGGATTGCGCGGTTCGCTCATGGGCTCGATCTCGGCGCGGGCGGCGTGGATCTCGAGGCTGTAGAAAGTGCGGGTCCCTTTGCCTTCCGCTTGAGGCTCGGTCTGGAATCCCGCCACGCATACCCGACCGGACTCGGGCAAGTGACCGGTGTCATTTACAAACATGGGGTGGTAGTACCACGAACCGTCGCAAAAGTTTTCGCACTGCGGAAATTATTGTCCCGGCAGAGGCAACGAGACAATAGTCCGCAAGGACGTCCTTCTTTCGATTTCGCAATTCGATGCTTCCGCCGTGGTCGACAAGCCCGGAAAAAGCGTTTCAAAAACACGCTGTTGGAGCGCTTGGGGAATGCCAGGTTCGTCGCCCGCCAGCCCTGTCCCCTTTCATTTCAGGGCGGCGTCGACGATCGCGCGCGCGTCGTCCTGGATCCTGCGCAGATGTTCGGGCCCCTTGAAGCTCTCCGCGTACACCTTGTAGACGTTCTCGGTGCCCGAGGGCCGCGCCGCGAACCAGCCGCTCTCCGCGATCACCTTGAGCCCACCGATCGGCGCATCGTTGCCCGGCGCACGCGTGAGGATCGAAACGATCTTCTCGCCCGCGAGCTCGGACGACTTCACGTTCTGCGGCGTCAGCGCGCCTAACAACTTCTTTTGCTCGGGAGTGGCCGGCGCATCGACGCGCTGGAACACGGGCTCGCCCAGTTCCCGCGTCAATGCGCGATACAGCTCCCCGGGGTCGCGCTTCAGGCGCGCCGTCATTTCGCCGGCCAGCAATGCCGGCACGATGCCGTCCTTGTCGGTGGTCCAGACCTTGCCGTTGAGACGCAGGAAGGACGCGCCGGCGCTCTCCTCTCCGCCGAAGCCCAGTGTTCCGGCCAGTAACCCTTCGACGAACCATTTGAAACCCACCGGCACTTCCAGCAGCTTGCGCTTGAACTTCGCCGTGACGCGCGAGATGAGGTCGCTGCTGACGATGGTCTTGCCGATCGCCGCGCCCGGGCTCCAGCCCTTGCGATGCTCGAGTAGATAGGCAATCGACACGGCGAGGTAGTGGTTCGGCGCCAGCAGCCCCGCGCTGCGCGTCACGATCCCGTGCCGGTCGTGATCCGTGTCGCAGGCGAATGCGATATCGAAGCGTGTCTTGAGTCCGATCAGGCTCTGCATCGCGTCGGGCGAGGATGGATCCATGCGGATCTTTCCATCCCAGTCGACGGTGAGAAACCGGAAGGTCGCATCGACCTCCTGGTTCACCACGGTCAGGCGCAGCCCGTATTTCTCCGCGATCGCGCCCCAGTAATGCACACCCGCGCCACCCAGCGGATCGACGCCCATGTTGAGGGTCGATGCGCGCAGGACGTCCATGTCGATGACCGAACCCAGGTCGGCCACATAAGTATTGAGATAGTCGTGGCGATGCGTAGTGGGCGCCGCCAGCGCCTTCTCGTATGCAATGCGCCGCACTCCCGCCAGGCCGTTCAGCAGGAATTCGTTGGCCGTATTCTCGATCCACTTCGTGGCGTCGGTGTCGGCCGGTCCACCGTGCGTGGGGTTGTACTTGAAGCCGCCATCGGACGGCGGATTGTGCGACGGCGTGACGAGAATGCCATCGGCAAGCCCGGCATCGCGGCCGCGGTTGTAGTTGAGGATGGCGTGCGAGACAACTGGTGTCGGTGTGTATTCATCACGCTCCGCAATCATCACCTCGACATCATTCGCCGCGAGCACTTCCAACGCGCTCGCCCCCGCCGGTGCGGACAAGGCGTGCGTGTCGAGGCCGAGGAACAGCGGGCCGCTGGTGCCCTGCTTCTGCCGGTACAGGCAGATCGCCTGCGTGATCGCGAGCACGTGATTTTCGTTGAAGCTGCTGTCGAACGCGGAGCCCCGATGCCCCGACGTCCCGAAGGCCACGCGTTGCGCTGCACTACGAGCGTCCGGCGTGCGCGTGTAGTACGCCGTGACCAGGCGCGGCAGGTCCACCAGCAGGGAATGCGGGGCGATTTTACCGGCGAGTGGATTGACTTGTGGAGTCGCAGTCATGGATGGCCTTGTCGTGTCTTGAACGTGCGGTGACAGAATTTATAACGCACCGGTGAACCCTGGTGTCCAATGCAATGTCAGGAAGGTAATGTCGGCACAGAGGTTCAGCATGCAGCAACTGGGAATGATCGGGCTAGGCCGCATGGGCGGCAATATGGTGCGACGTCTGGCGGATGCCGGCATCGAATGCGTCATCCATGACGCGAATACAGCGGCGATGTCGGCGCTGGCGCGTCCCGGCGTCACTGGCGCGGCGACGCTTGCGGACTTCGTCGCCAAGCTCAAGACGCCGCGCGCGGTCTGGCTGATGTTGCCCGCGGCAATCGTCGACCAGGAACTGGCGTTGCTCGCGCCGCTGCTCGCGGCGGGCGACACGGTCATCGACGGCGGCAATTCCTACTACCACGACGACATTCGCCGCGCGACGGAACTCAAGGCGCGCGGCATCCACTATCTCGACGTCGGCACCAGCGGCGGCATCGCCGGCTTTGACAATGGTTACTGCCTCATGATCGGCGGCGAGAAGGCCCCGGTCGGCAGGCTCGAACCCATCCTTGCAGCGCTGGCGCCGGGCGCCGATCCGGGCCTCGATCCGAAAGGACTGACCACCGCTCAGCGCGGCTACCTGCACTGCGGACCGCAGGGCGCGGGTCACTTCGTCAAGATGATCCACAACGGCATCGAGTACGGCGTCATGGCCGCCTTCGCCGAAGGCATGAACATCCTGCGCAACGCGAATGTCGGCAAACAAACGCACGCGGCTGATGCCGAGACCACCCCGCTGCGCAACCCAGAGCATTACCAATACGATCTCGATCTCGCGCAGATCGCGGAGGTCTGGCGTCATGGCAGCGTGATCCGTTCGTGGCTGCTCGACCTCACTGCGCAGGCGCTGCGCGAGGATGCTTCCTTAAGCGCGTTCGCCGGCCGCGTGTCGGATTCCGGCGAGGGCCGCTGGACCGTGATCGCGGCCATTGAAGAAGGCGTGCCGGCACCGGTGATCACGACGTCGCTGTTCAGCCGCTTCGAATCACGCGGCAACGCGGACTACGCCGACCGCCTGCTTTCCGCTATGCGGAAGCAGTTTGGTGGTCATGTGGAGAAGAAGCCCTGAGAGAAGTCGGCAGACGCTGAAAACCGAACACGTCGTCGAGCTCGTGCGCGCGGCCCTCGATTCCGGCGCGAATCATCTCCCCTGCATGCACGCTGTAAGTGATCCCATTGCCGCCATAGCACAGCGCAAACTGCAGCCGCGGGTTCATGCCGGGCACGGCGCCGATGAACGGCAGGCCGTCTTTGGTTTCGGCGAAACTCCCGGCCCAGCTGTAGGCCACCTTCGGCAACGGCTCTCCAAACAATTGTTCGTACTTGGCTGACAGGCGGCGGATTTGACGCGGCAGCAGCGCTTCTCGCGCGGCTGGGCTCTTGAAGGGCACGTCTTCACCGCCCACGATCAAGCGCCCATCGCGGGTGCCACGCACGTATGTATAGGGCTGCGCGCTCTCCCAGATCAGCGGCAATCCTGTCGCGCGGGCCGCATCGGCCAGCGGCTCGGTCACCAGGGCGAAGGTATTGTTGATCTGCGCCACCTCGGGCTCGAGGAAGCGCAGAGACTCATAGCCGGCGCATACGACCACATGCGCGGCATTGACCGTATGGACGCCGACGCGCAGTTGAAAGGCTTCGCCTGCCGCATCGATGGCGTCGACCCTGGAACGCGCGAAGACTTTCACGCCATGACGTACGGCGCCGGCGAATAGTCCGCGCGTGAGACGAAATGGGTCCACCTGCGCACCCAGCGACGACAGTATTCCGCCCGGCCGCCGGCAGCCGAACCTGCGCTGCAGCTCGTCCGCGTCGATCCACGAAACATGGAGCCCCATGGCCTGGCGCACGGCCAGTTCTATCTTGAGTTCCGACACGGCGCGGTCGTCGGGAGCCAGGTAAAGACTGTCGCGCCGTTCGTATTCCGCGAGCGTCAGGAGTTCCGGCATCCGGCTCTCGAGCATCTGGAAACTGCGCGCACAGGCCGCGTACGCGCGCAGCGCCTTGGCGGCGCCTAACAACTTCGTGAGTTCGGTGAGCTGTGTGTCGATCTCGTATTGCAGCAATGCGGTCGAAGCGCTGGTGCTGCCCTGGGCAATATCACGTGCGTCGAGCACCACGATGCGCAAGCCTGTTTCGATCAAGGCATCGCTGACCAGGGCGCCGGTGATGCCGGCGCCAATGATTGCAACGTCGCATTCGAGGGAGCGATCAAGCGCCGTTCCGGCCGCGCCGATGCCGTTGCGCAGCAGCCAGTACGGCTCGCGCGAGCGGACGTTTTCCGCATTGTTTCTATGGAAAGGCCACATCGAGAGCAGCCTAGGAGTCCGCGCGGCCAGCGGCTGTAAGCGATAGGGCTCGAATTCGCAGGCGTGTGGCGTTGATCGGTCGGACGTGACGTACGAATAGTCCTGCACCGGGGATGGCCATTTGGTAGGTCCAGCCGTAGTTCGATCCGACAATCAGGGCCACTCAGCAATGCGGCAAATTGGCAAACTGCCAGAATGCCCGCGGCAGCGAAGCCGTTACGAATCGCGTACATAGACCGCGTAGAGTCGCGGCATTGGAATTGTCCATGATCACGCTGGGCGCGGGGCTCTGACCTACATAATGATTCGACGCATTCTCGAGATTTTTTCGCGCGACGCGGCCTGGGACAACGACCAGATCCTGCGAGCCGAGATTTTCAGCATCGAGCGCCTGGAGCAGCACGCCGCCAGCCTCGCGGCGGCCCAACCGATTGCCGCCCGGCCACTGTTCGAACGTTCGTTGAGCGCGCGACTGCGCAACAACGAAAAGGCACTGCTGGCCGCTTACCGCGATATCGCCAAGGCCGTCGATGCGGGCCGCAGCATCACCCCGGCGGCCGAGTGGGTGCTCGACAACTACCACCTGGTCGAAGAGCAGATCCGCGAGATTCGCGAAGATCTGCCGCCGGGCTTCTACCGCCAGCTGCCCAAATTGACCACCGGGCATTTCGCCGGGCTGCCGCGCGTGTTCGGCCTGGCGTGGGGATTCATCGCTCACACCGACAGCCGCTTTGACCCGGAGAACCTGCGGCGTTTCGTGCGCGCGTACCAGACCGTGCAGCCGCTCACGATCGGCGAGCTGTGGGCGGTCGCGATCACGCTGCGCATCGTGCTGGTGGAAAACCTGCGGCGCGTCGCCAGCCGCATCGTCACGAGCCGCGCGGCGCGGCAGCGCGCGGACGCGATTGCCGACCGGCTGCTCGGCGTCAACGGACAGACCGCCGACCCCGACGCGTTGAGCGCGTGGAAGGCCGGCGATGAGCAACTCGCGCCCGCGTTCGCGGTGCAACTGGTGCAGCGGCTGCGCGACCAGGATCCGAAGGTGACACCGGCGCTGGTGTGGATGGAAGACCGGCTGCGCGCGCAGGGCACGACTTCCGAAGCGCTGGTGCAGGAAGAGCATTCCCGGCAGGGCGCATCGAACGTCACCGTGCGCAACATCATCACCAGCATGCGGTTGATGACGGACGTCGACTGGTCCGAGTTCTTCGAGAGCGTGAGCCTGGTCGACGACCTGCTCACCTCCTCCAGCAACTACGCGGCGATGGATTTCGCCACGCGCAACCTTTATCGCAGCGCCATCGAAGATCTGGCGCGCTATTCGTCGCACACCGAACTTGCGGTCGCCCAGCACGCGCTGGCCGCGGCCGCCGCCGGCAGCGGCGAACGCGAGCGCGAGCCGGGTTATCACCTGATCTCCGACGGCCGCCGCGCCTTCGAAGAATCGCTCGGCTACCGCCCCTCGCTCTCCAACCTGCGCAGCCGGATCGCTTTCAACGTGGGCGCGCGCGACTACGTCGCCGCGATCTGCTTCGTGAGCGCGCTGCTGTTGTCGGCGCTGCTGTCCCTGATGCAGGACCGCGGCATCCACGGCGGCCTGCTGTTGTTGTTAGGCGTGCTCGGCGCGATCCCGGCTGTGGACATGGCCGTGGCGTTGATCAATCGCGCCATTGCGCGCGGCGTCGGCGCGAGCCGCCTGCCTGGTCTCGCACTGCGCGCCGGCGTCACGCCCGACCTGCGCACGCTGGTCGCGATGCCGGTGATGCTGAGCTCGCGCGCCGCGGTCGAGGAATATCTGCATCGCCTCGAGATCCACTATCTCGCCTCGGCCGACGAGCAGCTGCACTTCGCGTTGCTGTCGGACTGGCTCGACGCGGACACGGAACACCTGGCCAACGACGATGCGTTGATCGACATCGCCATCCTGGGTATAGCCAGGCTCAATCGCCGCTACGGCGCGGCCGCCGGCGGCGAGCGCTTCCTGCTGCTGCATCGCAAGCGCGTCTGGAGCGAGAGCGAACAGCGCTGGATGGGCTGGGAACGCAAACGCGGCAAGCTGCAGGAACTCAACCGCCTGTTGCGCGGCGCCACGAACACGACTTACGTCACGAGCAGCGGGCGCTCGCCCTGGGTTCCGGAGGGCGTGCGTTATGTGCTCACGCTCGATGCCGACACCCGACTGCTGCGCGAAACCCCGCGCCGTCTCATCGGCAAGATGGCCCACCCGCTCAACCGGGCGCGCTTCGACCCAGGCCTCGGCCGCGTGGTCGAGGGCTA
Organism: Steroidobacteraceae bacterium; assembly: GCA_035286365.1. GTDB lineage: Bacteria > Pseudomonadota > Gammaproteobacteria > Steroidobacterales > Steroidobacteraceae > CADEED01. The sequence continues at coordinate 16,552 of DATHJZ010000149.1, read as the reverse complement.
CGCCATCCTGCAGCCGCGCGTGGCGTTCTCGCTGCCGGTGAGCTCGGAAGCCACGCTCTTTCAGCGCACGTTTTCGGGTGCGGCCGGCGTCGACCCGTACGCCGCGGCGGTTTCCGACGTCTACCAGGACTTGTTAGGCGAGGGTTCATTCGCCGGCAAGGGCATTTACGACGTCGATGCCTTCGAGGCTGCGCTAGCCGATCGCGTGCCCGAAGCCTCGCTGCTGTCGCACGACCTGTTCGAAGGCATATTTGCCCGCGCAGGTCTCGCGTCCGATGTCGAGGTCATGGAGGAGTTCCCCTCGCGCTACGACGTGGCTTCGATGCGCCAGCACCGCTGGGTGCGCGGCGACTGGCAGCTGCTGCCCTGGATCTTCGGGCGGCGCGACGCCGGCGCTGACGCTCACAAACGCGGTCACAGCCGCCTGCCGCTGATCGGCCTGTGGAAGATGCTCGACAACCTGCGGCGCTCGCTGTCGGCGCCGACCACCATCGCCGCTCTGGTCGCGGGCTGGACGCTGCCGCTCACTGCCGCCGTGCCCTGGTTCGCGTTCATCTTGATCGCGCTGTCGCTGCCGACACTGCTGCCGGTGGTCGCGGCTCTGTTGCCGCGACGTTCCACCGTCACGTTGCGCAGTCACCTGCGCGCGCTCGCGGTCGATCTCGGCCTGGCGGTGGCGCAGACCAGCCTGCTGATCGCGATGCTCGCCTACCAGGCCTGGCTCATGGGCGACGCCATCGTGCGTACGCTGTGGCGCCTCACCGTCAGCCATCGGCACATGCTCGAGTGGATCCCGGCGGATTTGCTCACCAGCGCGCGCAGCGACTTCAGCGGCTTCTACCGGCGCATGGGCAAGAGCACCTGGCTGACGCTGGGCATCGCCGCGCTCACGGCAGTGCTCGCCGGCGGCAAACTACCGGCCATCGCGCTGCCGTTCCTGCTGCTATGGCTGGCCGCGCCCGTGATCGGCTGGCGCATCAGCCGCACGCCGCCCGCCGTGGCCAAATCCGAGCTGTCGAACGACGAGCAACGCGAGCTGCGCCTGATCGGGCGCCGTACCTGGCGCTTCTTCGAGGCCTTCGTCACCGCCGAAGACAACGACCTGCCGCCCGACAATTACCAGGAAGACCCGCGCGCGGTGGTCGCACACCGTACCTCGCCCACCAACGTCGGACTCTATCTACTATCGATCGTCGCGGCGCGCGACTTCGGCTGGTGCGGGCTGCGCGACGCGCTCGATCGCATCGAGGCCACGCTCACGACGATGGCGCGCATGCAGAAATTCCGCGGGCATCTCTACAACTGGTACGACACGCAGGACCTGCACCCGCTCGAGCCGCGCTACGTGTCGTCGGTGGATTCCGGCAACCTCGCCGCGCACTTGATCACGCTGGCCGGCGCGTTTCGCGAATGGCAGAAGAACGCCGCGCCCCGCCCGGAATCCGTCGCCGGCCTCGGGGATGCCTTCGACCTGGCGCGAGATGCGCTGCGCAAATTCGAATTCGCGCCGGGGCAGACCATCACGCGAGCATTGCTCGAAACCGCATTCAACGATCTCGAGGCGAGCTTGCGCCCTTCGGATGGTCCGCTCGACCCGGCCGCCGATTCGCTTGCCGATGCGGCGGAGCGCGCCTCGACGCTGGTCGACCTGGTGCGCACCCTGGCCAGCGAAACTCATGCGGATCGCAACGACGAGCTCGTTTACTGGGTCGAAGCGACCCGGCGCACCATCGACAGCTGGCGCAGCGACCTGCTGGCCCGCGATCCGGCCGGGTTCGTGGTCGAATATCTCGAATCGCTCGCGGCGCAGGCGCTCGAAATGGCGGACGCCATGGAGTTCGGCTTCCTGCTCGATCCGCAGCGCAAGCTGCTCTCGATCGGCTATCGCGCGAACGACGGCACGCTCGATCCGTCCTGCTACGACCTGCTCGCCTCCGAGGCGCGGCTCTCGAGCTTCATCGCGATCGCCAAGGGCGACATCCCCGCACGCCACTGGTTCAGGCTCGGCCGCACCGTGACACCGATCGGCGCCGGCGCTGCGCTCGTGTCCTGGTCGGGCTCGATGTTCGAGTACCTGATGCCCGACCTCGTGATGCGCGCGCCGGGCGGTAGTTTGCTGGCGCAGACCAGCCGGCTGGTCGTCAAGCGGCAGATCAAATACGGCGCGGAGCTCAATCTGCCCTGGGGCGTCTCCGAATCGGCGTACAACGCGCGCGATCTCGAACTCACCTATCAATATTCGAACTTCGGCGTACCGGGACTGGGATTGAAGCGCGGCTTGTCCGAGAACAAGGTGGTCGCGCCCTATGCCACCGGCCTCGCCGCGATGATCGACGGCAAGGCTGCGCTCACCAACTACGCGGCATTGGCCGCCATGGGTGCGCGCGGCGCCTACGGCTTCTATGAGGCCGTCGACTTCACGCCCATCCGCCTGCCCGAAGGCGCGTCGCGCGTGATCATCGGCGCCTACATGGCGCATCACCAGGGCATGAGCATCGTCGCGATCACGAATGCCCTGCTCGACGGGCGCATGCGCGATCGCTTCCATTCCGACGTGTCGATCCAGGCGACCGATCTGCTGCTGCAGGAACGCACGCCGCGCGATGTCTCCGTGGCACATCCGCGCGCCGAGGAAGTCGGCACCGCTTCGCGCGTCACGGATCTGCAGGTCCCCGAGGTGCGCCGGCTGCGCAGCCCGCACGATTCGGCGCCGCAGACGCACCTGCTGTCGAACGGCCGGTACGCCGTCATGCTCACCGCCGCGGGCGGCGGCTACAGCCGCTGGCACGACCTCGCGGTCACGCGCTGGCGCGAGGATTCGACCCGCGACGACACGGGCAGCCATTTCCTGCTGCGCGACATCGACAGCGGCCTCACCTGGTCGGCCGGCTATCAACCGAGCGCGGTGCAACCGGACAGCTACGAGGTGAGCTTCACCGAGGACCGCGCCGAGATCATTCGCAGCGACGGCGATCTGCTGACCGTAATGGAAGTCACCGTGTCCTCCGAAGAGGACGCCGAAGTGCGCCGGCTGTCGATCACCAACAATTCGTCGCGCGCGCGCGAGATCGAAGTGACCTCGTATTCCGAGCTGGTGCTCGCGCCGCAGGTGACGGATGTCGCGCACCCGGCGTTCTCGAAGATGTTCGTACGTACGGAATTCCTCGAGCGCCAGGGCGCCATCGTGGCAACACGCCGGCGCCGTGGCCCCGATGAACCCGAGGCCTGGGCCTCGCACCACGCGGTCACCGAAGGAATTGTCATCGCGGGACCGGAATACGAAACCGATCGCGCGCGGTTCATCGGCCGGGGGCGCGAGCTGCGCGCGCCGCTCGCGATGCTCGCGGGGCGTGCGTTGTCCGGCACCACCGGCACCGTGCTCGACGCGGTCTTTGCGCTGCGTTACCGCATCCTCGTGCCACCGAGCGGCACGGCGCGCGTGTCATTCTGGACCTGTGTCGCGCCATCGCGAGCGCGGGTCCTGGAGCTGGTCGACAAGCATCGCGACACGAATGCGCACGTGCGCGCAGCGACCCTTGCCTGGACGCAGGCACAGGTGCAATTGCGGCATCTCGACCTCGACGCCTCGCAAGCCAACCTGTTCCAGCAGCTCGCAGGCCGCATCCTGTTCAGCGACGCCAGTGCACGGCCCGCGACGGACATCATCCGGCGCGGCGCCGGCGCGCCGCACGGACTGTGGGCGCAGGGAATTTCCGGCGATCCGCCGATCGTGCTGCTGCGCATCGAAGACGTCGAAGATATCGAGGTGGCGCGGCAACTGCTGCAGGCGCACGAGTACTGGAGCGTGAAGCGACTGTCGGTCGATCTCGTGATCCTCAATGAGCGCTGCCCCTCGTACGTGCAGGACCTGCAGGTCGCGCTCGAAGCGGCCGTGCGCGTGAGCCTCGCGCGGCCGCGCATCAGCGGCATGGAAACCCGCGGCAAGGTGTTCGTGCTGCGCAGCGACCTCGTGAGCTCGGAGGCGCGTGCGTTGTTGCTGGCCGTGTCGCGCGTGGTGTTGTCGGGCCGGCGCGGCAGCCTTGCCGACCAGGTCGAGCGCATGCAGTCGACGCCTACGCTCGCGCCGCGCCAGCCGCGCCGCCTGGCTGCCGTCGCCGCGGCGCCCGTCGCTGAACCCGATTACGCGCGCGAGCTCGAATTCTTCAACGGCATTGGCGGATTCGGCGCACAGGGCCGCGAGTACGTCGTCAACACTTCCGGCGGACAAACTACTCCGGCGCCGTGGATCAACGTCATCGCGAATCGCGGCTTCGGCTGCCAGGTCTCCGCCGACGGCGCGGGCTTCACCTGGGCACGCAACAGCCGCGAGAACGCGCTCACGCCCTGGTGCAACGATCCGGTCAGCGACCGGCCGGGTGAGGCCATTTACCTGCGGGACGAGGAGACCGGCGAGCTGTGGACGCCAACGTCCGCGCCCATCCGCCATGAAAACGCGCAGTATTCCTGCGCCCACGGACTCGGGTTCAGCCGCTTCGAGCAGCGCTCGCACGGCATGGCCGTGACGCTCACGGTGTTCGTGCCGCTCGAGGACCCGGTCAAGATCTGCCGTCTCGTCATCCGCAACAAATCGCCGCGTCACCGTACGCTCTCGGTGAGTGCCTATGTCGAGTGGGTGCTGGGCGCCTCGCGCGCGGTCGGCGCACCGCACGTGTTGACCGAGATCGACAACAGCACACGCGCGATCTTTGCGCGCAATCCCTGGAACGCGGCGTTCGCCGATACCGCGTTCGCGGACCTGTGCGGCAAACAATCGGAATGGACCGCCGACCGGCGCGAGTTTCTCGGCCGCCACGGGACGCTGGATGCCCCCGCGGCGCTGGTCACGGGCGCGCCATTGTCCGGCCGCACCGGCGCGGCGCTCGATCCGTGCGCGGCGCTGCGCACCCATTTCGAACTCGATCCGGACGAGAGCACGGAAATCGTATTCTTGTTAGGCCAGGCCGCTGGCCCCGAGGCGGCGCGCGTGTTGATCGAGCGCTACCGCAGCGCCGATCTCGACGGCATCATCGGCTCCGTGGGTGAATTCTGGAACGAGCTTTCCGGGCACGTGCAGGTGAAGACGCCCGATCGCGCCTTCGACATCATGATGAACGGCTGGCTGCTGTACCAGACGCTCGCCTGCCGTACCTGGGCGCGCGCCGCGTTCTACCAGGCGAGCGGCGCGTACGGATTCCGCGATCAATTGCAGGATGCGATGGCATTGGGCATCGCACGCCCTGCCCTGTTACGCGAACAGATCCTGCGCGCGGCCTCGCGGCAGTTTCCCGAAGGCGACGTGCAGCATTGGTGGCTGCCGCACAGCGGCCAGGGCGTGCGCACGCACATTTCCGACGATCGCGTATGGCTGTCGTACGTCACCGCCTACTACGTCGGCCTCACCGGCGATCGCGCCATTCTCGATGAACCCGTGCCGTTCATCGAAGGGCCGGCGCTGCCGCCCGAGCGGCACGACGCATTCTACGAACCCACGGTCAGCGAACAATCCGCGACCCTGTTCGAACACTGCCGCCGCGGCCTGGAAGGCGCGCTGTACATGGGCGAGCACGGGCTGCCGTTGATCGGCACCGGCGACTGGAACGACGGCATGAACCGCGTCGGCGAACACGGCAAGGGCGAAAGCGTGTGGTTAGGCTGGTTCCTGCACAGCACGCTCTCCGCGTTCGCGCCGCTCGCGCAGGCGCGCGGCGAACTGGCGCTGGCCATGTCGTGGCTCAATCACGCCGGCAAGCTGCACAACGCGCTCGAAGCCCACGCCTGGGATGGAGAATGGTACCGGCGCGGATTCTTCGACGACGGCACGCCGCTCGGCTCCAGTCAGAACGACGAGTGCCGCATCGATTCCATTGCGCAGTCCTGGAGCGTGATCTCGGGCGCCGCGAACCCCGCGCGCGCGGCGCGCGCCATGAGCTCACTCGAGGCGCAGCTGCTCAGGCAGGATCCGCCGCTGGCGCTGCTGTTTACGCCGCCGTTCGAGAAGTCGCAGCAGGAGCCGGGCTACGTGAAAGCCTATCCACGCGGCATCCGCGAGAATGGCGGGCACTACACGCACGCCGCGATCTGGACCGTCATCGCGCTCACGCTGCAGGGCAAGGCCGAGAAGGCGCTGGAAGTATTTGCGATGTTGAATCCGATCCGGCGCACGAGCACGCGCGCGGACGTGCAGCGCTACAAGGTCGAGCCGTACGCGGTCGCGGCGGATATCTACTCCGAAGCGCCGCATGCCGGGCGCGGCGGCTGGACCTGGTACACGGGGTCGGCCGGCTGGCTGTACCGCGCGGGACTCGAGTCGATACTTGGCTTTCGGTTGCGCGCGAACCAGCTCACGCTCACGCCATGCGTGCCGGCGAACTGGCCGGGATTCAGCATCGTCTATCGACATCGCGGAACCATCTACGAGATCAGCGTCGACCGGCAGCCCGCCTCCGGCGCCGCCGCCCAGCTGACCATCGACGGGCAGGTGCAGAAGCCGGGCCGCAATGTCGTCGACCTGGTGGAAGACGGCGGCAAACACACCGTGCACGTTGCGTGGCTCGCGGCCGCGGCGGCCGATGAAGACCAGACCGCGACGATCAATCGTTAGGCCGCGCTCATTTCGCCAGGCCTTCTTCGATGACGTCGAGCGCTTCCTGCGCATCGGCGCCCATCGTCTGATCGTCGCCGTGATAGATCGCTTCGCGAATCGCATTGCGGATCGCGCTCTCGGGATCCCCCCGGTTCAGCGCGAGGTCGCGCAACGACTGCAGCGCCAGCGGACGATCAACGCTGGGCTCGCCGTTCATTAGGACCCTGCGAAGCACTGGCAGCGCCTGAGCCACCGGCGCCTGCGCGAGCGCGGTGATGGCCGCGGCGCGCTTGCCGGCATCACCGCCGGTTGCATCGGCGCTCCACCGGGTTACGTCATCGTCTGTAACCGGAGCAGGTGGATCGGCCATGGGGGCCGATGCAATTGCAGGAACCACTGGCGCGGTCGCGGGAGGTGGAGCCGCCGCCGCCGCCGCGATCCTCGCGTTCGGTGTCCCGGCATCATGCTTCAAGTAGATAAAACCCAGGACTCCGATTCCTGCGAGGAGCACGACGAGGACCGCCTGGCGAAGCTTCATATACATCGACGCTATCCAAATATCGCCATCATGCGCGCCAGCGACCAGTATGCCGCCAGCGCACCGATGCCATAGAGCACGGGCACTCGCCCGAGCTGCAGTATCGGCACGCGTTGCAGCAGGCGCCATGCCGCCCAGGCGGCACCGACGGCCATCAGCTGCCCGATCTCGACGCCGAGATTGAACGTGAGCAGCGCCGTCGCCAGGTGAGATTGCGGCAAACCGATTTCCTTGAGCGCGCCCGCGAAGCCGAGCCCGTGCACCAGGCCAAACAGGAACGCCACCATTGCGGGCAGGCGGCGCGCGAGCGTGTCGCGCTTGCTGAGCGCCTCCGCGGCCACCAGCACGATAGATAGAGCGATCGCGGCCTCCACCGGCGCCGAACGCAGCGTGAGCCAGCCCAGCGCAGCGCTCGCCAGCGTCAGGCTGTGCGCCAGCGTGAACGCGCTGATGGTCCAGATGAGCTTGCGCCGGAAGCCGACCAGGAACAGCAGCGCGGCGACGAACAACAGGTGATCGACGCCGCTCAGGATGTGCTCGACGCCGAGCACGAGGTAGGCACGCGCGATTTCGCCCCGCCCGCGTTTGTCCTCGGCGGAGCCGTACAGATGCACGGTCGGCTGGTTGGCGGTCAGCGTGTAGACCCGGCTCTGTCCATCGCGCCAGAACACCTTGACCAGGGCCGCCGAATATTCTTCGCCTACGCCATTGACGGACATCACGCCGGTGAGGCCGTGGTCGCCACAGCGCAGCATGTTGGTCTCGGCCTCACACCCTTCGGGCCACACGGGAGTGAGTACGTCGGCGATCGGTTTGGCGCCACTCTGGCCCCACTGCCACAGGAATTCGCCGGGCCGCGTTTCACGCAGCTCCATCTCGGCCATGGTCATCTCGTGCGCGCGCGACTCGTTCGCCGCGAACGTCATCAGCACGAGGGCAAGAATGCGCGCGCAGAGCCTCATGGCTTCACGGCCGACACTTCAACCTTGTACTTCCGGGTCAACGCGCGCACCGCGTCGCTGCGTTGCCCCGCCAACACTGCATCGGTCCAGTCCTGCAGAACGGCGGCGCTCACCACCTGGAATTCCGCGGGTTTGGCCGGCGTGATCGACTTGAGCCGGATCGCGCGCAGCCCTTCCTTGCTGGGCAGCGCCTGCCACTCGCCCGGAGGCGCAGCTTCGAGCGCAGTGACGAATTCCTTGCCGTAGCTCTGCTCGATGTTGTTCTGCGGGCGGGCCGTGAATACGCGCAGGCCCGCCTCGACGTCGCCGGGAGCTCCGGCGTTCAGCCCCTGGACGAACGCACGTACCGCGCTCTCCGAGCGATCGCCCGCGAGCACCCCTTCCTCGAAATCGTAGCGCGTCGGGTCATCGTACTTGTCGCGATGCTGCTCGAACCACGCGCTCAGCACGGACTCTTCGACCTTCGGTAGTTTGACACCGGCGTCGACCACGGAAAGCGCCTTGAAGATCACGCGCTCGCGAATGGCGTTGTCGCCCTTGTCGAGCCCAAGCGCGATGCCTTCACGGTACAGCACTTCGTTGTCGAGCCACACGCGCCGCAGCGCGTACAACTCCTCGGCAGAAGGCTGGTGGCCACGCGCCGCCTTGAAAGTTTCGACGGACGCACCGTCGACCTCGGCATCGACGACGATCCGGCGCGGATCGTCCTGGCGGGCGGCGAGCACATGATCGACGCCGAACAGCAAGGCGCCGAGCAGGACGAAATGCAACAAAGGTTCGCGTATCCAGGGCGGAGCGTTAAAAGTGCGGCGTGTTGCCGTCAGACGATTGTCATCACTTGATTCGAGCACAGTTGTGGTCATGTGTTTATCTGCAGATGTGAGAAAGCGCCGCGCGTTGCCGCGCGGCGCTCTTGAGTTCGCGACGAGGGTCGCGAGCGTTACTTGACGCCGGCGACCAGCGTCGAACCCTTCACTTCGATGTAGACCGGATTGCTGTAGAACCACAGGTCCGACCATGCGGCCACATCGTAGGCCACCATCTTCTGACCATTGACCACCGGCAGATGCGCCGGGCAGCCATTGATCGCGGTACCCGTGTAGACAATGTCCGCGGTAGCCGGAACGTTGGTACCGACCGTTTTGCACGGGATGCGCAGGTTGGCACCGGCGGGAACTCCATCGGCACCGCCCGGCAGGGTCGGGTTGATGGCGGCTGCATTGGTCGCGATGTCGGCCAGCGGATTGCCGTCGGCATCGGTCTCGTAGGGCACCGAAGCCGGCAGGTTGCTGCCGCGCAGACGCACGTACTGCGACTTGGTCACGTCACGAATACGGAAGACCATCGTCTTGTATTCCTTGTCACCACGGACGACGTTCCAGTTCGACTGGTTGAACGTGCGCAGGATTGCCGCGCTCAGGTTCTTCGCGCCCTCGGGGACGTTGGCGAGATCCGGCGTGCTGATCCAGTTTCTCGGCCACTCGCCCGAGTAGTCAGGTGCGCCCGGCGTCTTGTAGCCCGACACCAAACCGCGAATCACGTCGATGTGATCCAGGACCGGTTTGTTCAGCTGCTGCGCGACGCCGACCTGCGCCAACGAGGGATTCTGAAACGTGTACGGCGAGTAGTTGGTACCCGACGGATCGCGTACCGCAATCGCCACGACGACGTCCTGGCCTTTTCGCACGTTGAGCTTCTCGCCCATCGTCGCGCAGGTCCAGTCGAGGTCGACATCCGTGTTCTGCTTCGCCGCCAGCAGCGCCGCGCCTTCCACCAGTGCATTGCCGACGTAGTCGTTGATGCGCGTATCCGCGCACACCACGAATGCCAGGCGGTCGATGAGCTGACCACTCGATGCGAAGGCATTGCCGGTCCGCAGGCCGTCGACGATCGCGTCGGGCGTCAGGACCTTGCTCTTGCCCTTGCCCTTGTCGTGTGAATCGAAGAAGTGGCCGCCCTTGTCATCCTTCGTGCGGACCATCACCGCGGTGCGCTGGTATTCGCCAGGAAAGAAGTCCTGCGAGGACCGGCGGTCATCGGGACCGAACATGCCGCGGTTGTGCCAGTCGGAGCTCGCGAAGAACCACCAGTTGCGACCTTCGCCGAGCAGTGCGTCCCACACGCCGCCGACTTTTCCGGCGTAAATGCCGGTGCCGCCCCAGGTCGTACCACCGACGCTGTCGACGTTGCCGATCGTGCCGCCGAAGTTGTTGCGATGAACCGTGTATTCACCACGCGCGTCGGAGGCGCCGTGGCCGGGCTGCGATTCGAAGCCGAACGCGACCCGCGGAGCGGCGTTGTTGAGATCACGCAGGCTCTCGATGTTGAAGCCGTTGTTGCCATCCGGGTTGAACGGACCGGCGCGCTCGAGATGCGCGGGGACGTAGTAGCTCTCGTCGCCGTACTTCTGCTTCATCCACTTCAGGGCTTCGACCGTCTTGAGATGACCGAGCACGCCCGTGCCGGCGCCACCGGCCGGAATCAGCTTCTGCGCCGTGGCATTCCAGCTCGGGTCCGCCTCGTTCGCGCTGCCGCCAACCGAGCAGTTCCAGTTGTTGCCGATCCCGCTGCCCACAACCGTGTCGCCACGGCTCGTGTCCGTGTCGCCGCGATCGAAACAGTACGACCACTGCGCGAGCGCGGTGGCGTTACCCAGCGGCGTGTAGCCGGCGGTCTTCGGCAGTTTCCGTTTATAGATGTCGGGCGGCAGCTGCCCTGTGACTACCGACATCGAGCTGTGCTCGTGACCGGCAACGACGGACTCCATACCGGAGAACAGCGGCATGCCCTTGAGCGCGGCCAGATACTCCATGATCGGGTACTGATATTCCTGCAGCGATTGCCAGCGCCACATGACCTGGTTCGGCGCATTGCCCGACACCAGGCCCTTCGGCGTGATCGAGGGGTTGCTGTTCTGCCAGCTGGTGTTCGGTCCCAGCAGCGTCGCGCCGTCGGCGGAGATCACCAGCGGGTACGCGGGGGTCGCCAGGGTCGCGTCTTCCGCCAGCGTGCAGTTGCGGTTGCCGTTGCCGCCGTGGCCGGCCTGGACGAACCAGTCGAGGCCCCAGGGCGTGTCCGACTTGTCGGTCGACTTCTTCACCAGCTTCTGCATCGAGATCGAACCATCCGAACAGGTCGTATGGTTGTGAAAATCGCCGGTTACATAGGTGCCCTCGCCCTTGTCGGCAATGGGATTGTCAGAACCATGATTGTCATTGTCATGGTGGTCGTCATGGCGGTCGTCGTGGCGACCGTCGTAGCGGTCGTCACGGCGGTCGTCATGTCCGTTCGCATGAGCCGCGCTCATGGCAGCAGCGCCGAGGACGGCGGCAATCGCGAAAGCGATGGATTTGTTTTTCACGTCGATCTTCATTGAAAGGATTCCCTTGGTTCCGTGTGAATACGTGGGGCAGCACCCTAGGCGTTACATATGACCGGTGAATTAAACATCGGTGACTGCCAGACGACCCCGGACGTAGGAAATCGCCGCGGTCATCAATTTGTCGCACAGATGTATTTAGAATCCGCGGTTCACATGCCCGCGGCCCCACAAAAGCAAGAAGTCATCGGTCTGTTTCCCACGCCGTTCATGCGGGCCACGAACGTGCTCGACGCCGATCTGGTCGCCGGGCTCGTCGACCACTTCAGCAAAGTGGTGGCGCTTCCGAACAGCTCGTCGCCCAACCTCACGCACACGGCGCTCCTCAAGCCCAGTGAATCACCGCTGCTGGTCGAGACCGCAGCGCTGCTCACCCCGTTGCTGCCGCAGTTCGGCAAACTGATGTTCGGCGAACAGCTTGGCTGGGCGCTGAAGGAGATGTGGGTCAACGTGCTCGATACGGGCGGCCGCCAGGCGATGCACAATCATGCGAACAGTTTCATATCCGGTGTGGTGTACCTCACGCACACGCACCCGGATGCGCGCACGGTTTTCATGAAATCACCGGGCGGCACCGACTTCACCTTCAAGAACGATCACGCCGCGGTGACCACGGGGACCTACAACGCCGACAAGTGGATCAGCATGGCGCCCGAACCCGGCGACGTGGTGCTGTTCCCTAGCTACCTGATGCACGCAGTTCCCATGAACACAGGGGGCCGGCGCATCACGCTCGCGTTCAACGCCATCCCGACGCACCTGGATTCCTGGGGTTATCGCATTTCGTTCAGTGGCTGAAGCGCCCGTGTCGATGCGGGCGCGGCGCTGGGCGCTCACGCTCATGACCGCTTCGGGATTCGCCGCCCTCGGGTATCAGATCGTCTGGATACAGCAGAGCGTTTTGTGGCTTGGTCATGAGGCCGCGGCAATGCTCGCGGTGGTCGCGGCCTTCTTTGGCGGCATCGGCCTTGGGGCTGTGGCGCTCGGCCGGCATATCGATTCGAGCCCGCGCCCGGTTCTCTGGTACGCCGCGTGCGAGGGGATCATCGGGCTGTGGAGCCTCGCCCTGGTGTTCCTCATGGCACCCGCTTCGGGATTGCTGTTCGCACTCCTGGGTACTGAACCAGCACCGTGGTGGCAATGGTCCGTGGTGTTTTGCGGCACCTTCCTGCTGCTATTGCCGGCGACCGCCGCGATGGGCGCGACCCTGCCTGCGATGGAACGCATCCTGGGCACGCTGCGCGGGCAAGGAACGCGCATCGCCATGCTCTACGCGGGCAACACCTTCGGCGCCGTCCTGGGCGTACTCGCGGCGGCATTTTTTCTGGTGCCGCAATTCGGGCTCACGATCGCAGCGTCGATCTGCGTGTTGACCAGCCTGTGCTGCGCCCTGGCGGCCCTGAAGATATTCGCGGCGCGAAGCGAGGCACCGCCGGTGGCGCCTTTGACCGCGTTGACGGATTCGCGCCGGCATCTGCCGGTGCTGGCGCTTACCGGGTTTCTCGGCATCGGATACGAAGTGCTCGTCGTTCGCGTACTCAGCCAGGTGGCCGAGAACACGGTGTACACCTTCGCGTTGCTGCTGGCCGTGTACCTCGTGGGCAGTGCACTGGGCGCCGCGGCCTACAGCCGCTGGGCCAGCAGATTCGCAGCCGACCGCATCCGTGATTTCCTGCTGCAGCTGTTGTCGGTCGCCTGCGTGTCCGGAATCCTGGCCCTCGCCAGCGCGGCGACGATCAAGTCCGCGGGCCGTGCGACGCTCGGCCCCGGCATGGGCGCCGCGCTCGGTGTCGAGACGCTGCTCGCCACCGCCGCGTTCCTGTTGCCGACCATCGTCATGGGCGCGCTCTTCAGCCATCTGGCCGTCTCCGCGCGAGCCAGCGGCATCGGCTTCGGGCGCGCGCTCGGCGTGAACACCCTGGGTGCAGCGCTCGCGCCGCTCTTTTTCGGCGTGTTGTTGTTGCCACGACTCGGGGCGACTTACGCGCTGCTCATCGTCGCCGCCGGCTATCTACTACTGGTTGCGCGGCGTTCCTGGTTGTCTGTGCCGCAGTGGACCGCCGCCGCCGCCGGGCTCGCCCTGGCCGCGTGGGCCCCCACCCTCGCGCTCGTTGACGTTCCCGCCGGTGGGCGCCTGGTGAGTTACGCGGAGGGTGTGAGCGCGGTGGTGAGCGTCGTGCAGGACGCGCAGGGCGTGACGACGCTGCACATCAACAACCGGCAACAGGAAGGCAGCAGCGCGACCCTGTTCGCCGATGCGCGCCAGGGCCTGTTGCCCATCCTGTTGCATCCGGCGCCGCGGCGCGCATTGTTCCTGGGCCTGGGAACCGGTGTGACTGCCAAAACGGCGAGCGAAGACGCCGCATTGCAGGTCGATGCGGTGGAGCTGCTGCCCGAAGTCATCGCGGCGTCCGCCTACTTCACTGCCGTGGAGTCACAGCATCCGCGTTTGCGCATGCTGGTTGCGGACGCGCGCCGCTTCGTGCGCGCCGCGCCGGATCGATACGACGTGATCGTCGCCGACAACTACCATCCGGCGCGCAGCGGCTCGGGCACGCTGTACACCACCGAACACTTCGCAGCCGTGCGCGAGCGGCTCGCGCCGGGCGGCGTGTTCTGCCAGTGGCTGCCCTTGCATCAGCTCGATCTCGGCACGCTGCGCAGCATCGTGCGGAGTTTCCGCAGCATCTATCCGCGCAGCTGGGCGATGCTGGCGACGAACAGTCTCGATACACCCGTGCTCGGATTGGTGGCACGCCGTGACGGCGAGCGCTTCGAGCTCGCCGCTGTGCGCCGGCGGCTCGCCACGGTGCGACTGCCGCGATCACCACAGGAGTTCGGAATTGCCGATGACCTGGCGCTGTTCGGCGGCTTCGTCGCGGGCCCTGAGGCCCTGGCGCGATTTGCCGGCGATGCGGCGTTGAACACCGACGATCACCCGGTCGTCAGCTACCGCGCACCGCGCATCACCTATGCTCCCGATTCCGCGCCTCGCGATCGGCTGCTCGAGCTGCTGCATGCGGTGACGATCGCACCCGACGAACTGCTCGCCGACGGCGAGGTGGCGTGGGATCGCAGACTCGCCGCGTACTGGACGGCGCGAGATCGTTATCTCGCAGCCGGTAGCACCGTGCGGCCGACGCTCGATGTGCACGACATGCTGGCGCAGGTGCAGGCACCGCTGCTGGCGGTGCTCGAGGTCAGCCCGGATTTCCGTCCCGCCTACGATCCTCTGCTTCGAATGGCGACGCAGCTCGCGCAAAGCGACGTCGACGGCGCGCGTTCACTGTTGGCGCAACTCGACCAGATTCAGCCCGCGCGCCCCGAGGCGAAGGAGGCGTTGCGCGCACTGGCAGACGCTACGCCAGGTACTCGTTAAACGGCGACACCGCGTAAACTTCCGCCATCGTTCACGCTGCTTGTTTTCACATGACCCAGACTCGCTGGCTCTTCGTTGCCCTGTTGTTCGTTCACGCGAGCCGCGCTGCGTCGCCCGCGCCGGTCGCCGCCGAGAACGGCATGGTCGTCACCGCCCAGCAATACGCGACCCGCATTGGCGTCGAGGTGCTGAAACGCGGCGGTAACGCGATGGACGCGGCAGTCGCGGTGGGTTATGCGCTCGCGGTCGTATATCCCGCTGCGGGCAATCTCGGCGGCGGCGGATTCATGACCGCGCAGTTCGCCGATGGCCGCAAGACTTTCATCGACTTTCGGGAAGTCGCGCCGCTCGCCGCCACGGCGAACATGTATCTGGATGCGCAGGGAAACGTGATTCCGGAGCTCAGCACTCGCGGCTACCTGGCGGTGGCGGTGCCGGGAACCGTGTCGGGTCTCGAGTACCTGCGCGAGAAGTACGGCACGCTGCCACGCGCGACCTTGATCGCCCCGGCGATCAAGCTTGCCGAACAAGGGTTCGTCCTCGATCGGGGCGACGTGACCATGCTCCACGAGGCCACCGACGACTTTCGCAAAGATGCGCCGAGCGGCGCCATTTTTCTGGCTGACAACCAGCCGCTCGAAGCCGGCGCAACGTTGCGGCAGAAGGACCTCGCGCGCACCTTGCGCAGCATCAGCCGCAACGGCAGCGCGGGATTTTACCAAGGTGAAACGGCGGCGGCATTGTTGGCCGCCGTCCGCGCGGGCCGTGGCATCCTGACGCAGGCCGATCTCGACGCATATAAAACCCGCGAACTGGCGCCGATCGAATGCGACTACCGCGGCTTCCACATCGTCGCCGCGCCGCCGCCCTCCTCGGGCGGCATCGCACTGTGCGAGATGCTCAACGTGCTCGAAGGCTATCCACTGCGCGAATATGGCTTCGGCTCCGCGCGCGCCGTGCACTTCGAAATCGAAGCGATGCGCCATGCGTACGTGGATCGCAACAACCTGCTGGGAGATCCGGCCTTCGTGCGCAATCCATTCCAGGAGCTGATCGACAAGAGTTACGCCGGGAAGATTCGCGCCCGCATCGACCCGAATCGCGCCGGTGTTTCACAGCAGCTTTCGCCCGGCATCGCCCCGCGGGAAGGCACCCACACCACGCACTATTCCATCGCGGATCGCTTCGGTAACGCCGTCGCGGTCACGTACACGCTGAATGACTGGTTCGGCGCGCGCGTGACCGCCAAAGGCACGGGCGTTCTGCTCAACGACGAGATGGACGACTTCACCGCGAAGGCCGGCGTGCCGAACATGTACGGCCTCGTGCAGGGCGAAGCCAACAAGATCGAACCGGGGAAGCGGCCGTTGAGCTCGATGACACCGACCATCGTGTCACGCGACGGCAAGCCGTGGATGATCCTGGGCACGCCCGGCGGCAGCCGCATCATCACCGCGGTGATGCTCACGATGCTCAATGTGATCGACTATGGAATGGACATTCAGGAAGCCGTCGCCGCGCCGCGCATTCACCAGCAATGGATGCCCGAGACGACCTACGTAGAAAGACAAGCGCTAAGCCCGGACACGCGGCAGATCCTGATCGGCATGGGCCATCAACTGAGCGAGCCGCAACCGGAAAATCATGTCGCCGCGATCCTGATCGGAGCGCCAGCTCTCGACGCAAGTTCCCTTGGACGCAACCGCTTCTA
>DATHJZ010000148.1:0-10540 GCA_035286365.1 Steroidobacteraceae bacterium | reverse complement strand
GCGCTTAACCCCGCTCCGATCTCCCGCCACGTTCACCTCTGTAACGGACCCGCGGTGGGCCCGATCCGGAGACAGTCATGGCTGCGCGAACGGCGGAAAAGCGCCCCCTGGGCGCATTTGGTCGATTGAGTCTGGTCGCGGTGGCGCACGCCGCTTTATTGCTTGGAATAGCTGGTGGTCTCGGCATCGTGCCGCAGCTGAAAGTCGATCCGATCGTGACGCGATTCTACGATCCGCCCACGCCGCCGCCGCCCGTGGACCTGCAAGTGCGCGAACCGCAACTCCAGAATCTTACCCAGATCCTGCTGCCGCAGCCGGAACCCCTACCGGTTCCGTTGGATGCACCAGACAACCCGATCACAGGCGAACTGGTTCCCGCGGAAAGGATTCCGCTGACCGCCGGATCAGCGGAGGTGGTGCCGCAAATCTTCAACGCGCGCCCCGATCCGCGCCGGCCGCTTTCACAGCCGGCATATCCGCCGGAGATGATTCGGGTCGGCGCGCAAGGTTCGGTGGACGTGGAAGTCTTCGTGCAGCCCGACGGTCGCGTCGGCGATGCGCGCATCGTAAAGACCAGCGGCTACGACGCCTTCGACCGCAACACGCTCGACGCAGCGAAGCGCAGATGGCGACTGGTTCCGGCCACGCGCGATGGCGTGGCGATCCCGCAGTGGTATCGCCTGCGGGTGGTTTTCAAGCTCAAGAATCAGTAACGGATTACTGCGGCGCCGGTTCGGGAGCCGGCGCCGTTTCAGCCTCGGCGGGCTTGGGGTCCGCGGGCGAGGGCGTATCGGGCGCGGCCGGAACAGTCACTTCGGCTGCGGGCGCATGCTCTGACGGTGGCAGGCTCTGCCGGCACTGACGTAGCACGAAGAACAGGCTGAATGCCGCAATTGGCACCAGAATCCACGGCCACGGTGATCCCTTCTTCTCCTGCTCGCTCATCGTCCTTCCCGCCCCGATATAAACTTGAGCCTACGTATCCCTTCGTCGACTGGCAACTTGAATCGCGTCTGAATCGTGCAGCTCGCTTTCCGAATCCTCCATCTCGCGGCCCGGCTCCTGCTGGCGTTGGGCGTCGGCTGTCTGTTGTTAGCGGCATATCTCGCATGGTCGACGCTGAGTTTTCAGGACGGCGCGGCGCGCACTACCGGATCGGTGGTTAGCTACCGCGAGATTGCCGACGGAAAGGAGACGCGCTTCGCGCCGCGCGTCCGCTACCGGACGGCCAACGGCGAAATCATCACCATCGACGGACAGTTCGCGACTACGAGCAAGCGCTTTTCTATCGGTGACACGGTGCCGCTGATCTACAAGGTCGCGAAGCCCACCGAAGCGCGCATCGCGCTGTTCACCGACAACTGGTTAGGCCCGTGCATCGCGACGCTGATCGGCCTGCTGGGCTTCGCCGGTGGATTGCTGGTGCGCAAACAGACGCGGCGCGAAATGGAAAAAGCGCGTCCATGACGGCGCGTTTCGATAAAGAGTACTACCGCAAGTACTATTTCGACACGCGCACCGCGGTGATCTCGCGCGCCGAAATGAAGGCGCGGGCGAAACTCATCGGCGCGTATGCGGATCACATCGGGCTGCCGGTACGGCACATGCTCGACGCCGGCTGCGGCATCGGCCTGCTGCGTGCGCCGTTGAAGCGCGCGTTTCCGCGCGCGCAATACACCGGTCTCGAATACAGCGACTATCTCTGCAAGCGCTACGGCTGGACGCAGGGGTCGCTGGCGAGCTTCCGCGCGGACCCGTTCGATCTGGTGGTCTGCTACGACGTACTCCAATACCTCGACGATCGTACGGCCGCGCGCGCCATCGCCAACCTCGGTCGGCTCACGCGCGGCGTGCTGTACCTGTCCGCGCTCACGGCGCGCGACTGGCGCGAGAACTGCGATCGCACGCGCACGGACCGCGACGTGCATCTGCGCGATGCCGAGTGGTACGGCGTACGGCTTCGCAAAGTCTTCCGCCCCGTCGGGGTCGGCTTCTGGATCCGCCGCGGCGCACCGCTCACCACCTGGGAAATGGAAACCGCCGCAATCTGAGGCGAGCGCGGTATGCTCGCGCGCATGCCGGAACCCGTCCTTCCAGTCGATGCCGCCCGCAGCGATGCGCGTCACAAAGACGTGCGCGCGGCCGTGTTCGCGGTCGTGCCGCAGCGGCGCGCGGCGTTGAGCAAGCGGCTGTTCTGGCGCTTCGTGCTGTTCGTGGCGCAGTTCCCGGCCGGGCTGCGGCTGCTCAAGCGCCTGCGGGGTAGTTAGTACATGCGCGGCCTGCCGTACATCCTCGGCATCGTCGCCGGATTTGGCCTCGCGGCGCAGATAGGCATGAATTCGCAGTTGCGCAAGCTGCTGCACAACGCCAACCAGGCCGCGCTCATCAGCTTTCTGGTAGGCACGGTCGCATTGCTCGGCTTTCTCCTCGCCACGCGCGCGGAATTGCCGTCCCGCGAAGCCCTGGCGTCGGTGCCGTGGTGGGCCTGGCTCGGCGGACTGATGGGTGCTTTCTACGTGGCCATATCCACCGTGGTCGCAAGCGACCTGGGCGCCACGAGCCTTCTGGGTCTGGCACTCCTCGGCCAGCTCGCAACCGCGCTGCTCATCGATCACTACGGATGGCTGGGCCTGCCGGTACACCCCATCACGCTCACGCGCCTGGCGGGTGTTGCCGTGCTGGGCGCGGGAGTCTGGCTGATCACGCGCTGATCCTCGCGGGCTCCAGGCCTTGATTTTGTCGGCCGGGTTCGCGATGTTACGCGCCGCAAACACAAGGGGCCTTTCGATGGATTACCTGCCAGCCGATTCACGTTACAAGTCGATGCGCTACAACCGCGTAGGCGCGAGCGGTCTTAAGCTGCCGGCCATCTCCTTGGGCCTATGGCACAACTTCGGCGACGTCGATGTGTTCCAGAACGGCCGCACCATCGCGCGCCGCGCATTCGACCTCGGTATCTCGCATTTCGATTTGGCTAACAACTACGGTCCGTCGCCGGGTTCCGCCGAAGAGAACTTCGGCGCGCTGATGCGCAAGGATTTTCATCCGTTCCGCGACGAGATGATCATCTCGTCGAAGGCCGGCTACCTGATGTGGCCGGGTCCGTACGGCGAGTGGGGCTCGCGCAAGTACCTGGTGGCGAGCTGCGACCAGTCGCTCGCGCGCATGGGCTTGAAGTACGTCGACATCTTCTACAGCCATCGCTTCGATCCGGATACGCCGCTCGAAGAAACCATGGGCGCGCTGGACTACATCGTTCGTTCGGGCCGCGCGTTGTATGCCGGCATCTCGAGCTACAACGCGGAGCAGACCGCACGCGCCGCGGCGATCCTGAAATCCCTGGGCACGCCGTGCCTGATCCACCAGCCGAGCTACAGCATGTTCAATCGCTGGATAGAGGACGGCCTCATCGCCGAGCTCGACAAGGAACGCATCGGCTGCATCGTGTTTTCGCCGCTGGCGCAGGGACTACTCACCAACAAGTACCTGAACGGAATTCCCGAGGATTCACGCGCGGCCAAACATACTTCGCTCGATCCGGAATCCATCACCCCGGTGAAGGTCGAGAAGGTGAAGAAGCTCAATGAACTCGCGAAGGCGCGCCGGCAATCGCTGGCGCAGCTGGCCGTTGCCTGGGTGCTGCGCCACAAGACCGTGACGTCTGCATTGATCGGAGCCAGCAAGGTGGCGCACGTCGAAGAGGCCGTGGGCGCGTTGAACAACCTGACGTTCTCGGACAGCGAGCTCGCATCGATCGAAGCGCTTCTCAAATAGTTGAAGATTTGCGGCGGTGGAAGATCAGCATTCCGCCCAGTGCCGCACCGAACAGCGCGAACGTGCCCGGCTCTGGAACATCGCGGGTACCCGCGCCGCGCACGACGTCACGGGCTGTGGTGACGGTCACCGTGCCGGTGAAATCCAGGTGGATAGGTACGGCATTCGCCGCTGACGTTCCCAAGGCGAATGCAGCGACCGCAAGGTCGCGAGCCAGAATCCCTTTCATTGTTTTTCTTCCTTCGATTCGGCGGTCTGCAGCGACTGTAGCGAAGCACGGCCGTAGATAGCCAGGCAATCAACATAATTGCCAATGTCGCCGCCGCGGCTGCGGGGAGCGCAAGTGCGCGAGTACAGTCGTGAATCCCGCGCCCGTGAACCCGGCTCCGTCCGTCCCGCCGTCCAAGAGCGGCGGTGGTGGCCGCTTCGACTGGCTGGCGCTTTCTTGGGTGCATTCGCCTGGCGGCGCAGACTCAGGCGATTCGTGCTTGCGCCTTGAGCGCCAGGCGCTGGTCAAGTACGCGCGCGATAGTCATACGCAACGCGGCGATCGTCACCGGCTTGGACAGAAAATCATCCATCCCTGCCGCCAGACAATCTTTGCGATCGCCGTCGGTGGCATTGGCGGTAAGCGCAATCACCGCGATGTTCGGGTCACGCGCGCCGGCATTGGCAGAGCGCAGGAGTTTCGTAGCGGCGATGCCATCCATCACCGGCATGTTGCAATCCATGAGCACGAGATCGAAATCCTCGCCGGCGAGCGCGTCGAGCGCTGCGCGGCCGGTCGCGGCCATCACAGATGTATGCCCCAGCTGCCGCAGCATCGCGGTGATGATGGTCTGATTCACCGCATTGTCTTCAGCAACGAGAATCGAAAGGCTGTCGATTCGCAGCACCGCCATCGTCGTCGTCTCGCACGCCGCCTCCGCCACCTGCAAGTCCACCTTGAATGAGAATGATGACCCCTCGCCGGGTTCGCTCTGCACCGTGATCTGGCCACCCATGAGTGAGACCAGTTTGTGCGCGATCACCAATCCCAGGCCGGTGCCGCCGCCGCGATGCCGACGTGATTCGGCCAGCTGCGTGAACGGCGTGAACAATCGGCTCTGCGCTTCGGCATCCATGCCGATACCTGTGTCCCGCAGCGTGAATTCGATGCGCGCCATCCCGTGGTTCGACTCGACGAGCCGCACCATGAGCCGGACCTCGCCTTGGTCGGTGAACTTCACCGCATTCGTGCCGAGATTCAGCAAGACCTGCGAGAGCCGCTGGCCGTCGCCATTGACCGCAGCGGGCAAGGCCGCATCCGCCTCCACGATCAACTTCACGCGCTTGCTGCGCGCCTGCGGGCCGAGCAGCATCTCGACCTGACCCAGCAACGCCGGCAGGTCGAACGGCTTCGGGTGCAGCTCGAGGCGCTCGGCCTCAATCTTCGAAAAATCGAGGAGGTCGTTGATGATGCGCAGCAGCGAGTTGCCGCTCGCGGTGAGCACGTTCAACAAGCGTTTCTGTTCCGGATCCACCGACTTCGCCCGCAACAGGTCGGCGACGCCGAGCACGCCGTTCATGGGCGTGCGGATCTCGTGACTCATCATCGCGAGAAACGACGCCTTCGCATTGGTGGCCGATACGGCCGCCGCCGCATTGCTCTCGGCCAGAGCGCGCGCGTCGCGCAGCTTCTGCACGATGCTGGCCGCGAACCTGCGCATCCTGAGGGCCACGGCGCCGGCGACCAGCGAAAGCGCCAACACCGCCAGTAACGCGACCTGGAACGCTCTGCGTATGACCGCCATGCGTGCCTCGACCGCGTCGAGGACCATGTCGACTCCGAGGATCCCGACAAAATCCCCGGCGTGATCGTAGATAGGAGCGAAGGCGCTCAACAGAGTTCGCGTCGGTTCTTTCACGGGCGCGAGGTCCGCGACGGCGACGTGTTTCTCAAACGCCTGCACCAGCTCGGGGTCGTCTATGAAGTACTCGGTCATGATCGGGTCCGGGGCGTCCGCGCCCGCGGCCACCGGCTCCCCGTACTTCGAATCCAGTATCCAGAAAATGCGGCCCTTGATCATGACGCCGGTGTAGACGAAGACCACGTCGGTGGCTGCACGATGCATGCGCTTGAGCGGTGCGAGTGCCCGCAAGTGTTCCGGGCTGCCTTCCTGCGCCGGTGATGTGAGGCCGCGAATCAGGTCGCCGTCCACCTGCGCAGCCGTCGTGCGCGCGAGCTGCAGCAACTCGCCGCGCACCGCCTGCAGCTGCGCATCGCGCGCCTTGACGTACACGATCGACAGTCCGACTGCGGATGTGAGGAAGGTCAGCGCCGCCGCCAAGAGCGCGTCGCGCAGCGGATGAATCGCTTTCCGGGATCGTGGCGAAGCCTCTGGCATTGGCCATCCTGACCGGGTTGGGCGTCCGCGTCGGTGAGGGGAGTCGCACCAAATGCCTCGTTGAGAGCTTCAACTAAGGGTTTGACGCAATCGAAGCGTGAATTCGCGCGTCGCAGCGCGCTCCCGTCAGGTGATGATCGCTTCGAGCACCAGCACGCCGATGATGCCCACGATCCCGACGATTCCCTCCATCAGCGTCCAGCTCAGGATGGTTTCCTTGAGCGAAAGGTTGAAATACTCTTTCGCCATCCAGAAGCCCGAATCGTTGACGTGCGAGAACATCAAACTACCGGCGCCGACCGCCAGCACCATGAGGTTTGGATCGACATGAGAGTTCGCGACCACGGGCGCCATCAAGCCCGCGGCGGTCATGCCGGCGACGGTGGCCGAACCCAACGACACGCGGATCACGCCGGCGATCAGCCAGCCGAGCACCAGGGGATCGATCGAGATGCCGGTGAGCAGGTCTGAAATGTTCTTGTCGACCCCGGTCGCGACGAACACCTCCTTGAGCGTGCCCGCGCCGGCGATGATCAACAGGATCACCGCGATGTCCTTCACCGAGTTGCCGTAGTCGTCCATGAGCGGCTGCAGCTTCATGCCGCGCGACAATCCCAGCGTGTACGTTGCGACCGCGAGCGCCAGCAGCATGACGATCAGCGGATTGGTCACGAACCTGAGCGTCGGTTGCATCGCCTGCGGCGCCAGCACCACCGCCATCGAGCAGGTGATCAGCGCCACCGGCAGCAATGCGCTCGCGAAGCAGTTGAACGCGCTCGGCAGCTCGCTCTCGGGCTTGAGCGGCGCCACGAACAGCGTGATCGGGTTCGACTTCACGTTGCGGAACAGCTTTGCGTACAAAGGGCCGGCGCAGATCATCGCCGGCAGACCCACGATGATGCCGTAGAAGATCGTCGTGCCGATGTCGGCGCCGAACATCGGCAGCATCGCCGTCGGCGCCGGATGCGGTGGCAGGTAGCCGTGCGTCACCGACAGCGACGCGAACATCGGGATGCCGAGGTAGATAGGCGGAACCTTGGTCTGCTGCACCACCGAGAACACCAGCGGCACCAGCAGCACGAAGCCCACGTTGTAGAACAGCGGAATGCCGACCAGGAACCCGGTGAACATCATCGCCCAGGTCAGGTGCTTCTCGCCGAAGACGCGCATCAACACCATGGCGATCTTCTGCGCGGCGCCGCTGTTGGCGACCAGCTTGCCGAACATGGCGCCGATGCAGACGATCCCGAGCAGACCGCCGAGGATGTTGCCGACGCCTTTCTCGAGCACGCCCGGCACCTTGTCGATGGGCAGTCCCAGCAGGATCGCCGCCACCGACGATGCCACCAGGAACGCGAGGAAGGGCTGCACCTTGCCCCAGCTGATGAGCAGGACCAGGAGCACGATCGAGCCGAATACGTACCAGATTTCCATGGCGCGCTCCTAACTAACCAACGTCCGCAAATGCGGGCTGTTCAGAACCCCTGGCCTTTGATGTTGAGGCGGATGCGCGCCAGCATGTTGGATGAGGTCAGGTAGAGCGTCTTGCCATCGTCGCCGAACTTGCAGTTGGCGGTCTGCTTGCCGTCCCAGATGCGGCCGAGGCGCTTGCCATCCTTTGACAGCACCAGTACGCCGCCCGGGGCGCTGGTGAAGACCGTGCCGTCGGCGGCGACGGTCAACCCGTCCGGCGCACCCGGCGCGTTGTCGCTGACGAGATCGGTGGCGTCATGAAACAGCTTCTTCGCGGTGACGTTTCCGTCCTTGTCGAGCGTGTACGCGTTGATGATGGCCTTGGTTCCCTCGGACTGCCCCACGTACAACGTGCGCTCATCGGGCGAGAGCGCCACGCCGTTCGGCCGTGTCAGCTCCTTTTCGATGACGGTGACCTTGCCGTCGGCGCCGGCGCGATACACGCCGTTGAACGCGATTTCCTTCTCGGGCGCGTCGTCGAACTTCTTGAAGCCGTACGGCGGATCGGTGAAGAACAGCACGCCGTTCTTCATCTTCGTCACGTCATTGGGGCTCGAGAACTTCTTGCCCTCGAACGCCATCGCGACGGGTGTCTTCTTCTTTGTCTTCAGGTCCAGCCGCTGGATGCCGCGGTTGCCGGTATCAGCCATGAGAATGCTGTCCGGTCCATCGATCGTGAGCCCATTGGCGCCAGCCTCGCGCCAGATCGCCGGGTCGGGCGCTACCGCACCGGACGGATCGAGGAATTTCTCGAGGCCGCCTTTCTCCGACCACTTCCACATCTTGTTGCCGGGCACGTCGGTGAACAGTAGATAGCCACCGGACTTGACCCAGATCGGGCCCTCCGCCCAGCCGAAGCCCTCGGCGAGTTTCTCGATCTTCCAGTCCTTCGGCACGATGGCGTCCATCGCCGGATCCCAGCGATCGATGCGCCCATCCTCTATTTTCGAAGGCTCGATACTGGTGGGCGCCGCCTTGGCGCTGGCGGCCGAGACCGCCGCGCTCAATCCGGCGAGTACTCCCAACATTCCTGCGACCAAGGTCGTGCCGGAAAACTTCAACATGGAAAACCCCTTCGTCAGTTGTTTGAAATCTTGACCCGCTTGGACCCTGCCGCCGCCGGCGCATGCCCGTAGGTGTTCTTGTTGTCTCCCCCGTGAGGTGCCTGCGGAATCTACCCGAAACGGCACATGAATTCCCGGCGGCGAAGCGGCACACTCGTGGCATGCGTCGTCTGTGCTTTGCGCTCGATCTCAAGAACGAACCGGCCCTCATCGAGGCTTACAGGAAGTGGCACGAGCCCGGCGCGCCGCCGGCCGCCGTGTCGCGCTCCATCCGCGCCGCGGGAATTTCCGCGCTGGAGATTCACTTGTGCGGCAATCGGCTGTTCATGCTGATGGAAGTCACACCGCAATTTTCGCTGGCCGCGAAGGGGGCGGCGGACGCCGCGGACTCCGAGGTGCAGGCCTGGGAGAAATTGATGTGGACCTTTCAGCAGGCGCTGCCGTGGGCCGCGCCGGGGCAGAAATGGGTGCCGGCCGAGAAGATATACGACCTGGCGGACCAGCCATGAAGGGGTGGTGTCAGGGCTGGAATGTCGGGAAAACGGTGCTCGCCGCGGTCTTGGGGCTGGGCGGCGCCATTGCCAGTGCCGCAGACCCTGCGCCCGACACCTATCTCGCACGCCTCGCCGCGGCGCGTATTCCCGCCGAGGCCGCCGCGGTCGTCGTCAAGCCTCTCGACGACGGCGCGCTGCGCTGGTCGGCGAACGACCGGAAACCGATGAACCCGGCCAGCACCATGAAGCTCGTGACGACCTACTCGGCGCTGCACTTGTTAGGTCCGGCCTTCACGTTTCGCACCGAGGTGCTGGCCGACGGCCCGCTGGCCGCCGGAATGTTGCGCGGCGACCTGTACGTGCGCGGCGGCGGCGACCCGCATCTCGTCATCGAAAATCTCTGGCAGCTTGCGGACCGGCTGCGCGGTTTCGGCATCCGCGACATTCGCGGCGACCTGGTGCTCGACAAGACCATCTTCGAGCCGCTGTCGCACGACCCGGGCGAATTCGACGGCGAGGAGGGCCGCGCCTATAACGTCGGTCCCGACGCACTGCTGCTCAATTTCAAATCCGTCGCGATTACGTTCGTGCCCGACGCCGCGGCGAAGGTCGCGCGTGTCATCGTCGTGCCGGAAGTCGCCGGCATGAAGACGCCGAGAACCGTACCCGCGGTCGACGGCGGCTGCGGCGACTGGCGCGGAAAACTGCGTGCCGACATCAACGACCCGATGAACATCCGTCTGGCCGGCGTCTATCCACTCGCCTGCGGCGAACGCGCCATCTACGTGGGCGCGCTCGGGCACACCAACTACTTCGCGGCGGTGTTCCGCGCGTTGTGGGAACGACAGGGCGGGTCGTGGACCGGCAAGGTGCGCGAGGGTGGCGTCAGCGCGAGCGCGCGGCTCGTCGCCGTGCAGGAATCGCCGCCGCTCGCCATGCTCATCCGCGACATCAACAAGTTCTCCAACAACGTGATGACGCAGCAGCTGTTCCTGACGATGGGGGCCGCCAGCGGCGAGCCCGGCAACCCGGGGCGTGGTGCCGCCGCCGTGCGCGGGTTGCTCACGGCACGCGGCATCGACACGCCGGAGCTGATCCTCGAGAACGGCTGTGGCCTGTCGCGCGTCGAACGCATCTCGGCCGGTTCGCTCGCGAACGTGCTGGTCGACGCATGGAAGAGCCAGTGGATGGCCGAGTTGATGTCGTCCCTGCCCATCTCGGGCGTGGACGGCACCATGAAGGGCCGCAACGTGCCGGCGGGCGCGGCGCACATGAAGACCGGCCTGCTGGAAGACACCCGCGCCGTCGCGGGTTATGTGCTCGCCGCGAGCGGCAAGCGGTACGTGGT
>DATHJZ010000147.1:0-7959 GCA_035286365.1 Steroidobacteraceae bacterium | reverse complement strand
GGGGCTTCCCACGTAGAGCTTGGCGACGACGACACCGGGCTGCGGCAGCTTGAAGCGCCGCGCATCGTTCTGATCGATGTCGGCCGGCACGATGCCGATCCAGCCTCGAACCACGCGACCCTTGGTGAGGATCTCGCTCATCACGCCGCGCACCAGGTTCACCGGAATGGCGAAGCCGATGCCTTCGACGCCGAGATTCTTGGCGAGCACCGCGGTGTTGATGCCGATCAGTTCGCCGTCGGCATTGATCAGGGCGCCTCCCGAATTGCCGACGTTGATGGGCGCGTCGGTCTGGATGAAATTCTCGAACGTCGCCACGCCCAGCTGACCGCGCCCCGTGGCGCTGACGATGCCCTGCGTCACGGTCTGCGACAGGCCGACGGGATTGCCGATCGCGAGCACGATGTCGCCGACGCGCAGCCGGTCGGAATGTCCGAGCGGCATGATGGGTATGTTGGTCTTGAGATCGAGCTGCAGCACCGCGAGGTCCGTGTCCGGATCGCGGCCCACGATCTTTGCGTCCGCTATGCGCCCATCCGCGAGCTGCGCACGGATCAGATCCGCTGACGCGATGACGTGGTGGTTGGTGATCACGTGCGCGGCGTCATCGACGATCACTCCGGAGCCCAGGCTCTGCTCCAGTCGCTGGCGGTATCGGGGGCGTGCGTCTCCAAACAACTCTTCGATGGCGTTGGGTTGAATGCGCTCGGTGACCAGGCGCGCCGTATAGATGTTGACCACGGCGGGCGCCGCCCGCTCGACGGCTTCGGCGTAAGAGTTGGGAGGGCGCGGTGCAGGTTCGGGTTGAGGCGTCTGAACCGCTGGCACCGCGGGAGCGGGCGCTGCCGCGGAAGTCACCGCGGGTTGGGGTGAGGGCGCGCGTCGTCCGATGAGCTCGGGACGCACTACCACAGCGATGAATGCCGCCGCGAGTCCGACGATCGCCGAGGCAGTGATGAAAGTCAGGAATCGCAGGATTGGGCGAGTCGACATGAGCCAGATAATCCTCATCGGCCGAAGGTCTTAGCGTTGATGCGCATGTGTATAATGCGCCGCCTCCCGGGGTCTCGCAGCGCCGCATATTGTGGCCGCTCAACCTCGAGGTGCATGAAAGTTCCTGAGGTCCCCAGAATGAGCGATCACGCGGCCGACGATACCGTCCCCGAAGTCGATGAGAGTCGGCGCAAGTTCCTGATAGCCGCCACCGCCGGTACCGGCGCAGTGCTTACCGCGGTGCCGTTCCTGGCCTCGTGGAAACCCTCCGAAAGCGCCCGTGCCGCGGGTCTGCCTACCGAGGTCGATCTGTCGAAGATCGAGCCCGGCCAGATGGCGACCTTCTTCTGGCGCAAGCAGCAGATCTACGTGGTCAAGCGCACGCCTGAGATGCTGGCGTCGCTGGGCAAGCTCGATGGCGAGCTCAAGGACCCGAAGTCCGAAGAATCGGACCAGCCTGCATACGCCAAGAACGATGCACGCGCCATCAAGCCCGAAGTGCTCGTGCTCATCGGCACCTGCACGCATCTCGGATGTTTGCCCAAGACCCGCTTCACGCCAGGCGACGCCACCGTGATGGCCAATTGGCCGGGCGGCTTCTTCTGCCCGTGCCACGGCTCGAAGTTCGATCTGGCCGGGCGCGTTTTCCAGGGCTCGCCGGCTTCGGTGAACCTCAAGGTCCCTCCCTATAGTTTCGAAGGCGATAACAAGCTCGTCATCGGCGTCGATGCCGCGGCCGCCAAAGGGGTGGCCTGATGTCCGCCACGATGGAAAAGAGCGGCGGTTTCCGCGCCTGGCTCAACAAGCGTCTGCCTGTCGACCAGTTCGTAGCCGACCAGCTCACGGGTTACTACGCGCCGAAGAATTTCAACATCTGGTACTTCTTCGGTTCGCTGGCGTTGCTGGTGTTCGTCATGCAGATCGTGACGGGCATCTTCATCACCATGCACTTCAAGCCGGGCGAAGCGAACGCGTTCAATTCGGTCGAATACTTGCGCCGCGAAGTTCCATACGGCTGGCTGCTGCAGTACATGCACGCGGTCGGCGCGTCGTTCTTCTTCATCGTGGTCTACCTGCACATGGCGCGCGCATTCCTGTATGGCAGCTACAAGGCGCCGCGCGAGCTGCTGTGGGTCATCGGCATGCTGGTGTATCTGGCGTTGATGGCCGAGGCGTTCATGGGCTACGTGCTGCCGTACGGCAACATGTCCTACTGGGGCGCGCAGGTGATCATCAATCTATTCGGCACGATCCCGGGGATAGGCCCTGACCTCGTCGAATGGATTCGCGGTGACTACGGCATCGGCGACGCCACGCTGACGCGCTTCTTCTCGCTGCACGTGATCGCGCTGCCATTCATCCTCGCGCTGCTGATCGGCCTGCACCTGGTCGCACTGCGCCAGGTCGGCTCCAACAACCCCGACGGCATCGAGATCAAGGAAAAGCTGGGGCCGGACGGCAAGCCGCTCGATGGCATTCCGTTCCATCCCTACTACACGCTCAAGGACATCGTCGGCGTGGGCCTGTTCCTCACGCTGTTCGCGATCGTGGTGTTCTTCATCCCGACGTTCGGCGGCTTGTTCATGGAAGCGCCGAACTTCGAACCGGCGAATCCGGTGTCGACGCCGGAGCACATCGCACCGGTCTGGTACTTCACGCCGTACTACGCGATCCTGCGCGCCGTTCCGGACCAGAAAATCGGCGCGCTGCTGATGGCGCTGTCGGTGGCGGCGTTCCTGTTCATGCCATGGCTCGATCGCGCGCAGAACAAGTCGATCCGCTATCGCGGCATCGCCTCGAAGCTGTTGCTCGGCACGTTCTTCGTCACGTTCTGCGTGCTGATGTGGCTGGGCCTCAAACCCGCCGACGGCATCTACGTGCTGCTGGCGCGCATCTTCACCGGGCTGTACTTCGCCTTTTTCATCCTGCTGCCGTTCGTGTCCAAGGCCGACGGCAACGGACCGGTTCCCGATCGAGTGACTTACAATGCTCACTAGCAAACACGTCGTCATCCTGGCGTTGTTGTCTGTCGCCGGCGCGGTGTCGGCCAACGAGGGCGGTCATGCCGCCGGCTGGGAGCGCCAGGCCGACAACGAAATCGCCAACCTGCCGTCGCTGCAGCGCGGCGCGCGCAACTTCATGAATTACTGCTCCGGCTGTCATTCGCTGAAGTACATCCGCTATTCCCGCGTCGCCGCAGATCTCAAGATCCCCGACAACCTGCGCGACGAATTCCTGGTGAAGCCGGGCGCCAAGTTCTCGGACTACATCAAGGCATCGATGCCGGAGAAGGACGCGGTCGACTGGTTCGGCAAGGCGCCACCGGATCTGTCGCTGGTGGCGCGCTCGCGCGGCTCCGACTGGATCTTCAACCTGTGGATGACTTACTACGCCGATCCGGCCAGTCGCCAGACCGGCGTGAACAACCTGCAATTCCCCGGTACGGCGATGCCTCACGTGCTGGCGGGCCTGCAGGGCGTGCAGACCGTCGTGTGGAAAGGCGTCGAGCACAAGGGTGAAGACGGCAAGCCGGTCGTCACGAAAGAGTTCGAGACATTCGAGCCCGGTGTGGCCGGCAGCCTGACTCCCGTAAAGTACGAGGAGTTCGTGCGGGATACGGTCAATTTCCTGCAGTACGTCAGCGATCCGACGCAGCTCGAACGCGAGGGCTTGGGGATCTGGGTGGTCCTGTTCCTCCTCATGTTCACGGGCGTCGCATACATGCTGAAGAAGGAATACTGGAAGGACGTCACCTGAACGGCGTCCACCTTATTGATCACTCACGCAAGTCGTGTCTCGCCTGCGGGCGGGGAGAACACTGAGTGTCGAGCCGCCGCGCAACAATGACGCTGTTTTCGGCACCCGATGACCTCTGGAGTCATCGGACGCGAATCGTCATCGCCGAAAAAGCCATCGACATCGAAATCGTCGATGTGGCCCCGGGGAAATACCCCGAAGATCTGCTCGATCTCAATCCCTACCACACCACGCCGACGCTGATCGATCGCGACCTCGTGCTCTACGATTCTCGCGTGATCATCGAATACCTCGACGAACGCTTTCCGCATCCGCCGCTGATGCCGGTGGATCCGGTATCGCGTGCCCGCGCGCGACTCGCGCTCTACCAGATCGAACACGACTGGTACGACGTCGCGCGCAAGATGGACGCTCCGGGCACCAAGGACGTTGCGCAGCTGCGCAAGGTGCTGCGCGACAACGTGCTCGGCAGCGCCGACCTGTTCAAGCTCAAGCCGTTCTTTCTGTCCGATGAATTCTCGATGGTGGATGCGACCATCGCGCCGATCCTGTGGCGCCTGCCGCGCTACGAGATCGATCTGCCACCGCAGGCACAGCCCATCCTGAAGTACGCCGGCACCATTTTTTCGCGACCGGCATTCCGCACCAGCCTGTCCGAGACCGAGCGGGAGATGCGCCTGGCATGAGCGATCGAGCGCGCAATTCCAAGCGCCCCTATCTCATACGCGCCATGCACGGCTGGATGATGGATAACGGCGAGACGCCCCACGTCATCGTGGATGCGGAGAAGGCCGGAGTCGAAGTGCCGCGTGCCTACGTCAAGGACGGCAAGGTCGTGCTCAATCTCTCCTCGACCGCCACGCAGCGTCTCGTCATGGGCAATGACTGGATCGAGTTCGAAGCGCGTTTCGCGGGCGTCGTGCATCACGTGCGCATTCCGGTGAGCACGGTGCTCGGTATTTACGCGCGCGAAACCGGCGAAGGCATGGTGTTCTCGGAGCAGGATCTCGGTCCCGAACCGCCGACCACGCCCGCGCCTCCGGAAGAGGGCGGCCGCCGGCCGCAGCTCAAGGTCGTCAAGTAGTTGCGAGATTCGCCATCGCGGACTGGTAGACAGGCGCCGCTTCGCGAAAGTCAGAAACAGTGGTGCGCAGGTCGCGCAGCAGCCCATTCTTGATGCCGTAGATCCAGCCGTGGATGTTCAACTCCTGGCCTCGCTCCCACGCGTCGCGCACGATCGTGGTCTGGCAGACGTTCGCAACCTGCTCGATGACGTTGAGTTCGCACAGCCGGTCGGAGGCGTCCGTCTCGTTCGCGCAGGCGCTGATCGTGTGCTCGTGCTTCTCGTGCACGTCCTGCACGTGGCGCAGCCAGTTGTCGGCGAGCCCGACGCGCGAGCGGCGCAGCGCCGCGATCACGCCGCTGCAGCCATAGTGGCCGACGACCAGGATGTGCCTGACCTTGAGGATATCGACCGCGAACTGCATCACCGACAGGCAGTTGAGGTCGGTGTGCACCACCATGTTGGCGAGATTGCGATGTACGAAAACGTCGCCGGGCAGCAGGCCCACGATCTGGTTGGCAGGCACCCGGCTGTCGGCGCAGCCTATCCACAAGTAGTGAGGCGATTGCTGGCGCGACAGCTTGGAGAAGAATTCCGGATCTTGCCGGTGGATCTGGTCCGCCCAGGCTGCGTTGCTCTTGAAGAGGTCGTCGAGGGTGCGCATGTGGCCGCGACCTTAAACGTCCGCGTGAGGTTTGGCAAAACCGCCCGTTACGGGGCTCAAGCGTCGAATGCGTGCTTGAGCCATTCGACCGTGCCGTTCCGGATCACGATAACGTCGAACCGCACGCGGCAATTGCGCAATTCCCGGTACTGCTGCAGCAGCAGCGACGTGGTGGCGGCGATGCGCCGCTGCTTGGGACGGGTGATGCTCGCGGCGGCGCCGCCGAATCGCTCGGTGCCGCGCGTGCGCACTTCCGCGACTACCAGCAGATCGCCGGCGCGCGCCACGATGTCGAGTTCACCGATGCGGCGCAGGAAATTGCGGGTGACGATGGTGAACCCTTGCGCCTCGAGAAAGGCGCAGGCGCTGTTTTCGGCCAGCGTGCCGGTCTGACGGCGATCCATGCCGGGACTGTTGGCAGCGAAAACCGCTGCTATTGGGTTGCGTTGGCGTCGAGCGGCGTCGGTGCGCC
Source organism: Steroidobacteraceae bacterium (assembly GCA_035286365.1). GTDB lineage: Bacteria > Pseudomonadota > Gammaproteobacteria > Steroidobacterales > Steroidobacteraceae > CADEED01. The sequence continues at coordinate 2,010 of DATHJZ010000147.1, read as the reverse complement.
GCCCTTGATGCGTACCCATTCGAGCTCGCGGCGCACGCGGCCCTGCGCGTCGATGCTCAACGTGCCGGTGAGCCCCTGCGGATTGATGACGCCGCCGCGTTGCAGCGCCGCCGCCACGCGCATGGCGTCGTAGCCGAATGCGAACAATCGGCCGCGCCTGGCGGCGGAATCACCGAACGCCTCGCGGGTCGCCTCGCGCACGTCGGTCGCCAGGCCCTCGTCGCCTAACATCCACGGCATGTCGGGGAACATCATGCCCTCGATTTCCTGGTTGGCGGTCGGATGAGGTTCGTAGGCATCGCCGAGCGTGTAGGTAGGAATGTCGCCCGCGAACTGGTAACGCAACTGTGGCCGCAGCTGGCGCGCGGTCACGAACTGGCTCGGCGCGAAGGGCGCGAAGATGAACTGGATGTCGGGGCGCCGCCGCGGCGTTTCGAATTCGAGCTTCTGGCCGATCGCCGCCTGGATGCGCTGTTGGCGCGTGCGGCTGTCGTCCGTGCGCAGCACCTGCATGATGCTGGGTGCGAAGTCCTTTTCCGCGGGGTTGTAGCTCGCCTGGCCGAGCACGTAGCCGCCGGCCGACCGCAGCTCCTCGTCGAAGGCCGCGGCGACGCGCGTACCCCAGTCGCCTTCCGGTATGAGCACCACGCCGTGGCGACGGCCGCTGGCGCCGATGTAGCGCGCGACCGCGCGCGCATCGTCCTCGGGCGACAAGGCGAACTGGAAGAACCGTGCCGGCGTCGGGCGATCGGCGGGGAGGAAATTGAGCGCCAGCAGCGGCGGCCTGGTAGTTAGGAGATCGGCGGCCGCAACGACTTCTTCGCGCGTCAGCGGGCCGACGATGAACTCGGCGCCGGCCGCGCTGGCCTGCGCCACGGTGTCGGCGACGGCAGCGATCGCGGTGTCGTATACCCGCAGGCGCGGGCGCGTGCCGGCAGGCAGCTCATAGTACGCGGTCATGAATCCGTCGCGGATCTGCGCAGATGCGGCCGCGGTGCGTCCCGACAGTGGCAGCATCAAGGCGAGGTGCGGCGCGGATTCGAGCTTCGCAACCGTATCGGGGATACCGACGCCCGGCTCACCCGACAAAGCCGCCAGCGCCGGATGCGACGGGTAGCGCGCGCGAAACGCCGCCAGCAGCGTGGCGCCGCGCGTGGGATTGCGGGCGTTGTCGGCGGCCACGGACGCGGCTTCGAGCCAGCCGCGAATGGTGGCGTCGCTGCCGGGCGGGGCGGCCAGCGACGTGCCGCGTTCGGCCGCCGCGCGCAGCTGGCCTAACAACTCCGAGCGCGCGATGCGCACGTCACCCGGCCCGATCAACCGCTCACGCGCGAGTTCCGAGCGGATGCCGTCGACCAGGTGCCCGCTGCCCACGGCCACCTGCTGGCGTGCTTCGTAGTAACGCGCCGCGGCCGCCGGCGCCGTGGGAGTCTGCATGGCGCTGATCTCGCGCCAGGCTTCGTCGCCACGACCCTGCGCAACTGCGGCCTGCAGGCGCAACAAGGTCTGCTCGAGCGTCTGCTGCTGCGTGAGGCCGCCCGGCAGCGTGGCGAGCACGCGATCGGCCTCGGCGGGGCGGCCGGCCGCGAGCCACGCGCGGATGGCGCGCAGGCGAAACTCGACGCTGTCGCTGCCGCTGGTGTCGGCTGCCAGCCGCTCGTAGATGGCCGCGGCGCCCGCGTAGTCGCCGCTGCGCGTCAGTATCTCGGCGCGGTCGACATTGGGCGGGCCACCACGGCGCGGAGTGGTTGGACAGCCGGCGAGCAGCAACGCCGTCGCAACGACGACCATTGCCGTAAAAATTCTGGGTGCGAATGATCTGTGCAGAGCTTTCTTAGACGTCATACGTCGAATAGCCTTCACGGGTGGCGGTGGCGATGCACGGTGGAGAAGTATAGTGGCAGCGAACTTGGGGCGTCTTGCGGTGATCTCGACGCCGATCGGCAACCTGGGCGATCTTTCGCCGCGGGCCCGCGACGAACTCGCCGCCGCTGAGCTCATCGCGGCGGA
>DATHJZ010000146.1:0-6862 GCA_035286365.1 Steroidobacteraceae bacterium | reverse complement strand
TGATCATCCGGCCGCGTGTGCTGGGGTCCATGTCGAGCGGGTTGCTGGAAACCAAGGAGCCCCGCCAGCATCCGATCGAGTTCGATGCACCCGTTCGCAATACCGATGTCTTCGAGATCACGGTGCCCACCGGCTATGTGGCCGACTCGCTGCCGCCGGCGGTGAACGAGGATCTCGGTTCCATTGCCTACCGCAGCAACACAACCTTCGCCGGCCGCGTGCTGCGCTACACCCGCACGCTGGAGGTGAAAGAGCTCAGCGTGCCCGTGGCGAAGGCAGAGTCCTTGAAGGAGTTCTATCGAGTGATCCACAACGATGAGCGAAACTCGGCGCTGCTCAAGAAGGCACCGTGACGGGCCTGCCGGGAGGTGTCAATCTGTCGCGCGAGCGCGCAGACTGCCGTCCGCCCTATCCCTTGGAGATCTGCATTGAGCAATATTTCGCCGATGATTCCCGGTGAGCTGGCCTCGGACTACCGCGTGCGACTGGCTGTCGAGCAAGCGCACGCCGACGAACGCCGTCGAATTGAGCTGTTGGAACTCTCGGCTACCGCCAATGCACCCGACGCAAGGATTCGCGCCTGGGAGCGAACCCATGGCCTGACTTTGCCGCGTGGTGCGGGACATCCCGTGCTGAATTCGGTGGCGGCCGCGACGCGCCTGACTCTCGACCAGGTGCACGACGAACAGCGCCGCCGACTGTTGCCGGTGTCAACGCCACTGCAGATTGCCTGACGGCGCGGCGGCTTGGCCGCCTTCGCTCAGTGACACTCGAAATCGTCGGCGCCAACCGGCTTGCAGAAGTCGCCCCACTTGCCGGTCGTCCGCCAGAAATCGACCAGCTTGAGTTCCGTAACCAGCGCCTTGAATTCCGGCAAGCGGCGCATGTCGCTGAAAACGGGAGCCCACAAGATGCGCGTGTACGTCACATCCAGGGCAATCGGGCGGACCAGTTCAAGCGCCAACCGTGGGTCACCTAGATAGGCCGCCCAGATGGCCGGCTTGACGCCCCAGCTGGAAGTTTCCCCCCTCCGCTGGTCCTTGATGGCGCCATGCAGATCGGCCAACGCTTTCTCGGGGCGATCGAGTTCCGCGGAAAGTTGCTGGTAGAGCGTGTACCAACCCGTATTGGGTATGGCATTGGCGCGAATGAGGGCCGGGTCGCGCCGCGAGAACGCCACGAACATTCGCCGGAAACTCACGCTGGGTTCGGCGCCATCGAGGTGCCGGGCTGCCTCGTTATCCGCGTCGGCGAGGTCGAACTCGCGACGGATTTCGTGGGCATATGACACCTGCAACACGTTGGCGGCAAACAGCGGGTCGGCATCCTGCGCCTGCTGCAGGTACATGAGCGCGTCGTCAGTCCGGCCCACGGTCAGCGCGAAACAGCCGGAACAGGCCCAGGGGTTCTCGGAGCCGGTGGCGGCGGCACGCGCGCGCGCGAACTTTTCTTCGGCCGCTGCCCATTCGTATTCGCTCATCGACGCCAGCGCCGAGGCCACCAGCACCCATGATTCCCGGGGCGCCAGTTCGTAGGCGCGCGCCGCGGCGCGATTCGCCTTGGCGAGCAGCTCGGGGTTACCGTGTTGCGGCAGAAATCCCGCGCGATGGTAGGTGATCGTTTGCCATGCCCACGCGGTCGCGAAGTTCGGGTCGATAGTGGTGGCGCGCTCGAGTTGGGCCAGACCCAGGGCAAGCTGCTCGGGTGATGCCAGGGCGGGATCGGTGAGTGCGGCGCGCGCCGCGATATAGGCGTCGTATGCATCCACGTTGCGAGTGCCACCCCGCGCGGCCGGCCCACCCGTTGCGCTGACCGCTACGCTCAGCACGGCCGTGATCGCACTCGACACCTCTTCCTGGATCGCGAAGATGTCTTCACGCCGGCGGTCGAAAGTCTGCGACCAGATGTGCTTGCCATTGGCATCGATCAACTGAGCGGTGATGCGCAATTGATCGCCGTCGCGCCGCACGCTGCCCTCCAGCAGGTTCTGAGCACCCAGTGTCCGCGCAACCGTGCGCAGGTCTTCAGGCCGGTTCTTGTAGGCAAAAGTTGAAGTGCGCGCCACGACGCGCATGCCCGGGATGTGGCTCAGCTGGTCGGTCAGCTCTTCGGTGAGTCCGTCGACGAAGTATTCCTGGTCCTTCCCGGGACTCATGTCCAGGAATGGCAATACGGCAAGGGTTGGGACAGCACTGGCCGCCGCCGCCGGGGTACTCCCTTGCCGGTTCAATGTGACGGTCACCAGCAACGCGGCCACCGCGGCGACCGCGGCCACCGCCACCCACGTGCGCTTGCGCGCTCGATCCAGTTGCGGAACTTCTTCTGGAGCACGGGCGGATTGTGGTGTGGCCACCTCGGCCACGAACTGGTAGCCAGATCGGCTCACGGTGCGGATGGGGTCCGCGCCATCATCCCCAATGGCGGCGCGCACACTCTTGATGCGGCTGTACAGCGCCGACTCTGCGACGACGCGTCCGTTCCAGATCGTGTCGTAGAGCTCGTTGCGCGTTACGACCCGGTGGCGATTCTCTATGAGATGCGCCAGCAGGCGAAAAACCTGCGGCTCGAGCGATTGCGTAATTCCGTTGCGGCGAAATTCGAGTCGCTCGGTATCCATCTCGCAATCACGAAACCGATAGATCACGCGAACTACTCGCCCGTCTTGTTGTGATTTCCGGAAGTGCCTGAAATCTACAGCATTCTCCAGAAAAACTTCACAGCTTCTCCAAGCAATTCGGGCACGGCAATCTAAAACTCGGCAGGCGGGAATCAACAACAATCCAAGGATCAATGCCATGAAATCGTTCAGGATCACTACCAAACGGCTGCAAGTTCTCCTGTTCGCGGCCGCAGCCGCGACGTTTTTGAGTTCGGCGCAGGCCGGCGATCACCACGCGAATTCCGGCTGGGAGTTTCGCCCGTCCCAAAAGCTCTCAGACGTCGTCAATACAGCGGAACCGGAGGGCTGCCCGATCGAAACTGCCGACGGACTGTCGTTGTTGTTTGCTTCGGCACGGGCCACGGGCCTTGGCGGCAACGACATCTATGTCACCGACCGTGACAGCCTGAAGTCCCCCTGGAAAACGCCGGTGCGGTTGCCCGCGCCCATCAACTCGCCAGCTGCCGACTTTTGTCCGACCCCCGTGTACGGCCGGTCCTTGTTCTTCGTGACCGATCGCGCGACGAACAGCGGCCCGACAGCCCCCTGCGGCGGCGGCGACATTTACCTGTCGCGCCAGAGTCCGAGCGGCCAATGGAGTGAGCCGGCGATGCTCGAGTGTTATCCAAAGGGACCCAACTTCCTGGGCGCCGAACGCAGTCCGTCTTTGGTCGAGACCTGGTTCGGAACTTTCCTGTTCTATTCGAGCACGGGCCTCGGCGTGAACCACGACATCTACATGAGCCGGCTCGGCGCCAATGGCAAGTTCGGACCTGGTCAGCTGGTCAGAGAACTCAGCACGCCCGAGTTCAACGAGATCATGCCGAACGTGCGCGCGCGCGACGATGGGAGCTTCGAAATCGTATTCAGCTCTGATCGGCCGACTTGGGGGAGGAACGAGCCGGCGTTCGGCTTGCAAGACGTGTACTACGCCCGCTCCTGGTGGCTGACGGGGCTTTGGAGCTCGCCGCGCAATCTCGGCCCCGGCATCAACACGCCGTTCAACGACCAGCGCGCCACCTTGTCAGGAGATGGCAAGCGCATGTACGTCGGCACCAACAACGATCTGTACGTGAGCGAACGCAAGTAGTTCCGCCAACAAAAAACCCCCGGCAGTTTACCGCCGGGGGTTTCTCTTCTCAGCGGCTTTTCATGACGACATACACGGGCACGCCGGCGAGCATCAGGCCGATGCCCCAATAAAACGCTTCCAGGCCGGCGCCAAAGATCGTCCAGATCGAGTAGATCGCACCGAGGATCGCGACCGTGGACAACACACCAAGGCTCCTTCCCTTGACGCCGAGATCGCCAGCCCAGGCAAGCTTCAGCGCCGCCACCGAGCAGCACAGGTAGGTTACGAGAGTCGCCAGCGTCGCGATGAGCAACATCTTGGTGAACACCACGACCATCGAATTGGTGTAGTTGAAGAGCACCACGATCGTGAGCAGGCCGCTGGTGACGAACAGCGCGGTGCCCGGAGTCTGGTACTTCGACTGCCGCGCGAAGAACTTCGGGAACACTCCCGCGCGCGCCAGCGCGGCCGGCATTTCGCCGTGTATCAGGATCCAGCCGTTCAGCGCGCCGAAGCCGCTGATGAATGCGAACAGCGCGAACAACGTCCCGGCATTGCCGCCCCAGAACATCCGCACCACGTCGGCAAACGGAGCAGTCGATTGCGCGAGTTGCGCGGTGGGCAGCAGCAGCACGACCGTCGAACAGGCGAGGATGTAGAGCGCCGTGGTGATCGCGGTGCCCCAGAGCGTCGCGCGGGGAATCGTTTTCGCAGGGTTGATCACGCTGCCTGCCGGCACGGTCGCCGATTCGAGTCCGAGGAATGCCCACAGCGTGAGCGTGGCAGACGCCGTCACCGCGGCCAGGCTCAGCGGTTGCGGATCGACGCGAATGACCGACGCATCTCCCTTGGCCAAAAGCACGATCGCGAGCACGACCATCGCGAGCAGCGGCATCACCTTGAGCACCGTGGTGACGATCTGGACGACACCCATCTGCCGCACGCCGCGCCAGTTGAGGTACGTCAGTATCCAGATGATTGCGCACGAGACGATCGCAGGGCCGCCGACCACTTGTTTGATTGCCGGAACGATGTCGGCCAGGTACGCCACCGTGCCCGTGACGATCGCGGCATTGCCGATCCAGACCGCCATCCAGTAGCCCCATGCCGTCAGGAATCCCGCCGCTTCGCCGAATGCCTTGCGCGGATAGACGTACGGTCCAGCGGCGTCCGGATAAGAGCGGGCGAGCCGGGCAAAGACGAAGGCGAGCAGGACGCTGCCCGCCGCGGTGAGTAGCCAGCCGAGGATGCTGTTCGCGCCATAGGGCCCGAGCGATGCTGGTAGCAGGAACACGCCCGAACCGATCATGTTGCCGATAACCAGCGCGAGGCACATCCAGAAGCCGAGGCCGCGCGAGGGTTTCGATTCGCTCATGGCGGCAGTGTAGCGCGTGAGGTTGCACTGCAGTCATGATGGCGAAGCAGCAAGGAGAACACCCCTGAACATGTTAGAGCGATTCTGCTGGTCCGTCGTCGTCGCCTCGCTCGGCTGCGTGTGTACCTCGACATACGCGGACGTCGCTCGCGCCCGCACGCTCGGCATCCCATTCGATGGTGCGCCCGGACAATTCAATGCAATCACCGACGTCGAGGGAGTGACGGTCGGCTACAGCACGCTCATCGAAGGCGAAGGCGAGCACGCGGTCCGCACCGGCGTGACGGCCATTCTGCCCCGCGGGCCGGCCACCACGGACAAGCCGGTGTTCGCCGGCGTGTTCAGCCTGAACGGCAATGGCGAGATGACGGGCACGCACTGGATCGAGGAAGCCGGCCTGCTCGAAGGTCCGGTCTTCATCACGAACACGCACAGCGTTGGCGTCGTGCGCGACGCCGCGATCCAGTGGCGCATCCGTCATGGCGCTGCGGATGCTTCCGGCTACTGGTGGTCGCTGCCGGTCGTCGCCGAGACCTGGGACGGCGACTTGAACGACATCAACGGTTTCCACGTCAAGCCTGAGCACGTGTTCGCCGCGCTCGAGAGCGCGCACGGCGGCGCCATCGGCGAAGGCAACGTCGGCGGCGGCACGGGCATGATCTGCCATGAGTTCAAGTGCGGCACGGGCACGAGTTCGCGCGTGGTCAAGATCGACGGGCGCGAATATCACCTTGGCGTGCTGGTGCAGGCTAACTACGGAGTGCGCGGCGAGTTACGCATCGCCGGCGTTCCGGTCGGCAAGATGCTGAAAAACGACCTGCAGTGGCCGGAACCGAAGGACGACGGCTCGATCATCATTGTCATCGCCACCGACGCGCCGCTCCTGCCGCACCAACTGAAGCGTGTAGCCAGGCGTGCCGCGCTCGGCCTCGCACGGAACGGCAGCTACTCGGGCAACGGTTCCGGCGACATCTTCATTGCGTTCTCGACTGCGAACGAGGCCGCGAGCCAGGTGGCGATGTCCTCGTTGACCGCGCTCGGCTACGATCAGATGGATCAGTTGTTCCTCGCGACCGTGCGTGCCGTCGAAGAGAGCATCATCAACGCGATGATCGCCGCCGAACCGATGACCGGTTACCAAGGCCACAAGGCAGCGGCGATCGATCACAAGGCGCTGATCAAGTTGCTGAAGGAGCACAAGACCGTACTGGAAAAGAAGACGGCGCGCTGACGTTGGTTATCGCCCTGCTTTCTTCTCGTACACCGCGCGGCCGGCACGCAGGTAGTCCATCGTGTCCTTCTTTTCCTGCGCGTCGTTGTAGTCCTTTCGCGCGTCGGCCGATGCGATGATCCGGTCGATCCAGCGCAGGAAGTACTCGGCATCCTCAGGATGCGTCGCGGGTCGGCCGCCGATCGACACGTAGATAGGACTCGTGCTCGCGTACGGGTAGATGTCGAAGATCAGCGCATCGGGATCGTCGTTCCACGCGCGCAGCAGAATCCAGCCGCTCTCGGTCACGGGAATCGCGCCGCTCAGCTCGGCAGTGGTCGCGTCCTTCTTCCCATGGCGCGCGACGACGCGACCGTTGTACAACACCTCGACGTGATCGAGCGACGCGAGCGAGCGCATCGCCGCGCGGTAATTCAGCTTGCGTCCCGAGGCGAGCTCGATCGTGTCGCCGGGGTTCTTGCCGTCGACTTGCAGCGCCAGCAGCGGCCCGTTGCTCGCGACGCTGTGGCCCTCTCGCAGAGCCTT
>DATHJZ010000145.1:0-7257 GCA_035286365.1 Steroidobacteraceae bacterium | reverse complement strand
CGCAGCCACGCTTGCTTCGAAAAGATCGGGATTGCCAACCATGGCTGCAAAGTTTTCGAACATCAACGCCGCGGGTGGTTTCGCGGAGGGAACCGTTATGCGCTCTAACGTTCCGCCAGCACCGAATCCGCCCTTGCGATAGACGTACTCGGCGGGTCCATCACCCTGAGTCAGCACGAAGTCATTGAGACTGAATTGACCGCCGGCACCAGATAACCTCAGGTCCATATTGAAAGCGCCAGCTTCGAAGCCGCAATTCCAAGTGTTGGTTGATCCATCACTGAATGCGATGACTCCGCTGCCGGTAATCACGGCGTTACTTTTCTTGTCACGGCGAACGTATGCACCCACGCCGACTGCTTTGACGCCAGGCGCCGTGTACTCCACGGCCGCTCGCATGTTGTACCAACCGGCATCGCCAATCGCACCATAAGGCTCGAGCTTGGGATCCATACGAATGTTGTCTGCGTCCGAGAGGCCGAATTGAAACGCCGAATCGATCGACCACGGCCAGCCGATTTTCTCGCGCATCGTGGTCTTGATCTGTGCGGTTCTCGGATGATGCACAAAATGCGTGCCATCCATGAAGCCGACACCGTTTTTACGACAGGCTGATGTGATGCGACGCAAGGATGGCAAATTGGCAAAGGGCTTTTCGCCAAGAACGTGCTTGCCGTGAGCCGCAGCCAACAAACAAATTTCTTCCCTGGCGGCGGTTGGCGTAGCAACGTAGATAGCGTCGACGGCGTTCGACGCGAACATCTCCGACCACGAACCGTACGCGCCAGGAATGCCATGCTTGCTCGCGAACTCTCTTGCAGTTTCAATCTTCCGGCTGGCGACGGCTGCCAGTTCAGCGCGCGCGGCCAGCTTTATCATCGACGCCATGTGACTTGCGATTGAACCGGTGCCGACGATTCCCCAACGTAGTGGCCGAGATGACTCGGCGGCCAATACGGGCGAGATCGCGGATGCAACTGCGCCAGCGCCGACTGCGCGCAGGAGTTTGCGCCGTCCAGCATCGACTTCCGTCGAATTGTCGTATTGGTCGTTTTGGCTAGTCATGCAACTCTCCATCAATGTAACGCGCACCTGGACAGGATGCGACGCCAGAGAAGTGAGATCAAGTAGTTAGGGGACGGCCTGCCTGTTCTCGCGCGCGATGGAACCAGCCCCGGCCTTGAACGCGATAGAGGCTTTTGAGGTAGGCCCGGTCGAATTCGGTCAGCTTTGCCGGCGCGGCTTCCGATCCCGGCTCGAACAACGCGAGGATCGTGTCCGCGCCCCGGGCGGAGCGTCTCCCGGAGCTCTACACCGTCGGCTTGATATTCGAATTCAGTCGAAACAGATTTGTCGGGTCGACCTGGTTCTTGAGCTTGACCAGGCGCGGATAGCTGTCGCCATAGGTGTCGCGCAGACGCTGTCCTTCCGCGCCCGGCTCCGCATTCACGTAATGACCCCTGGTATAGGGCTCCAGCGCCTGCCAGATATGGCGACCGCCCTCGACGGCGGCGGAATCCAGCGAGGGATCCATCCAGGCGCCGTGCAACATGACCATGTAGTTGGAGTTCCGGTTCCAGAAAGCCGTGGCATCGGGCTTCACGCGGCCAACCGCCCCACCCATCGGGCTGAATCCCATGTCGCCGATGTACTTTGGCGACGCAGCGAATTGCGCCAGCATCTCATCCAGCAATTTGTCGGCGGAGCCATAGACGAAACCCGACTTCGAATAGATGCGCAATCCCGGCGGCAACGAGCGCGGCGCCGCGCCGCTGACACCCATCTGCGCTTTCACATACGGCTTGATCGCGATGTCGTCGAAGGCCGGCTTGCCCAGTTTGTCGAGTGATGCCAGCACGCGATCGCTGTGCTCGAGATTTCCGGTGTAGATCATCTCCATCTCGAGGTAACTGCCTTCCGGCTGGCCGGGCGGTGCCGACTTGGTCAGGCCGAAGGTGTAGCCCAGGTCGTCGTCGGCGCTTGCCATCAACTCCAGCAGCACGGGGATCAACTCGCGCGCGCGTGCGACCGGAAACGCCCGGTTCCCCGCCAACAAGTTCGGCCCGAACTTGTGCAACCGATATTCGAATTTCGTGACGATGCCAAAGTTGCCGCCACCACCGCGGATGCCCCAGAACAGGTCGGGATTTTCACGTTCACTCACGTGTAATGACCGGCCGTCGGCCGTCACGATGTGGGCGCCGATGAGGTTGTCGCATGCCAAGCCAAACTTTTTCTGCAAGCGACCGAACCCGCCGCCCAGCGTCAGCCCCGCGATTCCGGTATCCGACGCAGTTCCCAGCGTGGTGACCAATCCCACGGCCTGGCTATCCCGATCGAAGTCTCCCAACAACACGCCGGCCTGCGCCTGCGCAGTCATTTTCGCGGTGTCGACGCGAATCTCCTTCATGAGAGCCAGGTCGATCATCAACCCGGCCTCACAACACGATTGACCGGAGATGCTGTGTCCACCACCGCGAACCGCGGTCAGCACTCCATGCGAGCGTGCGAAGTTGACCGCTTTGACGACGTCGTCGCTATCCGCGCAGCGCACGATCAACGCGGGATGACGATCGAATACGCCATTCCAGATTTTGCGAGCCTCTTCGTATCCATCGTTTCCGGCCAACAACAACTGCCCGCGCAGGCTGGCGCGAAACTCCTTGAGGTCGGCACGCGCAATCGTAATCGGCTTGCCATCGAGCCCGATGGCTGGCAGCTGCTCAGGCAGCGCGACGTCGTTCGCATCCGCCCACGCACGACCCAGCGGCAACGTGGCGGCCGCCAATGCCGACCCTACGAAACCTCGTCTGCCAACACGGTATTGCCGCGCGGCTGCGGGTTCAGTTGCCTTTACCCGCTGAAAATATTCGTCTGGGATTCTGATGATCATTGCGCTGCTCCCAATTTCTGCTTTGTTCTAATAACGCCTGCTTTGGCGTGCTATTTGCGCGACAGGGTCCCGATGGCAGCGACTGTACCAAGAGTTACCAGGTTCGGGATTGATCGAAGAGGGACTCGTCGAGAGCCACATTACCCTCGAGGTCTGTCACGGAGAACCCATAACCACTCATGTCGTCGGATTCGTAGACCGATTCAAGCAGCAAACCGCGCGAAGGGCCCCGTTCGATCGACACGCAATGGCGAGTGACCTGGAACCCGTTACCTTCGGCACGGCAGCGCTCCTTGATACCGAACTTCGTGGCGGTGTAACACTTCTTCGAGAATACGGAACAGCTGCGCCTGCCCAGGAACGGCGACGGCCAAGCGCCAGCTTTCTCGACACTACGCGTGACTTCACGTTTTTCATTGACGATTGCGCGGCAAAGTTCGATGTCGATGTGGACCCTGACCCGGGTCACGAACAGTACCGTCTCGTTGCCAGTGCGATACAGCCAATATTGGCTGTTCGACACTTTGCGGGCGTCAGCCGAGTATTCGAGATTGCGGCCTCGTGCGATGCAGGCGTTGCGGGCAGCGCTCACGGACTGCTGAAGATCGTCTTCATCTTCGAATTGGACGCCGTGGGCGTAGAGGCCTGGAACGAATGATGTTCCCTCCGACTGGAACCCCTCGGGTAAAGGGGCCCGGTCCTGCGGCTCGCGCAGCGGCGCTGAGGTGCAGCCGCCCAGGAGCATGGTTGCGAGAGGCAGCAGCGCCAGGAGCGGTTGTCGTGGAGGCGTCCTCATGGTCGCAACCGTACCACCAGGTGCGTCCATCTCCTTATGCTTCGCGTCAAAATTGAGAGCGCGTCAGCTCGCTTTGCGTATAGATGCGAAACCGAGCTACCGCTCGCGGAACTTTACTTGCTCCGCAGACAACGGCGATAACGGTCATCCACGCGCTGTGCGAACCATTCGGTGGTCAGCTTGCGGCTGATCTTCACGCTCTGCAGACGGATGTTGGGCACCAGCGCGCGCGGCGCGGGCGCGCGAACGTCCGCCAATTCGAAGACCTTTCGATAGAGCTCCGTCTCCTCGAACTCGTGCTCGGTTCCGCGCTCGAGATCGCGCCGGATTTGTCGCTCGCCGAGACCCAACCCCAATTTGCGCACCGCGAGCTCGGTCTGGCTCGGCTCGTTGCTGCCCTCGCGCAGAAGATCTCCATCGATCGCGAGGCGAGTCCTGCCCAATGCACTCACCACTTGCTGAAAAGCCGCGTTGCGGCTCGAGTAATGCCCCGCGTTGAAATCGGCGAAGCGATACAACATGGAGTCGTAGCTGACCGGGTAGTCGAGCAAGTGGGCAATGCCGAAATAGAGTCCACCGCGGCGGGTGAATACTTCGCGCCGGACTTCCGTCAACGGGTATGGATAGTTAGTGGTCCTCAGGTGCGCCTCCGCGAACGCGATGCTCACCTGCATCGGCCCGCCAGTCCGCACGGGGTTCAGATCGGCGAAGAGCTGGCGACCGAGCGGCACCACGCCGATGAAGTCCTGGAACATCTCGCTCAGGGCTCGTTCGGTTTTGGCTTCACGCAATCGCTCGGCGTAGCTCCGTCCGTCGGGTGAGCGCGTGTTCAGTGCGAGGGTAACGAGGGCACCCGGGATGTGATAACGCGCGGCGCGCTCATCGATCTCCCGGCGCGCCATGGCTGGCAGTCCGGGCACGGCCGGATCGACCTGAAATCCCGATTCCTGCTGGATCACCGCGACGACCGCGCAAATGTTGCGCGCCGTCGGCCGCACTTCGAGCGCCTCAAGAGCCGCGAAGATGTCGATGGCCCAGCCGTCACGATTCGCAACCGCGGGCGGGATGCGCCCGCTTATCTCGGCACGCGCCACATCGGGATCGATTGGCGGCTCGCGCGGAGGCGCTGACATGCAGCCTCCCAGAAGCGCAAGCCCCACGGTCAGCAACGCAAGCGGTCGTGTATGGGTCCAGCAGCGCATCATTCGCACAGCTTAGGCGCCCTATGGAAGCTCGGCTATCTATCAGCGCCGAGTTCGCTCGAGCGGAATCACCTCGCCCTCGATGACTTCGCCGGCAGGCTGCTGCTGCTCTTCCATCCGTGCGCGCAACTGCCTGCGCAGCTCTCGCGTCTTCCACCATAGATATCCGCCGAAGATCAGCACGACGGCCAGTCCGATCGCGACGAATACCAAGGAAACCAGGAATGCACCCGCCAGCACCACGGTGCCGCCGAGGACTATGAACGTCTTCAAAGCCAGTTGCTTGGCCCGGGAAAGCGCACTGCCGCGGTAGGCGATTCGAGCGCGGGGTTCGTCAGATTGCATCGGGACACTTCATCGATTTCTTCCTCCGGACCCATCATAGATCGATACAGATCGCCGGAGTTCAATCGCCGCCATCAACGACACATGCGATATGGACCTCGGTCGAGGTGCAAGTGGTCGTGATGGGCCGCGTTGTAGTCAGGGCTCAGCACGCCGTCGAAAAATCGGCACGCACCGTCGCGCGACTCTCTCAGGAACGCGGCTTCAACCTTCGTGCTTTGCCAATCGCGCGCGACACGAATCCGCCGGCCATCCGAAAGCACGAAGCCAGCCACATCCCAGGCTTCCGCCGTGGCATGTCGGCTGCGCGTCGCCTCGGGGCGCCCGTAGACGTTGCGGCAAGAATAGCTGCCGAAATGCTCGATGGCAGCCACGCGCTGACCGAAGTATTTTTCCGCGGCCGGTTGCAGCTCATGCCGCTCCCACAATGCCAACGAAACCGCCGTTCGGCAGGTCACCGAGAAATCCTCGCCCACGTCGGCGGAAGTCCGATGAATGAGCACCGCGTTCTTGAATCCACAGTTCGCGCCGGTCGCCCGGTCCGGGAGCGGATCGAATTCGACGGCGGCGTGTTGAAGCACCTGGCGGCACAGCGCGTCATCGGCCGTCAGCCTCGACAGCTTGTATCGCGTGAGGAAGTTTGGAGTTGCCTCGAGATCGAGCGGCGCCCAGGGTGACCACTGCGCGGGCACGACGATCCATCCGTAACGTATCGCCACGCCAGCGCCGATCGTCAGTAGCAATATGATCCAGAGTGGGAGGAATCTGCGCATTGGTTACCGGTGGACATCGTAGTACGCCGCTGCGCGAGCCTGGGCCTCCGGAATACCGTCTTGTTTGTCGGACGATGTCCATCCTCTGGCGTTGCCAGTCAGTCCTCGACTTCGTCGTCGTCGAACTTTGCGAATTGACGCTGCTGCTTGAGCCAGCGTCGGGTGGCCGCCTTGTCCGCGAGTACCCGGAGCAACTGTTCCTGACGCGTGACTTCCGCGCGCAAGCCACGTGCCTGGCGCCGCAACCGCATCTCGAGTTTCTGGGCACTGAAGCCGCCCTCAAAATCGCTTTCGTCGTCCGCCCCTGCGCTGGCTTCGAGTGCATGGAGTTTGCTGCGCAATTGCTCGAGCTGCTCCGAGAGCAGCCGGTTGTAGTGGCGCAGACGCTGTGTCCCGAGATTGCCGATCTGCTCCGGATCGAGCTGGTCGATCTCGATCTTGATCTCGAACAGCGACAGCAGATCGTTCGCGGCATACGCCTGATTGATCCGCTGCATGAGCTCGTTCTTCTCTTCGCGTCGGGCCGCGTCGGACTCGCGATCGGGGTGCACCGCGCTCGCGAGCTTGCGATAGATGTCACGCAAGGCCTGCCTGGCAAGCTGTGCGTTGTCCTCGCTGCGTTTCGAGGGCTTCCTCGTTCGAGGCTCGTCGCGTTCTTTCGCCGCAGTCTCTCGCGCGGCCATTTCCTCATAGAGTCGCTGCACCAGATCTTCTTCGCTGCGGATGCCTTCATCCTCGCCAAGGTCGAAGCCTGTGGACGCTTCGGCATCGGCCTTGAGACGCTGGATGTCCTCATCCTTGGCGGTATCGAAGTCCACGTTGCTGTGTTTGTTGTAGACCGCCTTGATCTCGGGATCTTCACCCGCGACCTCGATCACGACCTCGGCTGTTCCCGTCAGGATATCTCTGAGAGCGGCCTGTTCCGCGCGTGACCATCCGCGCTGATCCAGCAGCCGGTCGATCGCAAATATCGTCTCGCGCAGGGCGCGAGTGAGCGAGGCACGGACGGGCTGCAGTTTTTGCTGGCGAAGCCGGCGAAAAGCCTCGATGCGGTTTTCCAGATCGCTGAATGCCTTGCGCGCGTCCTCGATCTGACGGATCAGGAATTGGAAGCGCTGTTGTTCCACCGTCTGCGGCCCTTTCGGGGTCCGAGTGGAAATCTGCACGGAGGTTTTGGGCATCTTGCGCGTGAGTGAGCTCAGCGTCCCGCTGTTTTCGTGCGGATCGAGTAGAGAGACGTGCGCGCCG
>DATHJZ010000144.1:0-3666 GCA_035286365.1 Steroidobacteraceae bacterium | reverse complement strand
GCCAGTTCGCGGATGCGGTTGGCGGCGCGATGACGCTCGGTCACGTCACGCAACACCAGCAGCAGGCGGCCGCGATCGTAAGGCACGATGCGCGTCTCGAAGCGTCGTTCGACGCCCTCGCGCATGCATTCGAATTCGACTTCGGTGCGTTCATTGCGCACCCGGCAATCGTCCAGCGCGTGCGTGATCGCGCGTGCGGCATCGCCACTGACCAGTTCGACGATCTTCTGATCGACCTTCATGCCGCCGGCGAGGAACGGATGGTTGCCGGTCGCACCCAGCCGGTCGACGATGCGGCCCTGCAGGTCGACGACCAGCAGCAGGTCAGGCAGGGCGTCGAGCATGGCGCGTTGCCGGCCTTCGCTCTCTTCGAGTTCCTGCACCAGCCGGCCGCCGCGCACCAGGTACTGCACGCGGTGACCTAACAAGTTCCAGTTGATCGGCTTGGCCAGGAAGTCCGTCGCACCCGCCTGGTAGGACTGGTTGATCGAAGCCACGTCGTCGCGGCCCGTGACCATCATGATGGGCAGGTGCGTGCCACCCGATCTAGCGCGGATCGCCTTGCAGGCGTCGTAGCCGTTCATCGACGGCATTTCGACGTCCATCAGCACGGCATCGCATTCGCCGGCTTCCACCGCTGCGACGGCGGCGGTACCGTCGGCCGCTTCCGAAATCACGAAGCCGCTGCGCTCGAGTGCGCGGCGCATCAGCAGGCGCGAACCCGCATCGTCGTCGACGATGAGCACGTGGATAGGTGCGCCGTTCCCCTGATTCACTTTCAGGCAACCTTGGCCGCGTTGTCGAGCGCTTCGAGTTCCGACAGCGCGACGGTACGCTGCGCGCGCAGCTGCGTGAGCGAGCCCGGCAGATCCGTGATGTCACCCTGGCGCGCCGCGGTTTCGATCTTGCGCGCGATCGCCGCGACGTTGGTAGCGCCGAGGTTGGCGCTCGAGCTCTTCAACGTGTGGGCGGCGCGCGCCACGACTTCGGCGTCACCCACCTTCATGCCGTTGTCGATGTCGGCCAGCAGCTGCGAGGAGTCATCGCGATACAGCGCGATCAGGCGCGACAGCAGGCGGTCCTGTCCGTCCGGGTCGAGCTGGCGCACGGCGTCGATGGCGGATGAATCCAGCGTCACCTTGTTGGCCGCCGAACGCGAAACCTTGCTCGGCAGGAGGATGTTGCGCAGCTGCGCGAGCGTGAAGGGCTTGGCGAGATAGTCGTTCATGCCGGCGGCGAGACAGGCTTCGCGGTCACCGGCCAGCGCATTGGCGGTCAGCGCGACCACGCGCGTCGGCTCGAGTTTCTTGAAGACTTCGCGCTCGCGCAGCTTGCGCGTGGCGATGAAGCCGTCCATGACCGGCATCTGGCAGTCCATCAGCACCACGTCGAACGACTGCTTCTCGAGCGCGTCGAGTGCCTCGACGCCGTTGCCGGCGTGCATGGCGTCGCAGCCGAGCCGTTGCAGCATTTCCAGCGCGAGCGTGCAGTTGACCATGTTGTCCTCGACCAGGAGGACCGAAAGGTGATCGAGCACGGGTTCGTTCTCCGGCGCGAGCATGGCGGGAGCGGAACTGACTTCGTGGAAAGGCACGGCCTGCAGCGCTTCGTGCAAGGCACGGCGCAACATGCTCTGGCGAACGGGCTTGGCGAGGCGGCGCATGGGCGCGAGCTGCGTGACCAGGGCGATCTCCAGATCGTCCGCCACCGAACTCACCATGATGGCGGGGATGGACTTCCACTGCGGATTGCGACGCACGCTGGACAACCAGTCGACGCCATTTTGTTCGGGCATGTGCCAGTCGAGCACGATGATCTTGGGCAGTGTGTTCGAGGCCTGCATGGCGTTGAGATGCGACTGTGCTTCCAGCGCGCTGGCCGCGGTCGACACGATGAATCCCCACGCCTCGAGCTGCGACGCCAGGATCTCGACATTGATCGCGCTGTCGTCGACCACCAGCACGCGCGTGCCCGGCGCGAGCATCAGCCCCTGCGACGTATCCGAGGCGATGGCCGGCGCGGCCGGCAGTGTGATGGCGAGCGAGAAGGTGGAACCTTGTCCCGGCTGGCTGACTACCGTGATGTCGCCACCCATGAGCGTCGCGAGCTGGCGGCTGATCGCGAGTCCCAGTCCCGTGCCGCCGAAGCGGCGCGTGGTCGAGCCGTCTTCCTGCACGAAAGCATCGAAGATCGCCGCCTGGTTCTCGGGAAGAATGCCGGTGCCGGTGTCGACCACATCGATGACCAGCGAAACATGCGTCTCGGAAGGATTGATGCCGCGCAAGCGCATCAGCACGTGACCGCTCGCAGTGAACTTCAGCGCGTTCGACACCAGGTTCATCAGGATCTGGCGAATGCGCAGCTCGTCGCCGGTGGCCCAACGGTGCAGGTACGGATCGATGTCGAGCAGCAGCTCGATACCTTTCTGATGCGCGCGCTGCGCGAACAGGTCGATGACTTCTTCGACGACCTGGCGGATGTCGAGATCCTGCGACTCGAGCCGCAGCTTGCCGGCCTCGATCTTCGAGAAATCCAGGATGTCGTTGATGATGGCGAGCAGCGCGTCGGCCGAACTCTGGATCGTCGCCGCGAAGCGGCGCTGCCGCGGATCGAGCTTGGAGTCGAGCAACAGTTCGGTCATGCCCAGCACGCCGTTCATCGGCGTGCGGATCTCGTGCGACATGCGCGCGAGGAATTCGCTCTTCGCCTTGCTGGCGGCTTCGGCGGTGCGGCAGGCCTCGACGGAATCGTTCATCGCCTGGCGCAGCGTCTTGTTGGCTTCCGCCAGACTCTTGGTGCGCTCGATCACCTGCGACTCCAGGTACTCGTGCTGCTTTCCGAGTTCCTGCTCGCGGTTCTCGACCTGGCCGAGCATCATGTTGAAGCCGCGCATCAGGTGCCCGATTTCGTCGTCCGACGTCACCTGCGCGCGCCGCGAGTAGTCACCGCGTTCGGCAGCCTGCATGGTGTCGACCAGATTGAGCAGCGGCGCGGCGATCTGCCGCTGCACGCGCCGCGCCAGTAGGTAGGCCAGCGCGAACGCGATGGCCGAAGAGCCGAGCAGGATCGCGAGCTGCACGAGGATCGCCTCCTGCAGCTCGGAGAGATTCGCGCGTATGTACAGGTGGCCGATCAGCTTGCCGCTGTCGATGATCGGGTAAACCAGATGGAGTGCGGTCAGCCCGTCGAAGCGATGCTGGTGCTCGCTGCTCTTGATCGCTTCCTGCTGCCACTTCTGGATCGGGGTCAAATCGCCCGAGGCATTCGGGATCAGCATCGTCTTGCTGCCCGCGTAGTGCATGAGCACGCGCTTCTCGCTGTCGATGAGCAGTGCTTCTTCGACGTTCGGTTCGACGCGCAGCGCACTCACGAGCTGTTCGGCCTGGCCGAAGTCCTGGCTCTGGATCGCCGCCGTGCTGCGGCCGGCGATGACACGCGCCACCGCGTGCAAGTGCTCATAAGCTTCGGCGTGGCTGTAGAAATACGAGGTGACGCCCTGCGTGAGCGCCGCAATCAGCAGCGCAATGGAAGCCGTCAACGCGCTGGCCGCGATGAGCTTCGTGCGTAATGGCAAGTGCGAGAAATCCAGCCTGTTCATGGACGATACCGATCCTGACGCCCGACCGAGAGCGTCCCAGTGATCCGTATCGGCTTGATTCCGCTAAC
>DATHJZ010000143.1:0-13806 GCA_035286365.1 Steroidobacteraceae bacterium | reverse complement strand
CGTGCGCGCCGCGCGCAGTTTCCGCACCCCGCGATAGATAGTCTTTGGCGCCGGAATGTAGCCAAACGAGAAATAGCAATCGAGTGCTTCCGGATCGACGTCGGTGGGGCAGCCGCCGGCGGCGATCAACGTCTTGAGCTCCGACCCGAACGCGATGAACGACCCCTTGCGGTAATAGTAGAGCGGCTTCTTGCCGACCCGATCGCGCCCGAGAAACAGCCGGCGCGTGCGCGCATCCCAGATCGCGAACGCAAACATGCCATTCAGTTTCTCGACGCAGGCCTCGCCCCACTCGAGAAACCCGAGCAGGATCACCTCGGTATCGGAATTCGTCTTGAACCGATGTCCGCGCGCCTCGAGCTCGCGTCGCAAGTCCAGGTAGTTGTAGATCTCGCCGTTGTAGATGAGCTGCACCTGGTCGTCCGCTGCGCTGATCGGCTGCTGTCCGGCGGCCACGTCGATGATCGCGAGCCGGCGGTGACCGAGCGCCGCGTGGCCATCGACGAAATATCCGGCGCCGTCGGGCCCGCGGTGCGCAATGATATTCGTCATGCGCTCGATGCGGGATCGCGCAGCCTCGGTGTCATGGCCCGCGAAATCGACGAATCCTGCTATTCCGCACATGTCTTGGTGACCCTTACGCCGACTGTTCGAGCAACTCGCGGTACAACTCGCGATAGCGATCGAGCATGGTTTCGAAACGAAAACGTTCGTTGAAGCGCCGCTGGCCGGCCGCCGCGCGCTGTGCCCGCAGCGGCGCATCGGCCATCGCGTCGGTGAGCGCCGCGCTCAAGGCGCCGACGTCGTCCGAGGGCACGACCCATCCTGTCTCGCCACTGCTCACGATCTCGGGATTGCCGCCGACCGCGGTGACCGCGACCGGCACGCCCGCGGACATCGCTTCGAGCAGCGCCATCGAGGTGCCTTCGCTGAGACTCGACAGCACGAACAGATCCATGCACTGCGCGAGCTGACGTGCGTCGTCGCGATAGCCCGTGAGCACGATGCGTTCACTCAAGCCCAGCTCCGCGATGAGCGCATGGATGCGCGCCATCTCCGGGCCGTCGCCGACGAGCAGCCCGCGCACCTGCGGATTCTGTTTGATGGCTGCTCCGATGCTGCGCACCAGCATCGGCAGATTCTTGATCGAATCGAAACGTCCGACCGTGCCGACGACGAAATCACCGGGCGCCACACCCAGGCGCGAGCGCAGCGCGGTGCGGGCGGCGGGATCGATCTCGTCGGGCGGCGTGACGCCGTTGTAGATCACGCGGATCTGCGCGGCGTCGAGGCCTTCGTACGATTCGAGCCGCTGCCGCACGTCTTCCGAGACCGCCACGAACCGGTGCGTGAGCGGGCGGATCAGCGCGCGATTCACAAACGCACGCTTGCGGTTGCGCACTTCTGGATAGAAGCGGCCGTGTTCTTCGAGCAGCAGCTGCGGCGCGCCGTATCGCAGTCGCGCCAGCGCCGCGTAAAACCACGGCGTGCACTGGTGTGCATGCACGATGCGGGTGCCCGCGGCGCGAAACAGCCGCGCGAGCTTGCGCGGCATGCTCAAGTCCATGCCGGGCTGTCGCCACACGCAATGGACCGCGATGCCTTCGGCGCGCAGCGCCTGTCCCCACGCTCCCGGTTCATCGAGGCAGATCACCATGAGGTCGAACTCGCGTGCGAACGCGCGGCTCATGTCGACCACCAGCCGCTCCGTACCGCCGGGGTTCAACGCATTCACGACGTAGGCAATCGATGGCAGGGACATGCAGGTAGGTAGTCGACCGTGAGCCCGGGCTCAGGCGCTCATGAGCTTGCGGTACAGGTTTTCGATGGTGCGCGTCCGGTGCGCAAAGCTGAAATCCGTTTCGACCTTCGCGCGCGCATCGCGCGCCAGGCGCTCGCGCAGTACACGATCGTCGAGCATCCGCGCAATTCCTTCGGCCAGCTTGACCGAGTCCTGCGCCGGCACGAGGAATGCTTCGCGCTGGTCGGAGACCGCCTCCTTCACTCCGTCCACGTCGGTCGACACGATCGGCACTCCCATCGCCATCGCCTCGAGCACGGTGTTTGGCAGGCCTTCGCGGGTCGAGGACAGCACGTAGAGATCCATCAGCTCGAACACTTTGCGCACATCGTGGAAATGGCCCATGAAGATCACGCGTTGCGCGACACCGAGTTCGGCAGCCAGCGCCTTCAACTCCGGCTCGAGCTCGCCCTTGCCGGCGATGACGAAGTACAGATCGGGGCGCTGCTTCAGCAGGATCTGCGCCGCGCGCAGCATGTTCGGATAGTCCTTCTCGCCATTGAGGCGCCCTACCGCGCCCACGACCGTCGCGCCCGGCGGAATACCGAGCTCGGCGCGGAAGGCCGCATCCGGAGCACCCGAGCGCTGGAAATATTTCGAATCGATGGCATTGCGGATCCACATCATCCGCTGCGGATCGACGCCGTAGCGGCTGATGATCTCGCGCATCGTGTCGGAGACCATCAACACCAGGTCGTAGTGCTTGAGCAGGCGCAAGTCGATCTGGTCGTACAGGTAGCGCACGCGCCAGTTCTTGGAAGCCCAGAAGAACTTGAAGCTGGCGAGCGGCCCGTGCGCGGTCGTGACGAGCTTCATCTTGTGGAAGCGCGACAGGATCAGGCCATACAGGTCCGACTTGTAGCAGTGGCCATGATAGACGTCGATGTTCTTTTCACGCAGTAGTTTGAGCACCCGGCGCATCGCGCCGATATCGAATTTGAAACTTTCGTCGATCGTGTAGAACGATTCGACGCCCAGCTTCTGCGCGCGCTCGTGCAGGTCGAATTCCGGGTCGTCCTTGCTCTTGAGATACGCGACCGACATGTTGAAGTGCTCGCGATCCGTTTCGAGCGCGGAGAACAGGATGGTCTTCTCGGGACCCCCGCCGCCGCCGCGGCAGCTGCGCACATCGAGTACGTTGATCTTCCTGGGCTGGCTCATTCGTTGCTTGCCTTGCTGAATTCGATCGTGTGCGCGGGCGCCGCCACGGCGAGGCCGAGCGACTCTATCCACGCGAGAGTGCGCCCAACGGCTTCGGGAAAACTCACCGGTGTGGAGAACTGGAACGCTGCCGCGAATTTCTTCACCGGCAGCTTGTGCCGCACGCGCTGCAGGTGCCACAACTCGCGATCCACCGACGCAACGGTTGCGTAGGCAGTCGCATGGCGGTCGAAGCTGTACGAGCCTTCGAGACGCGAACGAATCGCGGCCTTGAGGCCGTCGGGAATGTGCGTCTTGAGGCGGTGATACAACGCATTCACCGGCGCGAGCGACTGCACCGCGTCGATGACCGCGCCGGTCGACCACGGGAATTTCTCGCCGCTGACGACCGGCAGTTGCGCCGGATCGCAGCCGAGCGCGCCGCCGAGCGCGTCGTAGAATTCGCGCCAGGTGACTCGTTCCGCGTCGCCGGCATTGTAGAAACCCGCCACGCTGCCGCGGGCGTCGCACGCGGCGCGGATCATCGCCACGAAATTGGCGATGTACACGCCGTTGAACACGTGCGCTCCGCCGTCGACGAGGAAGCTCGATTTGCGGGCGAGCGAACGCGCGAAGCCCGTCGTGTGCGGCGAGCGCACGCCCCAGACGATGCCTGGGCGCAGCACGACGACTTCCAGACCGGCATGGCCCTGTGCGCGCAGCCAGCGTTCGGACTCGGCCTTGGCGCGCGCGTACGGCATCCAGTGTTTGTCAAGCGGCGCTGCGTCGTCGTCGATCGGTTGTTCGACGTCGCCGTAAACCACCGCCGAGCTCAGGTGGACGAATCGCGGGACGCCCGCCGCGCGGCAGGCGTTGTAGATAGCGCGGGTTGATTCGACGATGCCGGCCGGCGGACCGGTCGTCACGTTCACGACGACCGCAGCGCCGGCGATGGCCTTGACGAGCGCCGCCTCGCGGGTCGCATCGGCCAGCCTGACCTCGACCGCGTCTCCAAAGCGGCAGAAGCCGGCCATGTTGCGATAGCTGCGGACCACGGCGCGCACGCCGCTGTTGCCGCTCAGCACCAGCGATTCGATGAGACTGGTCCCGACGAAGCCGCCGGCGCCGACGATGGCAATGGTGTTCATCATGAGCTCCCGTGCAACTGCGCCGCGGCCGCCTGCTCGCGCGGCGCGAGCCACGGCTCGGGCAACGGCGACGCCTTCGACAGGGCGTGCTCGATCAGGCGGATGCAGCTGGCGCCGCCTTGGCCATCTACCGCGGGACGCTCGTCGAACTTGATCGCGCGCAGCACCTGGACGAGCTGGCACAACACGGCATCGGAATAACTGCGCGGTACCACGCGTTTCGGATCGAGTCCGAGATCGACGGGGAACGACACATCGGTCGTTTGCGGCACGAACGCGCCGCGGCGCCCGACCGCCAGCTGATCGAACCGGTCGATGCGCAATACCGCCTCGCTCGCCACGCCGACCACGCGCAGCTCGTTGACCTGCGGCACGTCCCACGAAAGGTTCAGCGAGCCAACGCAGTCCGCCGCGCGCAGGCGCATCGCGACGTTCGTCTCGACCCCGCCCGCCGCGTCGTCCGCGTACTGATGCACTGCGAGCTCACCGAACACGGATTGCAGGAAATCGAGCGCATGGGTGCCGATGTCGAACAACACGCCCGCGCCGCCCTTGGCGCGCGGCCGGAACGCCGCCGGCGTCGTCACAGCCCACTCGAACTTGTGTCCCTCGCGGTATTCGAAAGATTGCAGCCGGCCGAGCGCTCCGGACTGCACCAATTCGCGCAGCCGCGCGAAGGCGGGAAAATAGCGGCGGATCATGCCGATGGCGAGCACGCGATTCGCAACGCGCGCCGCGTCCTGCATGCGCAGGCACTCGGCGCTCGAGTTGGCCATCGGCTTCTCGCACAACACGTGGCTGCCGTGCGCGAACGCCATCTCGGTCTGCGCGCAATGCAGGTGCGGCGGCGTCAGCACGAGCGTGAGTTCAGGTCTCGCCGCCTTGCAGGCCTCCTCGAGGGTCGTGAAATGCCGCGCGCCGGCGAACGCGCTCAGCATCGCATCCGCGTGCTCGCGCGCCGGGTCCACCAGGCCGACCACCTCGATCATTTTCTGCTTTGCCAGTTGCGCGAGCGGCTTGCGGTACAACCGCTGCGCCACTGCTCCACAACCCACGACTATTGTTCTGAAAGCCATACGATCTCTAATCTCCAAAAAGAATGTCGGCGAAACGCGCGGCCTTCGCGCTCCAGCCCTCGTTCGCCAGGCGCTTGCGCGCCTCGGCTTGTGCCTGCGGCAGCGGCGTGCCGATGCGCGCCAGCACGTGCGTCGCGAACTCCTGCGCGCCGTCGGCGACGTCCATGCAGTCTTCCCAGCCGGCGACCGCCGGCAGGCGCGTCACGACGACCGGCCGGTCGGTGGCGAGGTATTCCTTCATCTTGAGCGGCTGCATCGCGCGCGTCACGGGCAAGTCGGCATACGGCATTGCGAGCACCGCCGCTTCACGCGCGAGCGCCGGAAGATCTTCATACGCGACCGGCCCCAACAAGCGCACGCGCGCCAGTTTCGCAAGCCTCGGGTCCGGATCCTGCTGTGGACCGACGATGGCGATGCTTCCGGAAGTCATGCGTCGATCGAGCGCTTCGATGGCGTCGACGTCCATGCGGCGGTCCACGAGACCCCAGTAGAGCACGATCGGCCGCGGCAGATCGGCGAGCAGCTGCGCGTTGCCGCCACGGCCCGTCCAGTGTTTGAGGTCGATGCCATGAGACACGATCTGCGACTGCCGCCCCATGTTCGCAATACGCGCCGCGAGATTGTCCCCCGCGGTGACGATGCGATCGGCGCGTGCCACGAATTCTTTTTCCATCGCCTGGAGAGGACCCGCATCGAGTCCCGGCCACGCCGAAAAATCGTCCACGCAGTAATAGACCCAGCGTCTGGCGTCCACACGCGCCGGCAGATCGGCGGTGATCGGCAGCACACTCAGCACCACCGCATCGCGCAGGTGCGAAATCCGTTCCGCCAGGTAGTTTGACAGCAGGCGGGCGTTCAGCCGGCGCTGCCAGCGGCTGCGAAACCCCGGATACATGCGTGGGTTGTGCACCACGGGCGCGGCTGCGCCGGTCTGCCGCGTTTCCTCGACCGGGCGCGATCCCCACTGCATCAGTTTCTGTGCGCCCCTGCGCATGAGTTCGTAATCGAATGACAGACCCCGGGTGCCGATCGTGTTGATCCAGGAGACCTCGCAAGAATCGAGCAGCTCGCGCACCAGGTGCTGACAGCTGGACGGATGCCTGCCCCAGTCATCGGCGAACACCACCAGCCGCCGGTCGCTGCGCGGCGATCCCTTCTCATCCCGGACCAAAAAAAACTCCCTGCGGGCATCCAGACCTTGGTGCCCTGCTTCCACAAGCCCGCATAAATGCCGGTTCTGGCCCGCGGGCGCCATCCCCCTGACCCCAGGGGCGCTCGGATTCGTGAACTCGGCCCATCCCTGCGGTCGGATTCCCATAAAAAACGAAGCAGATTCCGAAACTTGGGCGTTTCACAGCGAGCGTTTCGGGGCGGGCCGGAACCCAAGCCATAGGACGCGTTTTGCCGCCCTCAGGCAAGCGTTCGGAGCACCTGCGCGGGGTTGCCCCCGATCACGCTGCGGGCGGGCATGGCCTTTACGACGACGGCACCGGCCGAGACGATGCAGCTCTCGCCTACGTCCGCGAGCAGGCAGGCCGCCTCCCCGATCCAGCAGCCCGCGCCGACGCTCACCGTGTCATAACGCACTTCCGCGACGATGCCGCCTTCTTCGCCGAAGTGCTGCCGCTTGCCGCTCGGGATGCTGACGCGACTGCCCATCATCACGCCGGGTCCGAGATTGGCGTGCCCGATCACGCAATACGCGCCCATCGACACGTTGGCCGCAAGGGTTGCGCCGCGGTGCGTGAACACCGATCCAAAACCGATGTGCGTCTCCCAGCTGCAACGCTCGAGCGTCGCGCAATAGAACGCGCCGCGCAGTTTTGCGCCGGGCGGTCCGGGCATGAGCGCGAGCAGTTGCGCGCAGGTGAGGAAGACACCCTCACCCCGCGTGATGGCGGATTCGATCCAGCTCAAGAGAATGAGCGGCGATACCAGCACCGCGGCCAGCGCGAACACCACGGCCTTCAGCGCGCGCCGCAAAACGCTGCCACGGGGTTTGCCTTTGGGCGCGCTGGTTTCGTCAACGGTCGCGTTCATGTTGCTTCGCTCGCGCGTCAGCGCCGGAGGCGCGCCAGCATGCCGCGCATGCGGTCGCGCACCAGTCGCCCGAACTCGCTCTTCGTCGCCGACACCTTACGGCGCAAGGCGCTCTTGAGTCGAGCGCCTTGCGGCTCGAAAGGCACGGGCGCGCCGAAATCGTGGTCCGGCACAGGCGGCAGCGACGCGTAGTGCGGATCGTTGCGGTAGTAGCCGTGGACGACGCCGTACACGGAGAGGATCACCTGCGGCCGGGTGACATACGCCGTCGGGAAAGACATGAGGTCGGTGAGGCAGCGCTCGAAATAGAACGCGGCCCGCGCACTGAACTGTTCGCGCTCCTGCGCGGGCGCAAACCGTGCGGCCAGGTGGAAGACGTGGCTCTTGCGGATGTCGTGCGCCGGCCAGGTTTCGGTCGGCAGCTCGACCTTGTGCAGCACGTCGCGATACGGCTGCTCGTGCGCGAGCATCCAGCGCGCGTAGGTCAGGAGCCCGGCGCGCGCATACCAGAATAGATAGTCGGTCTCGCCCCACTCGAGTTTCCGGTCGAGATACTTGCCGAGCACCTGCAGGAACACGACGTACGACCAGCGGGTCTCAGGCTGATCGAGGCCGAGCGCCGCGACATCGTCGTGCGGATGGATGACGCGCTCTATCAGCTGCTCCGCGAATTTGAGATAACGGCGCTGCCGCGAGACGGCATACGCATCCAGCAATGCGTTGATGGAATTGCCCGCGCCGCGCCCGGGTTTGTGAAAGTCCGCATCGCGACTCTTGCTGGCAAGGCCGGTCGGACCATCGTCGATGAATCCGAACAACGTGCGCGCGCCGTCGTCCATGGCGATCACCCAGTCGGCCAGCTCGACGATGGCGCCCGCCGCTTCGCGATCGCCCGTCAGGTAGTAGTACTGCAGCAGGCCCGAGGTGTAGTTGTGTTCGTTGCTGGGTCCGCCGCCGTACGGTCCGTTCGCGTTGGCACGGCTGTACGTGCGATGCGTGCAGGTCGCCGCGGGTTGATAGTGATCGGTGTGCCAGAACAGCCCGCCGCTGAACCCCGCCTTGTCTTCGTTCGTGTGATAGATGTCGATGTCGATCAGGTGCCGCGCGGCGTCGACCATCAGTTCCCGCCAGCGCGCCTCGCCCGTGCGCAGGAAGTGCATGCCGGCGCCGTAAACGAAATCGTACTGGTTGTTGTAGTGGGAGATGAACGGCGCGTCGCCTTTGTGATGAACCGCTTCGTGGTCGGCGTACAGGTCGCCGAAATTGCGCCAGCCGTATTCGTCGATGATCTCGCGCTTCGCGACGACGGAATGAGCGCCCTCGACCAGCGAACCGACGTAACGCAGGTACTCCGCGTTGCGATCCTCGGTCGCGGGGAGTAGATAGCCGATCGCACCGGTCGCGGCCGCCTCGTGCGGATCGAGCGCCAGGGCGAGCGGCGCATGCAGTGCCGCGAGGCCGCGCGGTTCGCCGTCGCGGCCGAATTCGATGAGCACCGTGTGGCGCTTCTTCTCGCCGCCCTGCAGCTCGAAGCCGGCGGCACATTCTGCCGGCAGGAGGCCCACGCCGAGGATGCCGTCGCGGAACCGCAGCGCCTTCGGAAAGTTCTGCCAGAATTTTTCGACGCTCGCGCAGATCCAGCCGCCGTCGCCCGACACCCGCAGCGCGGGACTGGCGCGTTCGCCCTGCTCGAGCAGCGCACCGTCCGCTCCCTGCACGCGAAAACCGCGGAACGACACGGTCGACTTGCCCTTTGCATCGAGGTGGTTAGGCGAGTTCCATTGCTCGCCGCCACTCGAATCCTGGTAGACAGACCAGGCGGAAGCGGCTGCTTCGCGCCAGGCTCCCGGAGCCGACTGCCACGCGAGCCGCTGCACTGCGCGCGCCGGGCGCAATTCGAGGGATAGATCCTGGATGGCGACGGAGCCGGGATCGCCCAGATCCCACAGACCGCCGACGTGGCGCGCGGCGCGCGGATTCCACAGCTCGCACTCGATCCTCAAGACCGCCGAGCCCTGCACGAAGATCAGCCGCAACGAAAGCCGCGCGATCTCGCGGCCACCCGCCTCGACCGTGCCCGCGCAGAGCACGGAGGTCCGCAAATCGCCGCGTTCTTCGATGTGTGCCCGCGCAAGGCGCACCGCCATCCGGGAGCCGCCCGCGCCGCTCGCGTGCACGCTCATGCCGCGCGCGAGAGCGGCGGTGCCGTCGATCGTGACCGAGGCGAAAACCTCGCCGCCCGCTCGCGGCACTTCGAACACCGCGGCGCCGGTGTCGAGCACCAGGCGATCGTTCAACTCCTGCACCCCGATTTTCGGGCCGCTCGTGCGCGCATTCGTGCTGCGCAGCGCGAAACGCTGCTCGGCATTCGCGCCGCTGTCCACCAGCGCGTCGACGAGCAGCCACTTGATGCTGCGATCCGGCCAGTGTGCGAGCGCGGTGAATTGCGCCGCGAGGGCGCGGTCGCTGCCATCGAACAGCGCGACATCAGCCGTCTCGATCACGGCGCCGCGCGCCAGCGGCACCCCAATCCGGATCGGCTCGTCCGACCGAACTACCCCGATGGGCTCGCGCGTAGTGATGGTCGCCAGGGACTTCACGAATTCACTCCGACCGGCGCCAGCGGCGAATCCAGCAACGTGTCGAGCTGGCGCAGATTGGCTTCCCATGAATAGCTGCGCTCCATGCAGCGGCGCGCCTGGCGGCCGATTTCCGCGGCGCGTTCGGGCTGCTCCAACAGGCTGACGACCTGCGCGGCGAAGTCGGCCTCCTCGTCCGCGACGACAACCTCGATGCCGTTGCCGGCGCGAATACCTTCCAGCGCCTGCGACGTGCAGACCACCGCTTTTCCCATGGCCATCGCCTCGAGCACCTTGTTCTGCAAGCCGCGCGCGATCTTGAGCGGCACGACACACAGGGCCGCGTCGGCTACGTACACGCGCACGTCGTCCACGAATCCCGTGACCTCGATACCCGGGCGCTGTTTCAGGCTGACTACCGCTTCGGTGGGTTTCGAGCCGACGATGACGAATCGCACCTCGGGGAGCGCGGCGCGGATGCGTGGCAGGACGGCATCGGCGAACCATTGCACCCCCTGCACGTTCGGCCAGTAATCCATGACGCCCGTGAACACCAGCGTTGGCGGGCCGCTGCGCTCGCGCGCTCGCGGCGTGAAATAGGCAAGATCAACGCCGTTCGACAATGCCTGGAGGTGATCGAGGCGCGCACCGGCGGGCATGTATTCGCGCTCCTGCGCGCTGACGAGGAACAGGTGATCGAAGCCGCTCGCGATGCGGCGCTCGTAGTCGGCGAGCCGTCCTGCTTCATAGGAGTAGATCCAGCTTCGGGGCGCGCGGGTGCGCTCCACGTACTGGCGCCACTTGTACGAGTCAACGTCGATCAGATCCATGAGACGCAATGCCCGGCCCAGCTTCCCGGTGCGATGCCGCGACCGGAAGAAATATTCGGCCATCGCGGACGAGAAACAGAAGATGGCATCGATCTCCTGCGAGTCCAGCAATTCGTCGATGCGCCGCTGCAGCCCGGCGTCGTGAAAGTGACGCACGGTGATCGAGGTGCCGGTGAGCAACGCCTGCAGGCCCGAGAACGCCTTGGATCGCCCGTCGATGCGCGCGGTCAGTACGCGGGCACAACGGCGTTCGAGCTCGGGTACGTAGGCCAGGTCCGCCGGATCGTCGACCGGGCACGCCAGGAAAACTTCGTGGCGCCGCGCCAGGTGCTCGAGCACGTTGAACGTGCGGATCTTGTCACCCTTGTTAGGCGGGTACGGCAGGCGGTGTGTGAGCAGCAGAATGCGCATGAATATTCGGGCTATTGGGGGACTGGCGCCGCGTGGTCGGACATCCATCCCTTTTTCGTTGGCGGCAAGACTAATCGATAAGGCTGGCCGGAAATCAAGAAATCAGTCCCCGGGCCGCGCCTTGTGTGAAGTCCGTCCGCGCAGGAAATCGACGCTTCGAAACAGGGCGCGCAGCCACGGCTTGCGCACGACGTGCAGGGTATGAAGCGGCGCGCTTTCGGCCGCGAAATCCTGCTTGTAGTCGCGATGGAGTCCACGTCCGGCGAGAAAGTCGAAGCGCCGGATGCCATCGCGGCACGCCGCCTCGATCGCATACCCCAGGTGCAGGAGCCCCGGAGAAAGACCGCGCGCATGCGCCTCGTCGAATCCGGACTGCAGGTAGTACTCGGTCCCGCCAACCCGCACGTTGAGCATCACCGAGACGCAGTTTCCGCCCGCGCGCAATTCCGTGAGGTGTACCGCATCCGCGTTCGTCCAGTGCTCGACGAGATCGGCATGGAAACGCGCGCGTGTCCTTGCATCGTTGCCGGCGGGTGCGCCGAAGCGCCGCGTCACGAAGGCGTCGAGCCGCTCGAGCGCCGCCGGTCTTTGCACGGATCGCGTGATCTCGTAGGAGACGCCGGCCAGCTTCTCACGCTGATGCACGACCTTGCGCCGCGTGTTCGATGACAGGCGCGCGACGAAGGAATCGAACGATTCGGGCAGCGCGATGCTCCAGCCGGTCATCGACTCGACGCCGCGCACGTACGCCAGGTCACTCAAACTATCGGCGAGCTGCGCGGCAACACTGCCGTCGCGCAGGTTGCACAACACCAGTTCGTCCCACTCCGCGTTCGTGGTCAGCCAGTCCTTCAGCGCTGCGCAAACCTCGTCGCGCAGGCCGGTCTGCGCGATGACGTCGAGATACTCGCTGAAGACGGCGGAGGAATCGCGCCACGTGTTTCCGAGCAGCTCCAGGCGGCGCGCCGCCGCAAATCCGCGATGCACGGCGCGATGCCCATAAAACGGCGCGATGCCGCACAGCGCCCCGTCGTGCGAATAAACCGCGAGCACGCACAGCTCCGCGCGCAACGCCGCTCCATGATGCCGCCACCAGGCGCAGATCCAGTCCCACGACATGAAGAGCGCGTCGGCATCGGAGCGCGCGAGCAACGGCTGCCAGGCCGCGCGGCCTGCGAGGAATTCCTCGTTCGTCCAGCGGCGCACGCGCAGCGCGGCCATCAATGTCCCGAAACCAGCAGCTGCGCGCGTTGCCGCAGCAGGTCGAATGCGTGTCGATCGGCGATCCACAGGGCGGCCGGATAGAGCACGGCGCCGCAGGCGATCAGCGCCAGTAGTTGGACCGCCGGCGGCGCATGCAGCTCGGCGTTCGCCAGGTGCTGCAATCCCGCGACGGCGAGGCTCATGACGCCCGCCGCGATCGCGGGTCCGCGCAGGACACCGAGCACCTGCGCATAGCTCAAGCCGATCGCGCGCAACACCAGCCGGAACGCGAGCGCATACACCGGCGGGAACGCGCACAGCCACGCGAACGAGACTCCGCGTACACCGTCCCACCAGGCACCGGCGATCAGCGCGACCGTCATCACCGGCACGATGACGAACTTGGTCTGCAACAAGACCATGGCGCGTCCGATTCCCGTCATCGCGGGGGTCTCGACGCTGCCGATGAGACGCAGCGGGGCGACCACCGCCATCGCCACGAGCGGGAACACCGCGGGCATCCATTGCTCCCCGAAAATGACCGGCACCGCCGTGAGCGCGACGCTCGCGATGCCCCAGAAGACGGGCAGCCCGATCGCGCCGTGAGTTCGCATGGTCTCGAGCATGAGCCTGGCGGCCTCGTTGCGATCGGCCGCGAGGCGCGCATAGGCCGGCAACGACACGTCGTTCACCACGGTGGAGATCTTCTCGAGCGGCGTGTTCGCCACCTGCTGACCGAAACTGAACAGGCCGAGCTGCGCCGCGCCGCTCCAGCGCCCGAGCAGAAACACATCGATCGACGTGTACCAGCGGAACAGCAACCCATCCGCGATCAAGATGGTGCTCGTGCGTAGATACCGCAGCGCATACGAGAGCGCACGCGTCGGGATGTGCAGGCTCGGCACCGCGACGTTGAGCATGATGGTGCGCACGAGTGAGCCCGCCACCTGGCTCCAGACGAGCGACCATGCGCCGGCGCCTGAGCGCGCCAGGAGCACCATCGTCACCGACGAGACCAGTGCCTGCACCGACGAAACGACCGCGAGCGGACCGAATCGCATGTCGTGAATCAGCCGCGCGTGCGGAAGTATGCCGAGCGCGATGGTGATCAGGCTGACCGCGAGCACGGCGATGATGGCCGCGACTTCAGGAGTTTCGGCCAGCGCCGCGATCGGGCCGGCGAGCGCCGCGAGCACGACCGCGGAACCCACGCCCATCGCGAGCAGCAGGCTGAATACCGAACGCCGCTCCTCGCGCGACTGCGGGTGCTCCTGCACCAACGTCTCGAGCATGCTTCCTTCGTACATCAGCGACGCGTAGCCGAACGCCACCGAGGCGATGGCAAACAGGCCGACCGCGTGCGCGTCGAGCGTTCGCAGGACGTACACCGTGCCGAGCCACGACACGGCCTGCACGAGCACCTTGGCGAGCGTGTGTGCCCGCAGGCCCGCCCTGAACTTCTGATAGATCTCGCGCAGCTGCCGCTCTCCCGAATTCCCGATTACCGGAATGTTAGTATCGGCCGCAGCTCTTGCGCTGGAAACGCAGCACGCTCGCGAACATGTCCACCTATCGCAT
>DATHJZ010000142.1:0-3777 GCA_035286365.1 Steroidobacteraceae bacterium | reverse complement strand
GCCTTCAATTTCCCGTTCCGCAAGTAAGGAACCATAGGGTATGGCCAAGACAAACATGGTCGAGCGCGAGAAGCGTCGCGCCAAGATCGTGAAGAAATACGCGGCGAAGCGCGCTCAGTTGAAAGAGCTCATTCGCAGCCCCCGATCCTCCCCCGAGGTGCGTGTCGACGCGCAGGCGAAGCTGCAGAAGCTGCCGCGCGACGCGAGCCCGAGCCGCGGCCGCAACCGTTGCGCGATTACCGGCCGCTCCCGCGGCGTGTATCGCCGCTTCGGCCTTGCGCGGGTGAAGGTCCGTGAAGCGGTTGCGCGCGGCGAGTTGCCGGGCGTTTCCAAGGCGAGCTGGTAGGAGCGAATGGCATGAGCATGACCGATCCCATTGCCGATCTCCTGACCCGCATCCGCAACGCGCAGCTGGCGCGGAAGCCCGATGTGTCAGTGTCGTCGTCGAAACTGAAGACCGCGCTCGTCAAGGTGCTGCAGGAAGAAGGCTACGTCGCCGGTTTCCACACCGCGGGCGAAGGCCCGAAGCACACCCTGACGATCGAGCTGAAGTATTACGAAGGCCGCCCCGTCATCGACCGCCTCGAGCGTGTCTCGCGTCCCGGCCTGCGCATTTATCGCAGCAAGAGCGAACTGCCGAAAATCCAGGGTGGTCTCGGAACCGCCATCGTCAGCACGCCGAAGGGCGTCATGACGGACAAACAGGCGCGGGCCATCGGTCAGGGCGGCGAAGTGCTCTGCATCGTGGCCTAACCAGGTAGAGAATTTATGAGCCGAGTAGCAAACAGACCGGTCGATCTGCCACAGGGCGTCACCGCCACCATTGCCGCGAACGTGGTGAAGGTGAAGGGCGCCAAGGGCGAGCTGTCCATCACGGTCGCCAACGGTGTGAGCGTCGAAAGCCAGGAAAAGAAACTGGCCGTCAAGTTCGTCGCGCCGAATGACCGCATGACCGCGGGCGCCACGCGCGCGCATCTCGCGAACATGGTGACGGGCGTTTCGAAGGGCTACGAGCGCAAGCTCGAGCTGGTCGGCGTCGGCTATCGCGCGGCGGTGCAGGGCAAGGTGCTGGGTCTCACGCTCGGCTTCTCGCACGCCGTCAATTTCCCGATTCCGGATGGCATCTCGATGGAAACGCCGAGCCAGACGGAAATCATCATCAAGGGCATCGACCGTCAGAAGGTCGGCCAGGTCGCCGCGAAGATTCGTGGCATTCGTCCGCCGGAGCCGTACAAGGGCAAGGGCGTGCGCTACTCAGGCGAGCAGATCGTCATGAAGGAGGGCAAGAAGAAGTAATTCTTCGGCACTCATATGCAGATCACCAAGAAAGACCGGCGCAAGCGCCGAGCCATCAAGACCCGCATGAAGATCCGCGAGCTGGGCGTTGCCCGCCTCACGGTTCATCGGACTCCGCAGCACATCTACGCGCAGGTGTTCGACTCCTCGGGCGGCAAAGTGCTCGCCGCGGCGTCCACCGTGCAGGAGAAGGTTGCCAAGGGCCTGAAGGGCACCGGCAACGTGGATGCGGCCAAGGCCGTGGGTACCGCAATCGCCGAGGCCGCCAAGGCCGCCGGCGTCACCAAGGTCGCCTTCGATCGCGCGGGCTTCATGTATCACGGCCGCGTCAAAGCGCTGGCTGATGCCGCGCGTGAAGCCGGCTTAGAGTTTTAACAGGACCTAACAACATGGCACGACCCGAAAACAAGAACCAGGCGCAGGACGAGTTCCTCGAGAAGCTGGTTGCAGTCAATCGCACGGCCAAGGTGGTCAAGGGCGGACGTCAGTTCGGCTTCACCGCGCTGACGGTCGTCGGTGACGGCGCCGGCCGCGTGGGCTTCGGATTCGGCAAGGCGCGTGAAGTGCCGGTGGCCATCTCGAAGGCCATGGCGCAGGCCCGCAAGAACATGGTCAACGTAGCGCTCAAGAACGACACGCTGCACTTCGCGATCAAGGGCGAGCACGGCGCGACCATCGTGTACATGCAGCCCGCGTCCGACGGTACTGGCGTCATCGCCGGTGGCGGCATGCGCGCGGTGCTCGAGTGCGCCGGCGTGCGCAACGTGCTCGCGAAGAGCTACGGCTCGCGCAACCCGATCAACGTGGTGCGTGCCACGGTCAACGCGCTGGCGAATGTGAATTCGCCGGAGACCATTGCCGCCAAGCGCGGCAAGACGCTGGAGGAGATCCTGGCGTAAGCCACGATCACGCACTCATGGCAAACAAACAGATCACGGTCACGCTGGTGAAGAGCCTGGCGGGCCAATTGAAGAGCATTGCTGCGTCGGCGCGAGGCCTGGGCCTGCGCCGCCCGCATCAGACGGTGCAGGTCGCCGATACGCCGCAGAACCGCGGAATGATCGGCGCCGCTTCGCACCTCCTGAAGGTTTCGGAGTAAGCACATGACCATGCGTTTGAACGAGATGAAACCCGCCCATGGCGCCCGCAAGACGCGCCT
This sequence comes from Steroidobacteraceae bacterium, assembly GCA_035286365.1. Classification (GTDB taxonomy): domain Bacteria; phylum Pseudomonadota; class Gammaproteobacteria; order Steroidobacterales; family Steroidobacteraceae; genus CADEED01. The sequence continues at coordinate 1,322 of DATHJZ010000142.1, read as the reverse complement.
GCGCGTGGGACGTGGCGCTTCAGCCGGCCAGGGCAAGACCTGCGGCCGCGGTGTGAAGGGCCAGCGCGCCCGCAAGGGCGGCTACCACAAGGTCGGCTTCGAAGGCGGCCAGATGCCAATTCAGCGCCGCATGCCGAAGGTCGGTTTCCGCTCGAAAATGCAGGCTCTGAGCGCGGAAGTCCGCCTGGACGAGCTCGCCAAGGTCGAAGGCACCGTGATCGACCTTGCCGCCTTGAAGAACGCCAACATCATCCCGACATTCGCCGACCAGGCGAAAGTCGTGCTCTCGGGCGAGATCAAGAAAGCCGTCACCTTGAAGGGCATTGGCGCCACCAAGGGTGCGCGCGAGGCCATCGAAAAGGCCGGCGGCACGGTCGAGGCCCTGCCCGAGAAGCCGAAGCCCGAGAAACTGAAGGCCAAGACCAAGGCTCAGGAATAAAGGCCAAGGAAAACCAGACCATCGTGGCAGACAGCTCACAAAACCCGGCATCAGTCTTCGGCGACGCGGCGCGTTTCGGCGACGTACGCAATCGCCTGCTGTTCCTGATCGGCGGCCTGATCGTCTATCGCATCGGCACGTACATTCCCGTGCCGGGCATCGACCCCGAGCGTGTGGCCAGTTTCTTCAAGGACAATGCCGAGACCATTTTCGGCATCGTGAACATGTTCTCGGGCGGCGCGCTCGAGCGCCTGTCCATCTTCACCATGGGCGTGATGCCCTACATCTCCGCGTCGATCATCGTGCAGATGATGGCGATGGTGGTGCCGCAGTGGATGGAATACCGCAAGGAAGGCGAGTCCGGCCGGCGCAAGCTCACCGAGATCACGCGTTACGGCACGCTCGGCCTGGCGCTGTTCCAGTCGTTCGTCACCGCGAGCGGCCTGCAGGCGCAGGGCATGGTCATGGCGCCCGGACCGCAGTTCCTGTTTACCGCCACGATCACCATGACCACCGGCGCCATGTTCCTCATGTGGCTCGGCGAGCAAATCACCGAGCGTGGTGTGGGTAACGGCATATCGATGATCATCCTGGGCGGCATCGTGGCCGGATTCCCCGGCGCCATTGGCCGCACCATCGGCCAGATCAACGACGGCACGATGTCGGGCCTGTTGGCGATCGTCCTGATCATCGTCGTGCTCGGTGTGACCGCATTCTGCGTGTTCGTCGAACGGGCCCAGCGTCGCATCCCGGTGGACTATGCGAAGCGCCAGGTCGGCCGCCGCATGTACGCCGGCCAGACCACGCACCTGCCGTTCAAGCTCAACATGTCGGGCGTGATTCCGCCGATCTTCGCCTCGTCGCTGCTGCTGTTCCCGGCGAC